>OMZN01000033.1 GCA_900315555.1 uncultured Eubacteriales bacterium
GGCGGCTGGATGAACGGAACGGAAGCGGCCGGTGGGCAGCTGACGATGCAAGGCGATGATATCAAGTTGAACGGCACCTGGACCTTTACGCCCTATGATACGCTGACGTATGACGGCAACGGTGCAGAGAAAGGAAAGGTCGCCGGAGCGGAAGCACCTGCCGGCAAAGATGTCACCGTAGAGAAGAACGGATTTACCCGCAGCGGCTATCATTTTATCGGCTGGAACACCAAAAAAGACGGAAGCGGAAACGCATACAAAGCCGGGGACAGCTACACATTGAAAGCCGGCACGGAAGATGTTTTGTATGCCCAGTGGGAGAAAAACGCGGCGCCTAAGAAAGGCAGCGCTGTCAGCCGTTCCGGCACCGGCACCGGAAGCGGCACAGGCATCGGAAGCGGCACTGGCATCGGCAGCGGCATCCCGGTTACCGGTGATGTTACGGGACTGTTTGAATATGCACTGCTTTTCGCATCCTGTGCGGCTGCGGGGACTGTTCTCCTTCTGATCCGGCGCAGAAAGGCCGCCGGGCGGGAAGAGTAACAATGCAGCCAGACGGGGACACACATCGGCATCAACGGGATGCATGATGGCAGATCAAAGCGGATAGAACAAAGGACGCTGGCATGCCAGCGTCCTTTTGCTATGGAGAATTCTCGGTTCCGCATAGTGAAACACGGGTGCCTCAGAACAAAACCGGGCTCGTTGACATTTTTTTTGAACAAACTATGATTTAAATAGATAAAGAATTCCGAAAAATCAGATTGGAGGGATCGATATGTTAAGTGCTAAAACCGGAACAAGTGTTAATGCAAGCCCGGCATTGGCGGGAAAAGAAGCTGCGGAGGCAGTCAAGGCTGTTGATGATGCGAAAGTGGCATTCGTTTTCAGCGGTGTTCAGTATGATACAAAGGCTTTGCTGGAAGCCGTCGGCAAAGAGCTTCCCGGGGTACCTCTGATCGGCAACACTTCCTTTACGGGAGTCATTACGGATCAGGGCTTTGTGACCGGTGATGACGGGTTCGTAGGCATCATGGCGATGGGTGATGCGGATATGACGGTCGGTGTTGCGGGTTCACCGAAGGAGGCGGACGCACGGGCAACGGGACGTAAAGTCGCCGTTGAGGCGATGAAAAACGCCGGCAGGGACTGCGCTCCGGATTACTTCTTCATGGTGGCTTCTCCGGGTGAAGAGGAATTCTATCTGAAAGGGATAACAGAGGTTATCGGCCGCGTGCCGATGTTCGGCGGAAGCGCCGCAGACAATACCATCACAGGAGAGTGGGTTCTGTACACTTCTGACATGGTGACACCGGACGGCGTCGCAGTAGCTTTCTTCTACACAGACAAAGGCTTTGCCAATGTATATACAGGAGCCTACAAGGAGACGGAAAAGGCCGGTATCATTACGAAGGTTGAGGATTACCGGAAGATTTGCGAAATTGACGGTGTGCCGGCGCTGGAGAAATATATGGAATGGACCGGTGCCAAAAAAGAGGAAATCGAGGGCGGAAAGCTTTTGGGCTATTCGGTGACTGCACCGGTCGGTGTGAAGGATCCGCTCGGCGATTTAACTGCGATCCGCCATCCGCAGAGCGCCAATGAGGACATGACCTTCAATATCGGCAATAATGCGGCGGTTGGTACGGCGATGATTCTGATGGATGGATCTGTAGATCAGCTGATTTCTTCTACCGGCGAGACGCTGGAGAAGCTGAAGACAAGGCTCGGGAAGAAGCCCGGCGCCTATATGCTGGTTCACTGCGGCGGCAGAAGAGCGGGTATCGGCGATCGTATCGACGAGGTGGCAAAAACGCTGAAAGATGCTGCCAATGGGGTTCCGTTCATCACCGAGTTCACCTTTGGTGAGTTCGGGTATGAGGACGACAGCAAAAATACCTGTGGAGGACTGATGCTTTCCTTTACTGGATTTGAAAAATAGGACGCAGACAAGCGGAGGTGATTGAGTATGAAAATGGTAGTCAATGGAAAATATGCAGACAGCGAAAGCGGGAAAACCTTTGATGTTATCAATCCGGCGACGGGTGCAGTCATTGAATCCGTACCCCGCGCGACGGCCGCAGATGTGAAATCTGCAGTGGACGCTGCGGTTGCAGGGCAGAAGATCTGGGCGGAATTTCCTGTCTGGAAACGTGCTGAGGTGTTGAAGAAATTCCTTCAGCTGGTAGACGCGAACAAAGAAGATCTGGCTCAGACGCTCTGTTCAGAAAACGGAAAGCCGATTCGTGAGGCGCAGGCGGAGATCGGAAATATTTCCATCGGGTTCAGTGGCTTCATTGAGCATGCGAAGCATTATTACGGCAGCATCATTCCTCAGGGTACAGAGCAAGGGCAGGATACGAATCTGCAGCTGATTACCCGCGAGCCGATCGGCGTGGTGGCGTGCGTTATTCCGTTCAATTTCCCCTGTGATCTGTTTGATCAGAAGGTAGCGCCTGCGCTGATGATGGGGAACGCGGCGATCGTGCTTCCCAGCTCGGACAATCCGCTGACGCTGCTGAAACTGACCGGCTTGCTCTGTGAGGCTGGTGTTCCCAACGGAGCAGTTCAGTGTCTGACTGCACCGGGTGCGGTTAAGGAAGCGGCAATTTCAGACCCCAGGGTGCATCTGGTAACCTTGACGGGAAGCACAGAGGTCGGCATTTCCACTGCTAAGCTCTGTGCGGCCAATCTGACTCACACAGCGCTGGAACTGGGCGGCAACGATGCCTTCATCGTCATGGAGGATGGGGATGTGGATCTGGCAGTCGAGGAACTGGTCTGGGGCAGAATGTACAATACCGGGCAGGTCTGCTGTGCGAGCAAGAGGTTCCTGATTCATAACTCGCTGAAGGACGAATTTGCTGAAAAGGCTGTCGCGCGGATTAAACGCCTGAAGGTCGGGCAGCCGGATGATCCCGACACTGAGATCGGATGCCTGATCAGTGAGAAAGCAGCGGTTAAGGTAGAAGCGCAGGTGAACAAAACCGTAGAACAGGGCGGTAAAATTATTCTTGGCGGCCACAGGGACGGTGCATTTTATGAGCCGACGGTCATCACAGATGTACCATCTGCTGCGGATGTGGCGTCTGATATGGAGATCTTCGGGCCGGTCGTTCCGATTATTGGATTTGATACCGAGGAGGAAGCGATTGCCATCGCAAACAGTTCCAGATTCGGACTTTCCAGCTGTGTATTCACCCGGGACCAGAAGACAGCATTCCGTGTTGCTTCCAAGATGGAAGCCGGCGGTGCGGTCATCAACGGGGCCAGCTTCTTCCGCGCCTTTGAGCAGCCGTTCGGAGGCTACAAAGACAGCGGCATTGGTACCGAAGGCGTATTCTCAACCTTTAATGAGATGACGCGCAGCAAGACGATTGTACTGAAAAATATTTTCTGATCTTTGACGCAGAACATGAAACCGCTGCCGGGGACTGTGAACCTGTCAACACAGACCTCGGCAGCGGTTTTTGCTGCGCCCGGCGCATCCATCCGAAAGCAGCGTCTTTTGTATCATTGATACAGCCGGAGCGGATCCTCCTGCTTTCAAAACAGCGCCAGCCGGTATACCTCAATCAGCCGGTATATCCCATAGTATGGGATATTTCCATCGCCTGTTCCGTCAGATAGGAGGCGACACTTTCAACACGATCTTCTGTGAAGACTGTGGTGGGGCCGCTCGCCGAGATGGCGGCAATGATATCTCCCCGGTAGTCGTAGATGGGAGCGCCCAGACAGCGGTGTCCGATTTCAGATTCTTCGTCATCCAGAGCCCAGCCGCGGCGGCGTACAAGGTCCAGATCGGCAATCAATTCGTCGATGGAGGACAAGGTCTTGTCTGTAAAGCGGACGAACCGGCAATTTGACATAATATGGCGTACTTCTTCTGCGGAATAGTTGGAGAGAAGGCACTTTCCCAAAGAGCAGGAATAGGCATGGACGTGGACACCGATCTGGGAATAAAGGCGCACATTGGAGAAAACGTCCATTTTTTCGATATATACGACCTCATCACCATCGAGCACACCGAGATGGCAGGTCAGCCCCAGCTCACCGGTGATTTTAGCAACATAGGGACGAGCCTCTGTCTGCAGCTCCAGACTGTTGATGTAGCAGCCGACCGCCCGGATCAGTTCCAGCCCGATTTTGTAGCTGCCGTTGCGATCCTTCGCCAGATATCCCCGGTCCAGCAGCGTCGTGGCGATGCGGTGAACAGTGCTTTTGCTCATCTGCAGGCGCTTAGCGATCTCAGTAATCCCCAGTCCGTCACTTTCTTCAGAGAGAACCTCGATGATATCCAGCGCGCGGTTTACCGATTGCACATTATTATCTGTACTCATACATAAACTCGCTTCCGTTTCCTGAGCGTGCGCCGGAGCCGGCACAGTTTCCGGCGCCATGGTATTCGTCTTTCTCGTTAAGGTTATTTTACGTAATCTGTATGAGAATGACAAGGTGGGAATGGAAAGAGGCAAAGTGAAAAGCGCCGTGAGAAAAAATGGCGGCAGCAGGAACCGGCAGGGACTGTGGTGGGATCATTGTCGCTTTTTCGGATGTGCTGTTCATGCTATACTAAAAGTAATTCCTGCTTACGGAACAAAGAGAACTCTTTGGCATAGTGCGCAGGAGATATTTTATTCATGACGAACCGGAGGATACCATGAAAGTAATGCTGGTCAATGGCAGTCCCCACAACAAGGGCTGCACCTATACGGCACTGCAGGAAGTGGGCAGTGTACTTGCGCAGGAAGGCATAGTAACAGATGTGTTTTGGATCGGGAACAAGCCCATCGCAGGATGTCTGGGATGCGGAATGTGTGCGGTAAAGGGCAGGTGCCGCTATGATGATGTGGTCAATCAGTTCCTGGATCAGGCAGCAGATTATGACGGTTTTCTGTTCGGCGCACCGGTGCATTTTGCATCGGCCGCAGCATCCATGATGGCGTTTATGACGCGCGCTTTCTTTACAGATCAGTTTGCCGGCCTGCATCGCTTCCAGTTCAAACCGGGGGCGGCTATCGTTTCTGCAAGACGCGCTGGTACAACTGCTGCGCTGGAGGAACTCAACAAATTCCTGCAGTATGCCCAGATGCCGGTTGTTTCTTCGCGCTACTGGAATATGGTGCACGGGAATACCCCGGCAGAGGTCCGCCGGGATGAAGAGGGCATGCAGGTTATGCGCGTTTTGGGAAGGAACATGGCCTGGCTGCTGAAGAGTCTGGAAGCAGGCCGGCGGGCTGGTGTTGCAGAGCCGAAGGAAGAAGCGGAACGGATCAATACCAATTTCATAACGGAAGAGCAGTAAGCCAGGCAATGGAAGGCGTCCACGACAGTGGGCGCTTTTTTATATGTATTGCAGCCTCTAAGGCTTTCACATGCTTCATAGAGCCGTCGGCGAACACGCAGAAGTGCGCTACCTGCACTTTATTCTCATCCTTATTCACTATTTCTGTATCGGTAGTTGTCTGTCTGCATGATGCTGGGTATACTGCAGCTACAGGAAATAAATGGAAATTATGACGGTGGAGCGGCGAAGATCATAATGTGCAGCAAAAAGGAAGAACGAGGCGGGATGATGGCAAAGAAAGATATGCTTGCCCCATGATGAATACGAAAGAGATCATAAAACGGCTGCGTGAAGAAATTTCACAGACTATGGAGGGAGCCGACGATGCGCAGATCTATGAGTATATTGAGGAAAAGATTCTTGGCATGGAGGAATTGTCGGAGAAAAGCGCAGAGGAATGCAGCTATCTGGTGCAGTATGTGTTTCATGCGCTGCGTTCGGATCTATCAATTCTGCAGCCCTACCTGGAAGACGAAGAGGTCGCCGAGATCATGGTCAATGGCAGGGAGAAAATCTTCGTCGAGCGGAAGGGAAAACTGCAGCGGGTACCCATAGCCTTTGAGGATCTTGAGGAACTGGAGGAAGTGGTGCGCCGCGCAGCAGCCAGGGTACACAAGGAAATCAACGAACTGCATCCCATTGTAGATGCGAGGCTGCCGGACGGATCCAGAGTCAATGCTGTCTATGGCAATATTGCGCTGGGCGGTCCGGTGATGACCATCCGCAAGTTTCCGGAAATGGGGTTTTCTATGCAGGATCTGATTCGGTTCGGCACACTCAGTGAAGCATGCGCTCGTTTTTTAGAGCAGCTGGTGCGAGCAGGCTATAATCTTTTTGTCAGCGGCGGCACCTCATCGGGGAAGACCACGTTTCTGAATGTCTTGTCTGATGCCATTCCGCCTGCAGAGCGGGTGGTGGTCATTGAAGATGCAGCAGAGCTGCAGCTGCGAAATGTAGAGAACCTGGTGCGCATGGAGTGCCGTTCAGCCAATGGAGAAGGCATGGGCCGGGTGACGATGGCACAGCTGATCAGAACAGCGCTGCGGATGCGGCCTGACCGGATCATTGTCGGGGAAGTCCGCGGTGCAGAGGTGATGGACATGATTCATGCGATGAACACAGGACATGACGGCAGCCTTTCCACGGGCCACGGCAACAGCGTCAGAGCGATGTTCCGCAGGCTGGAGTCCATGTACCTGCAGGCAGCGTCGTATCCGGCAGAGGCTATTCGTTCTCAGATATTCGAGGCAGTGGACATCTTCGTCCATCTAGGGAGGATGCCTGATGGCAGCCGCAGGCTTATTGCAGTAACAGAGCTTGCCGGGCTGGATGAACGAGGCGAGCCGCTGTTTAATCCTCTCTTTGATTACAGTGCTGAGAGCGGGCTGCAGGCAACGGGGAACACATTGAAGCGACAGGAAAAGATCAAATGGCGGGGGACGGATTATGGAGGTGGACTACAGCAGATATGAGCTTTCAGGCAGAGAAAAGGGCTTGTTTTTGGCGGCTGGGTATATTGCAATTTTTGCCCTCGGGCTTCTGTTTTATCACAGCCTGATACTGGCGGTTCCGGCAGGATGCATGATTATTTTCTTCCTGCCGGCGGCGGGAGAGTACAAGGCAGAAAAGAGGCGGCAGCTGCTGACGGTTCAGTTCCGTGACATGCTCTATTCGCTGTCGTCTTCGATGGCAGCCGGCAGGCAGATGAGCGAAGCCCTGTTAGAGGCAAAAGAGGATCTGGAAGGCATGTATCCGGCATCATCGCCGCTTTGCAGGGAGCTTTCCTACATGGCAACCTGTATGAAGGAAAACCGGGCGGATGAAAAGGGCTTGCTGCTTTCTCTTGCGCAGCGCAGTGGGATTGAGGATATCTGTCGTTTTGCCGATGTATATGTCGCCTGTCGGGAGACCGGAGGAGATCTCCAGCATGTCATTATTGACACCAGCAGCATGCTGACTGACAAGATGGAGATCGAGCGAGCGATACGTGCACTGACTGCGCAGAAGCAGTTTGAATCAGTTATCATTTCAGTCATGCCGGTTGCCTGCATCCTGCTGCTCAATATATTCGCACCGGATTATCTTGCGGTAATGTATGAAAAGCTGGCCGGTCGTTTGCTGATGACATTGGCGCTGGCAGGCATTGTGACAGCTTTTATCATCAGCCGGAAAATTCTCCGAATCGAGGTGTGAAGATGAAGATAAAGCAAGGGATACGTGAGATCCTGCATTGGAAAGACCAATGGTTTGCAGAAGAACGAAAGGGAATTGAAGAACGATACCGCGCCATTTACGGCAGCCGCTTTCGGGAAGAACTGGCGTCGGACAGGAAGCGCAGAAAGAAGATGTATCAATTGGTTCTGCTTCTTCTCCTTTTGGCAGTCTTCGCAGACATTTGGCATACTTTGCATCCCGGGGTGAAGGTTGAATATACCTCTTCCGGAGAAGCAAAGAAGGTGCTGCGGCCTTCGACAGGACATGGGAGTGCTGCATTGGGGCTGCATGTGACTGCCGTTTCCAAGGATGGCAGTGCTTCTTCCTCAGGTGAGGTCGTGATCGAAGAAAAGGGCACAAAGAAAGCGGCATCACAAGGAGAGGCACTCCGTACAGAGACGGAAGAGGAACGGCTGCTGCGACAGATCGATGCAGCAAAGCGGCGTCTTAACGAGGACACTTCAGAAAAAGTCATCGAACTGCCGCAGCACCTGGAAGACGGTACAGCTCTGCATTGGAAGGTGGAGCATGAAAGCAGCCTGGCATTGGTCATCGGTATGATCCTGCTGCTGATGTTTGGAATCTACCGTCAATCGACAGCAAAGGTGCGCCGTTTGGAACGGGATATGAGGCATTCTATTCTCCGGGAACTGCCGGGCTTTCTGAATGCATTGGTTTTGCTGCTGAATGCAGGTATGGTATTTGAATCTGCCTTCCTGCGGGTGGTGGAGAACTATGCACAGTATAAAGGCAGCAGAAAAGATTATTTTTACGATCAGATGAGAGAAGTCTGCGTGAGCATGAAGGAAGCGAATGCTTCCGCAGTATCCGGAATAGCGGCATTTGCGGGGCGCTGCGGCGTTCGGGAAATGATGCGCATTGCCTCGATTATTACCGACAGTGCCGGCAAAGGAGCGGCACTTGCAGAAAAACTTGGCAGGGAGAGCAGGATGCTGTGGTTCATGAGGAAAAAACGGTCCGAGGAGAAAGGTAGGATCGCGGAAACCAAGATGACGCTGCCGTTAATGATCCTGTTAATGGTGCTGATCCTCATTGCCGTGGCACCTGCCATGATGGATATGTAGCAGAAGAAAGGAGGAAAGATGAAAAGACTGCGCAAGGCAGCCTGCAAGATACGGCTGCCGGGGAACAAGAAGGGAATGGAGATGGTCCAGGTGGCGATATTGGTCGCAATAGCTATTATTCTGGGGTTGATCTTTAAATCGGAAATCACTTCGTTTGTCAATAAGACGTTTGAATCTCTCAACGGAGGATTTTAAAGATGAACCGGAAGGGGACAGCCATGGTGGAAGCTGCCATCGTGCTGCCGATGGTGATCGCTGCCGTGGCTGTAACGATCCTGCTGCTTTCCTTCATGATGCGTGAGGCGGCTTCCTGGGCAGGTCTTCATCTGGCGGTGAATGCAGCTATGGGAGAAAAAACCAAAACCCAGATCCACTATGATCATCTGCCGTCCAAAGAGATATCCAGGGGCTGGCGCAATGGGCATCAGTGTCACAGAGCGGAAGAAACGCTGCACTTCTCTTACCGGGTGGTGATGCAGGGAAAGAAGGAAAGTCGGAAAGAATGTACTGTATATGATGTGAATGAGAAAAGGTACATCAGGAATGTCGATCTGCTTCGCACATGGAAAGACAGCGGACAGGAGAATGGAGATGAAAAGTAGGAGAGGCAGTTCTGCCATTTTTCTGGTCTTCATTCTCTGCGGCATATTCGGCGTGGTCTTTGCCTTCCTGGCTATGGCACGGCAGATCGCTCAGGTGGCAGCGGTGGACAGCGCCATGGCGCTGGGAGGCCGGTCAGTGCTGTCGGAATATGATCCTTGTCTGAAGGAGCATTATGGCCTCTTTGCCTTTCGGGGACAGCAGGAGGACATCAATGCCAAGATGAAGAGGTATGTTCATGCTACTTTGTCATCTCACAGCTGGCTGGGAGAGGTGAAGATCACATCTGATACCTCTGAATATGCGCTCAGCAATATCGACAGCTTTGAAGAGGAAATCCTGGAATATGTCAGATATGCCTTGGCGGAGAATCTGCTTAAGGACAAGGTGGATGCTGCTGGCGGTGGAGAAGGACAGCTGCTCGATACGAAGGAGAGCGGCAGATGCATCGGAAATAAAGGCGTGGCGGAGACCCTTCCCTCCGGCGGCGTCGTGGGCAGCGGAGATTTGTTTGACAGACTAAGGTACTTTAGGGATGGATCTTCGGCACTGAAAAAAAGCAGTGCTGGATTCCTTGTCAATCGCTACATCATGGAATGTTTTAAGAATGCGCAGCAGCAGGAACTTGCTCACGACACCTTCTTCAAGTATGAAGTGGAGTATATCTTATGCGGTCACCTGGACGACGACGAGAATCGAAAGGATGTGCGGCGTCGGCTTAAACTGGTACGCAATGGGGTCGCTCTTTTGTATCTCTATACGGATCAAAAGAAGATGTCTCAACTGACAACTGCGGCGGAGACGTTGACGCCGGGGCCGGCGGCTGTTGTCACGCAGCTTGCATTGGCAGAGGCATGGGCTCTTGCAGAGGCTGAAAATGATATGCGTCTCCTGGAGCATGGATACAAAGTTCCGCTGGAAAAGACGGATGCAACCTGGGCTGTGGAGCTGGAGAATATTGTAAAAAAGAAGCCGGAGAAGTTTATTCCTATGGACAGCGAGAGGGGGTTTACCTACCAGGGATATCTGCAGATGTTGTTATTCCTGGAAAGTCGGGACAGAAAATATGGAAGGATGATGGATCTGATGCAGATCAACATCCAAGGACTGTGGGATTCTACATTTTTGATGCGGGAGCACAACACCGGTTTCCATGTGGAAGGTACAGTGGGTGGAAAGAAATACAGGTATGACAATGAATACTAAAAGGGGTTATTTTACATTGGAAGCCGCAGTCTTCCTGCCTGTCTTTATCCTTTCGGTGCTGACACTCGGGTATTTCATTAAAGGCGCTGCGGGCACAGGCAATATTATCCATGCTGCCTGTGATGAGGCGAGAATCCTATGCAGTCGGGCGTATGTGATGCAGACGCCTATAGCATTGCAGATGCGTCTGCCCGCGCGCATCTGCGCTGATGATGCCAATGTGACCTGGGCGCGGGTGAAGGAGATGCGCTATATGTCTTCGTACGAAGATCGCGGGTTGATCTCCTTCGCTGTTGATGCCAGAATCAGGCTTCGCCTGCCGCTTGCCAAAGGCAGAGAGATCCGCACGACGGAACGCTTTCTTTGCCGTGCCTGGATCGGCAGAACGCAGACTGTGCAGGGCATGGGCTTTGACAGCATCGCCGGAGAGGATGGCACAGTTTATGTCTTTCCTGATCGCGGTACACGCTATCACGGGAAGCATTGTACCTTTGTCGCCAATGAGCCGATACAGATGATGCTCAACAGCCAGGTCAAAGAGATGTACAAACCCTGTGAGGCTTGTGATCCGGGCACGATGAGCAATGGGTCGCTGATTTACTGTTATCCGGCTTACGGGGAGGTCTATCACCGTGGCGGATGCCGCCAGGTGGACAAGTATATCGTGCCGATGACAAGAAGGCAGGCAGAGGAAAAGGGCTATACGCCTTGCAGCAAATGTGGAGGACGATAGATGGAGCTAAGGGACAATGATTATCAAATGGATTTTGCGGCGGGAAGTTTTCAGGACTTTGAAGAAAAGGTGCTGGCCAGTGGTTTGTGTGATGTAACGCTGCCAATGCGCTTTGCTCATATGGGAACGAAAACCGTGGTGACCTACGAATGCAGTGGCTATACATCACTTTCGGAATGGGATCCGAAGACGGCGACTGCCTGCCTGGAGATACTGGCGAAACTGCTGAGAACGTTGTCAAAGACAGAGGATTTTCTGATCGATGCAGGGCGGGTGCGTCTTCTGCCGCAGTCGGTTTTTATTCATCAGCGCCGCCGGGATGTGAAAGTCGCATGGATTCCTGCACCTAAGCAGGCAGTACAAGAACGGCTGTCTTCCTTGATGCAGGTAATGCAGGAACGAGCACTGCCTGATGCTAAGATCTTCCTTGAAAGAATCAGACACGAAATAGCGCTGCAGAACCTGGGGCTGCGCGAGGCGGCGGATCATTGCGAGCGCCTTCGCAGAGAAGCCTGCGAATACGGCTTCGAATAAGAAATCCGCAGCGGTCCTTTTGAGATGGGAAGCTCCAAGAATACAGGCGGAGATAGGTTCCGGAGAGGAGATAAAAAATGGGGAAAAGGATACTACCAAGGAAAATGGGAATTTGTCTGGTACTGACGATAGCATTTTCATTAGGAAGCGTTTCTGTGGTACAGGCAGGAATCCGCAGCGACAGTTCTAAGCTGTACTGCCCCAAAGGGCGTTTGATTGCACATGTATGGCGCGGCGGCGGAAAGAATTCGGGCAATACCAAGAAATGGGACTATCAGGTGTCTTCTAAGTATAAAGGGAGGGCCAAGATTAAATGGATTCAGACCAGGTGGTATTCAGCCGCCAGTCTTAGAAAGTCAGCTTCGATTTCTCTGGGTGTTTCAAATTCATCGGCATCTGCCAGTTCTTCTTCTTCATGGATGACGGTGAAGACAAAGACCAAGTACTGGAAAAACAATAACGGTTCCAAAAGTGCTGATTGGCGTTCCAATACGCTGGTAGGTCCGCGCAAAGATTACAGAAGTAATACGATCTATACCAGCAATACAGGAACATTGAAACTGAAAGGATATCCAAAGAAGTATGAGATTTCTGCGGGGATTTAGTGTACTGCTGCTCGCTTCTGCAGTGCTTATAACCGGTTTTTTCCTTGTGGGATGTAAATGGACAACATCAACGGAAGGCAGAAATGCAGGAAAAGATCAGGTTCTTCTTTATGCGCCCTATGACAGCCGGCTGGTGATCTATGGAATCAAGGTGAAAGCAGTGCAGAACGTATCAGCAGTTGGCAGCGGTCCGCTCTATGAGTTTTCGGACCCTGCATGTCGTCTGTATGTCGTGACCGATGAGGAGGGCATGCGTATCGTTTCTGTGGATGAAAAACGGGGGAAGATCAAAAATGTCGCTTTCTTTAAAGAGGAAGTTTATCCGCTGGCCTGGGACAAAGAAAAGAACATCGGGTACTACGTTCGCTGTCAAAAGGAGGACAACGAAGTGCGGGATGTCATTGCCATCGATCGCCGGGGAAAAGTACGGGTCATAGCCGCGCATGCGGGCATGATCACTTCTGGCGCTCTGACCGAAGATGGCCTGTATCTGACAAAATACGATAAGGAAAGAGATGAATATCGATTGCTGATTCGGCGAGGGAAACAGCTGGAGGATACAGGAAGGGTGCTGCATGATGATGATCTGTTTACAAGAAATGGGGTGCTGCTTTGCTCCGACAAATCGAGCATCTATTCCATAGATGGGACATTTCGGACGGCAAAGAGTGATTTCGTCTATTTCCCTGAAGGAACGACACAAACGCTGAAAATGAATATCGGCAGAAAGCACCTTCCCCAATTGACAATTGAAAATGATGAAGGAAAAGTGCTGAAGAAATACGAAGATGTGATCGGCTTTTGGATGCAGGGTACGACAGTTCATGTGGCAGGCAATGGTTATATGAGAACATATTCTGCAGGAAAGGGAAAAGAACAATGAGCATGGAGCAAACAGCCCCGGGAAAAAAGAACGCGGAAATGAAACTGGTGCTGAAAAATGTTTCGAAAGGCTGGGAGGGCAGAGGAATATTAAAAGAATGTTCTTACGTCTTTTCTGCCGGCTGTACCTATTACATCCGGGGAAGGAGTGGTGCCGGCAAGACAACGCTGCTTCATATTATAGCAGGGTATCTGCCGTTTCACGGACAAGTGCTGATACCAAAGCATGCGCGCATTGGCTACATGATGCAGGAGGATCTGCTCTTTTCTTCTCTGACGCTGCGGCAAAATCTGCGTCTGGCGGCTGCAGGCGCGGGACATTGGAAGAAAGAGGAAGGGCATGCGCTGGCCTGGCTTGAGATGATGCAGATTGATCATCTTATGGATCGGGAAATTCGCTGTCTGTCCGGCGGTGAGCGAAAACGTGCTGCTCTGGCCTGTGCAGCAGTAGGGCGTCCTGATTTTCTCCTGCTTGATGAGCCGGTAGTAGCATTGGATGGGGAAAGCAGAAAGGGCATGCTGCGCTGCATGCGATTTCTGGCAAAAAAAATAGGCTGCATCACCGTGACACACGAAACCATCCGCGATCCAACATCGATCCATCTGCGGCTGGAGAAAGGAAAGCTGTTCGATGATAGTGAAGCTTAATTCTGACAAGGGACAAAGAAGCGGCAGGCAGAACATCAAGACCTTGATGCGGAGACGGTACAAGAAGACCTTCGGGGTTGTCATGATCCTTTTCCTGCTTACTTCGGCTATGGTTATGACCTGTCTGGTTGTCATGCAGGAAAACCAGACACAGCTGGAGCGCAATTTCACCGGGAATATCAACACCCATATTATCAATGTGCGCGCCGGCTTGGAAAACAATCGGGATGAGGGAATGAACTTCGAAGATCATAAAAGAATTGCAGAACAACTGCGCGGTATGGATGGAAAGTATAAACTTCTCCATGTTTATGACTTCGGCTTTGGCATACAGGATCATCAGGGAAGAACCTGGTTCCTTCATGGATTAAACCGTGCTGCGCAGCAGATCCTCGGACTGACAATTCGCGAAGGAGAAGCTATTGGTACGGCGCGAAAGAAGACGGAAGAAATTCTCCTTGATGTGCCGGTCATTGAGGAAAAGGAAGGCGGCTTTGAGAGCAGCCGGGAAGAAGTTATGCCACTGACAGTCAGGGCAGTTGGCGATGATGCATCGCCCCTTGCGCTGCTTCGGTCGGGCGAGCGGAGCCTTTATGTCAATGAAAAGACCTATGCGAGGCTGCTGTCGCTGGCCTATGGTATGGATGAAGATCAATTCGGGGAGACAGAAAGCGCTGGCAGCGGGAAGGCCGCTGCAGAGCTGGGAGACAATGGATTGAAGGAAATTTTTGTTTACTGCAGCAGTATGAACATGGTAGAACCGGCTGCGAAAAAACTGCGGACAGCGGGCTATGATGTATCATATACTTTACAGGCTTTCGATAACATGTCATCTACTATCGGCAAGTCTGCCCGGATGCTCTTGATCGTGGCGGTTGTAGCCTATCTGGCAGCAGCGTTGATTCTGCTTGCCGGGTTTTATACTAATTTTCGGCATCTGCAGAAAGATATGGGAATGCTTCGCCATATGGGGTTTTCCCCCGGTCAGGTACGTTCTTTCTTCAGCGGCAGGATCACCGGGACGGCAGCTGCATCGGCACTTTTTGATGCAGTGTTTGCAGCGGCGGCATCTTTCTTTCTGGCGCGCGAAGTATTTTTGTCTGTTTATGTCTTTACCATGCTTTTGATGCTGGTCTCTCTTCTGGTGATTTTGGCGGTGTCGCATGGCATGCTGTTCTGGTACAGCCGCAGAGATGTGCTCACCCTGCTCAAGTATTCAAGAGAAAGCGAGTAGGCAGGTGCCTTTTTTTCTTCCCTTGAACATGCTATCATGATCAAAGGAAGCGAGGATACATTCATGATCTATCTTGACAATGCTGCGACCAGCTGGCCGAAACCGCCGATGGTGGCGGACAGGGTGCGGGAGGCAATCCTGCATCAGGGAGGAAACCCGGGACGTTCAGGGCATGCTATGTCTTTAGCGGCCGGTAAACTGCTGGAAGAGGCCAGAAATAAGCTGGCACATTTATTTAACGTGGCAGATCCTCATCGGATTGTTTTTGCGCTGAATGCGACCGATGCACTGCATCTTGCTATCAATGGATCGCTGGAGGAAGGCGGTCATGTCATCATATCGAGTATGGAGCACAATGCGGTGACACGGCCGCTGCATCGGTATCAGGAACGAGGCGGATGTGTGACGAAAATTCCCATGGATCCGGTCAGCGGCGTGGATCCCGAAAATGTGAAAAAAGCATTGCGAAAGGATACCCGCCTGGTGGTGATGACACATGCTTCCAATGTCTGCGGCACGGTCAATCCCATCAAAGAGATCGGCTTGGTCTGTCGTGAAGCAGGCGTACCGCTTTTGGTGGATGCTTCACAGTCGGCGGGGTGTCTGCCTGTCGATGTGGAGGCGATGCACATCGACATGCTGGCTTTTCCTGGTCATAAGAGCCTGCTGGGACCGACAGGAACCGGCGGCTTGTATATCCGTGAGGGCGTTGAAATGGCACCGGTTCGTCTGGGTGGCACCGGCCTGCATTCAGAAGAGCAGGATCAGCCAAGAGAGATGCCTTTCCGTTACGAATCCGGTACGCAGAATGTGCAGGGTCTGGCCGGTCTTGCTGCCGGTCTGGATTATATCGAGGAAGAGGGGCTTGATGCCATTGAAAGCAAAGAAGAAAGCTTAACATCGCTCTTGCTGGAGGGACTTGCTTCCATTGAGGGGCTGTCGCTTTATGGGCCGCCAAAGGGCGTGCGCCGGGCACCGGTCGTTTCCTTCACTTTAGAGAATGTCGATCCCATTGAGATCGCGGCGATTCTAGATCAATCCTTTGCGATTGCTGTGCGTGCCGGACTTCACTGTGCACCGGATGCTCATGGGACGATAGGGACGCTCGCTGCGGGCGGCACCGTCAGGGTCAGCCCTGGGCCATACAATACAGAAGAAGACATACAGACAGTGGTGGATGCGATAGGGGAGATCGCGGAGGCTTTTTAGTTGTTTGCTGTCCTGGGGCAGACCACCTGGCATGTAGTTTTTGTACGGAAGCAGATGGATATTTTTACATTTCTATGGAGGGGTTTCTACTGATCATTTCAGGAACAGGCCATCTTTGTTAAAGGTTATTTGAAAGGGAAAATGCTTCTTCAATTTTTTTCACTGGCTGAAAAAATAGCTTGTAATATGACA
>OMZN01000056.1 GCA_900315555.1 uncultured Eubacteriales bacterium
CTTATGATCAGGCCTAGTCTGGAAGAAATCAAGGATCTGTCCACGGACGGTACCTACAGGATTGCCCCCGTCAGTATGGCGATTCTCTCGGACATTCACACCCCTATCGAGGTTTTGAAAATCCTCAAAAATGTATCGGCCCACTGCTACATGCTGGAATCGGTCACGGACAGCGAAGCCTGGGGGCGCTACACCTTCCTGGGTTTTGATCCGAGACTTACCATTACCTGCAAAGACGGCGAGCTTCACTGCGGCGATCTGCATATCCGCACCGACCGTCCGCAGGACTACATCCGCCAGGTTCTGGATGCACACACCAGCCCGGTCTTGGATTATCTGCCGCCTTTCACCGGTGGTCTGGTAGGGTACTTCTCCTACGACTATCTCAAGTACGCCGAGCCGTCGCTGCATCTGGATGCCAAAGATACCGAGTCCTTTCAGGACGTGGATCTGATGCTGTTTGACAAGGTCATCTGCTTTGACAACCAGCGCCAGAAGATCATTCTGATCGCTAACATCGCCCTGGATGCACCGGAGGAAAACTACCACAGAGCCTGCCTGGAGCTTGAGAATCTGGCGCGGCTCATCACAGCCGGCACACCGGTCAGGGACGAACCGGGGCGGCTGCGGAGCGAAATCAAGCCGCTCTTTGATAAAGAGCAGTACTGCGCCATGGTGGAAAAGGCCAAGCACCATATCTTCGAGGGAGATATCTTTCAGATTGTCCTCTCCAACCGGCTGGAAGCCGCTTATGAAGGAAGCCTTCTGAACACCTACCGCATCCTGCGCACCCTGAACCCTTCGCCCTATATGTTCTACTTTTCCGGTTCCGACATGGAAGTGGCCGGTTCCAGCCCCGAAACGCTGGTCAAGCTGGAAGACGGCATTCTGCACACTTTCCCGCTGGCCGGCACGCGGCCCCGGGGGAAAACAAAAGAAGAGGACGAGGCACTGGAGAAGGAACTGCTGGCTGATCCCAAAGAACTGGCAGAGCACAACATGCTGGTGGATCTCGGACGCAATGACATCGGCCGCATCAGCGCCTTCGGCAGTGTCGAAGTCGAAAAGTACCACTGCATCGAGCGCTATTCCCACGTGATGCACATCGGCTCCACCGTCCGCGGCAGACTGCGGCCGGATCTGGATGCTCTGGATGCCACTGCCTCGATCCTGCCGGCGGGCACGCTCTCCGGCGCCCCCAAGCTCCGCGCCTGCCAGCTGATCAACGACCTGGAAGACAACAAGCGCGGCATCTACGGTGGTGCCATCGGCTACCTCAGCTTCACCGGCAATCTGGACACCTGCATCGCCATCCGTATCGCCTACAAAAAGAACGGCAAGGTCTTTGTCCGCAGCGGCGCCGGCATCGTGGCCGACTCGGTGCCCGAAAAAGAATACCAGGAATGCATCAATAAGGCCGCTGCCGTCGTCAGTGCACTGCAGCATGCCGAAACACTGGCGCCGGACAACAGGGAGGTGAAATAAATGATCCTGCTCATCGATAACTATGACAGCTTTTCCTACAATTTATATCAGCTGATCGGCACACTGGATCCATCCGTCAGGGTGGTTCGCAATGATGCTGTCTCGCTGGAAGAAATCGAACAGCTGAAGCCGGACGGCATCGTCCTCTCACCGGGGCCGGGCCGCCCCGAGGACGCCGGCATCTGTCTCGATGTCGTATGCGCCTTTTACGATTCGATTCCTCTGCTTGGCGTCTGCCTCGGCCACCAGGCGCTGTGCATGGCCTTCGGGGCAGAGATCACCTACGCACAGCACCTGATGCACGGCAAGCAGTCACTGGCGCAGCTTGCAGAAGATCCCCTCTTCGCGGGCTGTCCCAACCCGCTGCCCGTGGCCCGCTACCACTCCCTCGCCGCCGACCCGGCCAGTATGCCGGCCTGTCTGGATGTTCTCGCCACCACCGGCGAAGAGGAGGGCGCGAAGGAAATCATGGCGGTACGCCATCACGACCATCCGGCTTACGGTCTTCAGTTTCACCCCGAGTCCATCATGACGCCGGACGGTGCAGCAATCATGAAAAATTTTCTCGCCATCACAGGGAGGTAATACAATGATAAGAGAAGCCATCGAAAAAATCGTCCGCAAGGAAGATCTGACCTATGAGGAAGCCTATGACGTCATGAAAGAGATCATGACCGGCCGCACGACGCCTACCCAGAACGCGGCCTTCCTGGCAGCCCTGTCCACAAAGAACACCCGGGCAGAAACCATCCAGGAAATCGCCGGCTGTGCCACCGCCATGCGGGAGCAGGCAACACCGGTGGAAACCGGCATGGAGACGCTGGAGATCGTCGGCACCGGCGGCGACGGCGCCCACAGCTTCAATATATCAACCACCGCTGCCATCGTCCTGGCGGCAGGCGGTGTCAAGGTATCCAAGCATGGCAACCGTGCGGCCAGTTCCCAATGCGGCACAGCGGACTGCCTGGAGGCGCTGGGCGTCAACTTGGATCAGCCGCCTGAAAAGGCCGTGCAGCTGCTAAAGGAAGCGTGCATCTGCTTCTTCTTTGCGCAGCAGTACCACAGCTCCATGAAATACGTCGGCGCCATCCGCAAGGAACTGGGCTTTCGCACCGTCTTCAATATCCTGGGGCCCTTGACCAATCCGGCCAAGCCCTCCATGATGCTGCTGGGCGTCTATGACGAGGTGCTGTTGGAGCCGCTTTCCAAAGTGCTGACCCAGCTCGGCGTCAAGCGCGGTCTGGTGGTCTACGGACAGGATAAGCTGGATGAGATCTCTCTTTCCGCCCCCACGTCGGTCTACGAGATCAAGGACGGCTATTACCGCTCCCTGACCATCCGGCCGGAAGACTTCGGACTGGCTCGTGCCGACAAGGCAGCCATCACCGGCGGCAGCCCGGAGGAGAATGCCGCCATTACACGTCGTATCCTTGCCGGCAGCAAGGGACCGCAGCGGGACATCGTCCTTCTCAACGCCGGCGCCGGCTTCTACATCGCCCAGAAAGCCGCCGGCCTGAAGGAAGGCATCCAACTGGCTGAAGAAGTGATCGACAGCGGCAGGGCAGCCGAAAAGCTGGACCAGTTCATCCGCCTTTCCAATGCGCTGTAGGAAACCGAAGGGAGAAAAGAAAGATGCAAACCGATATTCTTCAGGCGCTGGCTGCCCATGCGCACAAGCGGGTGGCACAGGCCAAGGAGATCATTTCAGAAAAGGATATGGAGGACCGGGCTCTGGCCATGTCTGCCTCCGACAGCTTCCCCTTTGAAAAAGCTCTGTCCAAAGACGGCCTCTCCTTTATCTGTGAATGCAAAAAGGCATCCCCTTCCAAAGGGCTGATTGCCCCGGACTACGCCCCCCTGACCGCGGCGAAAGACTATGCGGCAGCCGGCGGCGACTGCATTTCCGTTCTCACCGAGCCCAAATGGTTCCTCGGCAGCAGTGACGATCTGCGGCATGTTGCCTCTGCCGTCGATCTGCCCTGCCTGCGCAAGGACTTTATCATCGACCCCTATATGATCTACGAGGCAAAGGTCCTGGGTGCCGCCTGCGTCCTCCTGATCTGTTCGCTGCTGGATGAGGCGGCTCTGCGCCGTGCCATCAGGCTCTGTGACAGGCTGGGACTTTCCGCTCTGGTGGAGGCGCACGATGCGGAAGAAGTACGCCAAGCCGACCGGGCAGGTGCCCGGATCATCGGCATCAACAACCGGAATCTGCGCGATTTCTCCGTGGATCTGTCCCATGCCGCCGACCTGGAGGCCGTCGTCCCCGATCACGTCCTCTTCGTCGCCGAAAGCGGCATCAAAACCCCGGCGGACGCTGCGCGCTTCCGCGCATGCGGCGCCGATGCTGTGCTGATCGGCGAAGCCCTGATGCGCGCCCCCGACCGACGCGCTTTCCTGAAAGAAATGCGAGGTGAACAATGAGCAAGATCAAAATCTGCGGCATGCAGAGTTTTCACGATATCCGTCTCATGAACCGATTGCAGCCGGACTACGTCGGCTTCATCTTTGATCCGGCGCGCAAACGCTATGTCGACCCCGACTTTGCCTACTCGATGAAGGCCGAACTGGATCCTGCCATCAAGGCCTGCGGCGTCTTCGTCGATGCCGAGCCGCAGTTGGCGGCGGATCTGGCTTCCCGGGGCATCATCGACATGATTCAGCTGCACGGTGAAGAAGACGAGGACTATATCAAGACGCTGCGCGAGCTGACCGACAAGCCAATCATCAAGGCCTTCGTTGTCCGCGGTGATGAGGATATCCGGGCAGCCATCCGCTCCTCGGCGGATTACGTACTGCTGGACAGCGGCAGGGGCAGCGGACGCAGCTTCGACTGGCATTACATCCGTGAATTTCCCAGGCCCTTCTTCCTGGCAGGCGGCCTGACACCGGACAATGTGAAGAACGCCATCAACATGCTTCATCCCTATGCCGTCGATGTCAGCTCCGGCGTGGAATATGATCCACCGGCCCGGGACCGGACAGAGGGCACCAAAGATCCGGAAAAAACAGAACAATTGATGAAGGAGGCCAGATAACAATGCATGAATCCAAAGGACGCTTCGGACTGCATGGCGGACAGTACATCCCCGAGACGCTGATGAACGCCGTCGTCGAGCTGGAAAAAGCCTACGAGCAGTACAAGAACGACCCGGCCTTCCAAAAGGAACTGGCTGCACTCTTCCGTGATTATGCCGGGCGGCCCAGCCTGCTTTACTATGCCGGCCGCATGACCAAAGATCTGGGCGGGGCAAAGATCTACCTGAAGCGGGAGGATCTGAACCATACCGGCGCGCACAAAATCAATAACGTACTGGGGCAGGCGCTGCTGGCAAAAAGGATGGGCAAGACGCGACTCATCGCCGAGACCGGTGCAGGCCAGCACGGAGTAGCCACCGCCACCGCCGCCGCCTTCATGGATATGGACTGCGTCGTCTTCATGGGCAAAACCGATATGCAGCGGCAGGCGCTCAATGTCTACCGCATGCGGCTTTTGGGCGCAGAGGTGGTGCCTGTCACCACCGGAACCGCCACCCTGAAGGATGCTGTGTCCGAAGCCATGCGGGAATGGACCCGCCGTATTGACGATACCCACTACTGCCTGGGCTCCGTCATGGGACCCCACCCCTTTCCTACCATCGTGCGGGACTTTCAAGCGGTGATTTCCCGCGAGATCCGCACACAAATTCTGGAAAAGGAAGGCCGTCTGCCGGATGCAGTACTGGCCTGCGTGGGCGGCGGAAGCAACGCCATCGGCAGCTTCTACCATTTCATCCCCGACAAGGATGTCCGTCTCATCGGCTGTGAAGCCGCCGGCCGCGGCATCGATACCAGGGAAACGGCAGCCACCATCGCCACCGGACGGGAAGGCATTTTCCACGGCATGAAATCGTACTTCTGCCAGGATGAATACGGCCAGATCGCTCCGGTCTACTCGATCTCCGCAGGACTCGACTATCCGGGCATCGGCCCCGAACACGCCTGGCTCCACGACACCGGCCGGGCGGAGTATGTTGCGATCACCGACGAGGAAGCCGTCAACGCCTTCGAGTATCTATCCAGAACCGAAGGCATCATCCCGGCCATCGAATCAGCGCACGCTGTTGCTTACGCCATGAAGATAGCGCCCAAGCTGCCAAAGGACAAGATTCTTGTCGTCACGCTTTCCGGCCGCGGCGACAAGGACTGTGCAGCCATTGCCCGCTACAGAGGGGAGGAAATCTCAGAATGAACAAGATACACGAAGCCTTCGCGCACGGAAAAGCCTTCATTCCCTTTATTACCTGCGGCGATCCCGACCTGTCTGCTACGCCGGCGATCGTCCGCGCCATGCAGGAAGCCGGTGCCGATCTTATCGAACTGGGGATTCCCTTCTCCGACCCGACCGCTGAGGGCCCGGTGATTCAGGCTGCCAACCTGCGTGCGCTCAGCGCCGGCACCACCACCGACAAGATTTTCCAAATGGTGGACGATCTGCGTCAAGGCAGGGGCGGTGAGGCTGTCACCATCCCCATGGTGTTCATGACCTATGCCAATGTCGTGTATTCCTATGGCACGGAGCGGTTCTTAGCCCGCTGCCGGCAGATCGGCATGGACGGCCTGATCCTGCCGGATGTGCCCTATGAGGAACGTGGTGAATTTGCACCGCTGTGCGATCAGTTCGATGTGCCGCTGACCTCCATGATCGCGCCGACCTCCCACGACCGGATCAGCATGATCGCTCGCGAGGCCAAGGGGTTCATTTATCTGATCTCCAGTCTTGGTGTCACCGGCGTTCGCAGCAGCATCACCACAGATCTGGATGCCATCACCCAGGTGATCCGCAGCACCACCGACGTGCCCTGCGCCATCGGCTTTGGTATCTCCACACCGGCACAGGCGCACGCTATGGCCGAAATAAGCGACGGGGCCATCGTCGGTTCAGCCATTATGCGCATCATTGCCAAGGCGGGCCGTCATGCCGCACCCGCTGTAGGAGCCTATGTGCGGGAAATGAAAAACGCCCTGCGCTGAAAAGCCAGGGCGTATGCCGGTTTCCCGATTTGCCGATTTACCGGGTTTCCTGCTTATTTGCCGATTTTCTGTGCGGTGACGACCCGGTCGAGTCCCGCCAGATCCTGCGCCGTCTCCACGGCACAGAAGCTGCCGCTGTCCAGCAGCAGATCTTCCACCGCATTCTTTTGGTCGTGGCCGATTTCCAGCACGAGGACACCTTCCTTCTTCAAGTGATCCGGCGCCTCAGCGATGATCCGGCGATAGAAATCCAGGCCGTCCTCGCCGCCGTCCAATGCCTGCATCGGTTCATAGTCCCGGACTTCCGGCATCAGCGTCGGGATCACACCGCTGGGAATATAGGGCGGATTGGTAACGATCAAGTTATATTTCTTTCTCTTCACCGGCTCAAAAAGATCCCCCTGCCTGACGTTGATCTTCACACCGGCGGCAGCCGCATTTTTCTGCGTCAGTGCCACGGCTTTGGCATCCTGATCCACGCAGGTGACCTTGCTTTTCGGTATCCGGGCGGCCAGAGCGATTCCGATGGCGCCGCTACCGCTGCAAAGATCCAGAATCAGATCACCGCGGCGTGCCTTGCACATCGCTTCGGCTTTCTCTACCACCACTTCCGTATCCAGGCGGGGAATCAGCACCCCCGGCTCCACATGCAGATCGATGCCCATGAACGCCTGGGTTCCGGTAATGTACTGCAGCGGCTCGTGCTGGCAGCGCCTCGCCACCGCGCGAAAGTAGTTTTCGCATGTCAGGTCATCCGCCGGTTCGCCCCACTCCATGAAGAATCTGGATCGATCGATTCTCTTCAGCCAGCAGAAGATCATCTCCGCATCATTCTTGCAGTCTGCAATCCCGGCATCGCGCATCTGCCGTTCTGCCATCTTGATTATATCCTGTACCAGCAGGTTCATTCCATGCTCCCTTCCTTATTCTGATCATCTGTCATCTGATCCTCTGTATTTTCCAGCGCCGCCACACTGCGATGCTCCAGGATCCGGCCTTCGGCATCGCAGATCCCTTCGCCAAAATCTTTTTCCTCCGCGAGCACGGCAGAAAGTGCGGCAATGGCCACCTCCAGCATGCCCTCATCCGGCTCGGCCGTGGTCAGCTTCTGCAGCAGCAGCCCCGGTATGCTCAGCGCCTTGACCAGGGGTCCGCTGCTCCTTCCTGCCCACTTGAGCAGCTCGAAGGAAACGCCGGCGATCACGGGTATCAGCAGCAGCCGCGAAATAACTCTGGCCGCCAGGCCGGGCCATCCGAGCAGAGAGAACAATACCAGGGCAATGATCATGACAAACATAAGGAAGCTGGTGCCGCAGCGTGGATGCAGCGTGCCAAATTCGCTGCAGTTCTCCGGCGTCAGCGCCAGCCCGTTTTCAAAGCAGTGAATCGTCTCATGTTCGGCGCCGTGATAACGGAACAGCCGCTTGATATCCTCCATGCGGGAAATGACGGCAATATAGCCGATGAAAAGGGCAATGCGCAGAATACCCTCTGCCAGATTGAGAAGAATCTCATTGCCCGTTACCTTCTTCAGAACCCCGACGAGCGCCGTGGGGCCGATCACAAAGATCAGCACGGTAAACAGAATCGCCAGCGCCACAGAAAAACCGATCATCACATTCCAGGCGCCCCGTGCACCCAGCTTTGCCTCCAGGAAGCGCGTCAGCCGGTCCGGTTCCGCCTCTTCCGTTCCCACGGTCTCGTCCCCGTAGGCCTGCAGGACATCTGCCGAATACATCAGCGTCTTCATCCCCTGCATCAGGCTCTCCACAAACACATAGACGCCGCGCAGCAGCGGTATCGAAGCGATTCTGGGACGCGCAGGCAGCGGCTCGGTGCGAATATGGATCTTCCCCTCCGGGGTGCGCACCGCCACTGCACAGGCATCCGTGCCCTTCATCATGACGCCTTCCATCACGGCCTGCCCGCCGATACTGGTGGGACAGGCATTTTTGATAAAAATTCTGCTCAGATCCATGGCGCTACAACTTGATTTTCTTGATGATCTGTACAAATTCTTTATTGGTTCTCGTCTGAGATAAATTATCGATGATCATCTCCGTGACCTGCTGCGGGTCTTCATTTCCCAAGGCACGGCGCATATACCAAATCGCTTCCATCTCGTCCTGATCCATCAGCAGATCCTCCCGCCGCGTGCCGGACTTGTTCAGATCCAGCGCAGGGAAGATTCTTTTTTCGGAAAGACGCCGGTCGAGATGGAGTTCCATGTTGCCGGTGCCCTTGAATTCTTCAAAGATCACATCATCCATCCGGCTTCCCGTCTCCACGAGCGCCGTCGCCAGGATGGTGATGCTTCCGCCTTCCTCCAGATTCCTGGCAGCGCCGAAGAATTTCTTCGGCTTGTACAGCGCTGCCGGATCCAGGCCTCCCGAAAGCGACCGGCCGCTGGCAGGCACCGTCAGGTTGTAGGCCCTGGCCAGACGGGTGATGCTGTCAAGGAGGATCACCACATCTCTGCCGTGCTCGGCGATACGCTGGGCACGCGCCAGCACCATCTCCGCCACCTTGGCATGATGCTGCGGCTGTTCATCGAAGGTGGAATAGATGACCTCGCCCCTGCGAAGCGAGCGCTTCATATCGGTAACCTCTTCGGGCCGCTCATCCACCAGCAGAACGATCAGGTCCACCTCCGGATACTTCTTTTCTATACTGCCGGCAATCTTTTTGAGGAGGACGGTCTTGCCCGCCTTCGGTGCCGCCACGATCAGCCCCCGCTGTCCCTTGCCGATGGGTGCCACCAAATCGATGAGGCGCATGGACAGTTCCCGGGGACTGTCCTCCAGGGAAAGCCGCTCATTGGGAAAGATAGGGGTCAGACTTTCGAAATCGGGTCTCGTCTTCGCCTTCATGGGATCATCCCCATTGACGGTGTTGACATAAAGGAGGGCGCCGAACTTTTCATTCTTGCCCGGGAGGCGGGAAATGCCCTTGATTTTGTCTCCGGTCTTCAGGTTGAACTTGCGGATCAGCTGGGATCCCACATAGATGTCCCGGCTGCTGGTCAGGAAGTTGTCAAAGCGCAGAAAGCCGAAATTACCTTCCGCCAGTTCCAGAATGCCTTCCACCACAGGGCGGTCTTCGCGGCTGTGGTTCTTTTCCGCTTGTTTTTCGGCGGCCGGCTCTGCCGGCTTTTCATCCGCCGCCTCAGCAGGCTTGGCCGGTACTTTCTCAACCGATGGTTTTTCAGCCGGATAGTCCTCCGCCTTGGTGACAGCAACCTCTGTCCGGTCGGCCCGGACTTCCTCCGCCTTTTTCCGCGGCCTGCCGGGCATCGCCTTGCCGCGGCCTTTATCCGTCCTGCCGAAGCGCTCCTGCTTTCTGGACTTTCGTTCGTGCTCCGGCTGCAGTTCCACACCGGCAGCACCGGCAGCTTCCTGACCGTGCGCTTCCTGTGCTTCCTGAGGATGATGCGTCATCTCCTGTTCCTGTCGTTCCTGCCGCTTGCGGTGAACGGGCTCCGGCCTCTGCGCCGCAAGCAGTGCCTCGATGATCTCTGCCTTCTTCATCCGGCCTGCACCGCGAACACCATGCTCCTTTGCCATTTCGCGCAGCTCAGCCACCTTCTTCACTTTTAGTGTCTTTTCATCCATAGTAAAATAAGGGGATGGCTCCTCCTCCCGTATTGAATTTTGAACCCATGTGAATTGCGGGGAAAGATCCCCCGCCGATAAGATACATTCTGATTATACCATTGCTGCCGCAGGAATGTCAAAGCCTGTCACGATGCGCACGGCAGGTACCTGGCTGCTGTCACCGCTAAAGAAAGACGGCAGAGAGGAGATGTGCCGAAAGCGGGATCGATGCCATCGAAATCACTGTACTGAAGAAGAGAATCCGGCTGGCAACCTCCTTGTTCTGATGCTCCTGCTCGGCCAGCATGGAAACCGTCGCCGCCGTCGGAAAACAGCATCCCAGCACCAGAACCACCTTCAGGATCGGGCGGATAGGAAGGAAGAATACAGCCAGGAAGGTCAGCACCGGCAGAATCGCCAGCTTGATGATGGCCGACCCCCATACAATGCCGTTCTTGAACATGGCGGAAAACCGACTGCCTACCAGGGAGGAGCCGATAAAGAACATGGCCATCGGCGTCGCCACTGCACCCATATAAGTCAGATAGTCTTCCACCGGGTTGGCAAGCGGCAGATGCAGCAGGCTGATGGCCAGTCCCAGATAGATCGCCAACAGGTTGGGGTTCAAGATGACGCGCATCGCCGCGCGGAACACCGAGGCAGCGGTGGGATGCGGACGATTCGGATCATTGCGCCGCAGACAATGAAGGCCGTAGGAAAAGGTGATGACGTTCAGCGCCACATTGTGCGCAATCATCAGAAAGAGCCCTTCCTGTCCGAAAAAAATCAGCGCCACCGGAAATCCCAGGAAGCCATCATTAGGCAGGGTCATAGCCAGCTCCGTCACGTTGGAAACACGGTCGGGAACCTTCATCAGCCGCGCCGCGCCGTACGCCACCGCTTCGTACAGCATCATCAGCGCCCCAGTCAGCACTGCCATCAGAAGGAAGTCAAAGATCATCGCTCCATCCATCTTCATGGTGCCAATGTTCTCTACCAGGAGGCAGGGATATGCAAAATAAATGATGAGCTTGTTCAGTCCACCATTCATTTCATCATTCACAATATGAAATTTTCGCATCAGATAGCCAGTCAAAAGAATGGCAAACAACACAAAATATTTTCCGTACATAACCCGTTCTAATCCCCCGCTGCTTTTTACACCTAAAATACCGACACGGCAAACAATAAGGATGTTGCCACCATAGCAGCACATACAACGATGGCAACGATCCGCACCCAGTGCCTGTGTTTGTTCTTGTTCATCTCTTCCTCCGGTTCATGACCCGCCTCAGCTGACAACTTCGATGTCCAGACGGCTGCGGTTTTCCGCCACACCCTTGAGGCTGACACTGTAATCGATAGCAATGGTGCCGCCCTTTTCGGGCGTCACCGTGGAAGCAAGGTCGTTGGTGAGGACTTCCATCTCAATGGGACCGTAAGGCGTATCATAATATCCCTGGTAACGCTTTCCCTTCTCGAAACGAAGCTCCGTATCAATGCCCACCGAGGATCCCTTGCGGGTCATACCCACCGTGCCGCCTTCCAGCTTGAGACGTGTCCTGCATCCCTCCATGCCGGACAGCGCACTTTCGTCATACGTCAGATAGATGACATCGCCGCGGACATACATTTTCCCCTCTGTGATGAACTCCATCTGATCTTCCATCCGATCATCACCGTAAAGGTAACGGCCCTTTATCTTCAATTGAATCTTTTTCATTTGCTGCCTCCGGCTCCATCCCGGATCGCCTCCAGCGCCGCGCGATCAAACAGATATTTCTTGTTGCAGAAATGGCACTGCAGCTCCGCCTGCCCGTCCTCTTCAATCAGCGTTGTCAATTCCTTCTTCCCGATGGTCATCAGCGCCTGCGCCATTCTCTCCCGGCTGCAGTCACACTCCCAGCGAGTGTCCGCATAACCCAGAATCTCCGGCGCATAAGCAGGGGGAAGCGGATCAAAGATCATGTGCATCATGTCTTCCAGGTTCTCTTCCTCGGTTCTTCCCGCACTGCGCAGCATGGCAGTCTCCACAATGGTGGTAATGGGCTCCATCTTGGCGAGAAGATCCTCAAGAACGCCGGCCGCCGCTTCATCCGCATCGGGCAGCATCTGCAAAAACATGCCGCCGGCTGCAAGGATCCGGCCTTCTCTGCCGGTCTTGACCCCGAGCGCGAAGGACGTATTCTGCTGTTCAGACAGGTAATAGTACGCCGTCAGGTCTTCAGCGATCTCACCGCTTACCAAAGCCACTTTGCCGACGTAGGGCTCCTTCATGCCGCTGTCGCGGATGACGGTCAGCTCGCCGCTGCCGATGGCACCGCCCACGTCCAGTTTGCCCCGGCTGTTCAGCGGCAGCTGCACCGTGGGATCCGCAATGTATCCGCGCACACGGCCGTCGCCATAGCCGCAGGCAATAATCTGCCGGGCCGGGCCGTCGCCGCGGAACTGGATCGTCAGACGATCCTGCGGATTCTTCATCATCACACTCATCAGGCCGCAGCCGGTCAGCGTTCTTCCAAGCGCCGCGGAAGCCAGCGGTGTAGTGTCGTGAATGGCGTGCGCATCCGCCACCAAATCCGTTGTATTGGTGATATAAAATCGGTAGGAACCGCTTTGGTCTGCACCGATCAAAATATTGCTCATTTTTTCTTTCCTGTCAGATTTTAAGTTAAATTTCAATATGTAATTGTAGCATTATCCCATCGAAGATACAACGGGTATTGCTCAGGAAAGGCGGCATGAGGATGCACAATACATATTATGATAACAACGGCTATGATCCCAACAATCTGGGCAGCAATGGCTATAACAGCAGCAGCGGGTACAACAGCGGCCAGGATCCCGCAGGCGGCAGAGGCACGAAATCTCCCGGCACCGGCGGAGGCGGTGCCGGCAGCCAGATTCTGGTCATGAAAAAGAAGAATTTCATTCTGATGATCGTCATCATTCTGGTTCTGGCCATCGGCGTCAGCTTCGGCGGCATGTATCTGGCAAACTACCTCTCCGGCGGCTCCTCCGGCAGCACAACTGTCAGCGGCACCGGCTATAAACTGGAAGACGCTACCGGCAGCAGCATGACGGTGCAGGAAATCAACGCCAAGGTGAAGAATTCCGTCGTCGAGATCAAAACGGAAAGCACCCAGCAGGGCGGCTATATCGGCGAGTATGTTACCGAGGGCGCCGGCAGCGGTGTCGTCATCAAGAAAAACGGCTACATCATGACCAATAACCACGTCATCGAAGGCGCCAGCAAGATCACCGTGACCGTCAATGACAAAGAGTACACCGCACGTCTGGTCGGCACCAACAGCGATAACGATATCGCGGTTCTCAAGATCAGTGCCACCAACCTGACACCGGTCACTTACGGCAACAGCAGCAAGATCGATGTAGGCGACATGGCCGTTATCATCGGCAACCCGCTCGGAAGCCTGGGCGGCAGCGTCACGGCCGGCGTCATCAGCGCCAAGAACCGCGAAGTCACCCTCAACAGCCAGAAGATGAACCTCATCCAGACGGACGCCTCTGTTAATCCGGGTAACTCCGGCGGCGGTATGTTCAACGACCACGGCCAGCTGATCGGCGTGGTGGTGGCTAAGTCCTCCGGCGAAGATGTCGAGGGCCTCGGCTTTGCCATTCCGGTAAACACCGCTGCGAAGATCGCCAGCGAAATCATGAGCGGCAAATCCGATTCTTCTGCGTCCAGCAGCAGCGATACGGCTTTCTCCGGCATGAGCTATCAGGATCTGACCAGCGAATCGGCTGCCCAGAGCGCCGGCGTCAGCACCACCGGGATCTATATCGGACAGATTCTTACCAGCAATGCGCAGAATGCAGGCTTCAAGATCGGTGACCGCGTCTACTCGGTCGGCGGCAAGAAAATCACTTCGTTTAATCAGCTGAAGGAAATCATCCAGGATAAGGATGTGGGTGACAAGCTCAAATATGTGGTCGTCAGAAATAACCAAAAGCTCAGTCTGACACTGACGCTTTCTTCCAAGGAAGACTATGAATCCTCACAGGGCAGCGGCTCCTCCAATGGCGGAAGCGACGGCTACTCCGGCAGTGACGGCTACTCCGGAGGCGGCAGCAGCAATGGAAACAGTGGCAGCAGCTTATTTGACTTCTTCAATTAACCCGCCCGGTCCTTAAAAGGATGGCGCAGCAGGTTATGCCCCTGCATAAAAGGCGGACACCGGAAATGCCGGTGTCCGCCTTTTGATTGCACGATGTTAATGCATCTATTCCTGTGCGCCGGGAATATCCTCATCCAGGATTTCCTTCAGGCGCTCAATGTGAATGAAGGCACTCTCCTGCGCCTTATCCGCATCGCCGGCGAGAATGCTGTCCAGGATCACATGATGCTCCGCCGGCATTTTCTCTCCTCGCTTGAAAGTATCGTAGTATAGATAGCGAAAGCGCAGAACCAGTTCCTGCAGCTGCTCCACCAGGTGAACCAGGATCTTGTTCTCCGCCGCTTCGACGATCAGATGATGATATTCCGTATCAAATTTAATCATTTCCTGGGAATTCTTGGCTTCCACCGCATCATCGTAGCGCAAACAGACCCGCTTCAGGGCCTCCTTCTGCTCCTCGGTCGCACGCTTGGCAGCGTAATAGGCCGCCAGTCCTTCCAGATATTCGCGCACCTCAATGATCTCCGTCATGTCCTTTTGGGAGAGCTGCGAAGCGTAAGCGCCTTTCCGTGGCTCAATGGTGACAAGCCCTTCCTTTTCCAGCTTGCGTATGGCCTCACGAATCGGCGTGCGAGACACACCCATCTGTTCGGCCATTTCCACTTCCATCATCCGCGTTCCCGGTGTAATCTTGCCCTTGAGAATCTGCATTTTCAACTCTTCGTATACGATTTCCCGTAATGGTCTGTGGTTCTTGATGTCAATGTTGAGCATC
>OMZN01000017.1 GCA_900315555.1 uncultured Eubacteriales bacterium
CACTTTTCAGTGAACGGCAATAACACACACACCGATTAGAGAGGTCTCCACACATCAGGCCTCTCTTTTCTTTGTCCTCTTTTCTGGGATTCCCGACATGCATGCAGGACGATCCTAGCTTCTGCCGGCATCGCTGCGCGCCAGAATCTCCGCCGGCGTCTTGACGAGGAGCCTGTGCACCGGCAGCAGGCCGAACAGGATGTTAACCGCCAGCAGCAAAAGAAGGCAGAGCACCATCAGCAGCGGATTGAGCATATAGTTGCCGGTAAGATAAGAAATATCCTTCATCCGGCTTACGATATAGGCCATCATCAGGGATCCCGGCACATCGGCGATGCAGGTTACCGCCAGAATCTCTCCGAGGAAGATCCTGCGTATATCCCGCTTCTTGACGCCGATGGCGCGCAGCACCCCCACCTCACGGATACGCGAGAGGAACGAGGCTCGCATGATCAGGAAAATTTCAATGATGGAAATGGCGAGCACAACCAAAGCCAGAATCAGTGCGCTGCGCACGGTCTCACGACGGCTCTTCTGATAGTTGGCTTTCGCTTTAGCATAAGGATCTTCCACATTAACGCCCATCTCCGCAAGCTGGCTCTTCAGGTACTTTTTGTCGGCGCCATAGACCGAAATGCCGGACTTGCTTTCAATGGCACTGAAGCGCAGGGTTCTGCCGTTGACAAGCATCTTGGTCTGCCCTTCCCCGTCCTCGTAATAACCGACGACCTTCAGCTTATGACCGTTGACCTTGCGATCGATGGTTTTGTTCAGCGGCATGTCCTCTTTGTACATCGCGCTGACCACCACCGTATAATCCTTGACTGGCTTCACACCGCCGCGGAAGCTGTAGTCCTGATAGTCCACCAGTCTGCCCTGCGCAGGATTCTCCTCTGCCTCATCGCCCAGATCCTCCGCCGCAGCACCCATGGCAAGATCCTGGCTTTCGCTGTCGCTGGGGCTGCCGATGATCATATCCATAAACTGAGATGGATCAGCATAGATGCAGGGTTGCTTCTGATCGGTGAGCCCTACGATGATGAAAGCAGGCATGCCGCTGATGACGGCGCGCCGGCCCAGCAGGTCGCCGGGCGTACTGATCCCCGCCATCTTCGCCGTGCTGCCAAGATCCACATCCATCCCCTGATACTGTGAAGTGCCTTTAATAAAGCGCTGTGCAGCCAGTCTGTCGATGACAATTTCCTGCTTTCCCCGAGGCATCCGTCCTGCCGTCAGATCTTTCTTTGAAATATTGTTGATGCTGCTCAGCGAACCCCCCAGTACTTCGCTTTGTCCATTGGTCTGTATGAAATCATCGTAAGGAATCATCATATTGATCCTGGAAGTGCCCGGCATCAGATAGTCCACGCCATCCAGCGAGGCGTAGCCCTCGTATTCCTCCGGCGTAATATGCTTACCGACAATCTTCAGGTAATCCCGGTTCACCGTGATGAATTTACTGTCATCAACCTGCAGGACACCGGCAATGTTGCACAATGCATACATGACGAACATCGCCGAGATAAAAAAACCAACCAATAGCACCTTCTTGACAGGCTTGTATTCCGTTACCTTCCGAAAGCCGCCCTTGATCATCTCCAGCAGTGAAATGATCGATGTGTAGCGCGCCTCTCCGGCCCGCTTCAGTCTGCGGGGATCAAACTGATTGGCAAAAAAGTCCTCCTGCGTCATTTCCCGGTACTTTCCGTCCACCAGCCTGATGCCTGCGCTCCCATCAAGGAGCTCAACACGATAGCTGGGTGCATCCGAACGGATATAGATATTGCCGCCCCTTACGACCAGCTTCAAATCAACAGCTGCCTCACCGTCACCATAAAGGTCCAGCCTGCCCTGCCTGCTCCTAAATGTTTCGTGTTCCTTGATATCACCAAGATAGATATTGTTGTCGATACGATAGTCCAGCGCATCGGATTTTTCGTTCTTTTCATCGGAGATCACCCTGCCGTCGCTGATGCGGATGATCCGCGAGGCATAGAAGGAAGCCAGTTCCTCCTCATGGGTAACCAGGATCACCAAGCGGCTGCGGGAGATGGACTTAATGATATTCATCACATCGATCGTGTTGCGGCTGTCCAGATTTCCCGTTGGCTCATCGGCAATGATCACCGGAGGATCCTTGACGATAGCGCGGGCAATGCCCACCCGCTGCCGTTCACCACCGGAAAGCATGTCCGCATACCGATTCCGATAGCGATACATTCCCACCACGCTCAGGGCATAGTTCACCTTGCTTCGAATCTCCGACGCACTCCGCACACCGGTCATCTTCAGCACCATGGCCACATTATCAAAGACGGTCATCTCATCTACCAGGTTATAATTCTGAAAGATGTAACCGATATGGAGGTTCCTGATCTCATCCACCTTGCCGCTGCGGCGGCCGGTTATCCGCTCTCCCTGGACGGTGATCGTGCCGCCGTTCACCTTATCCAGACCGCCGATCGCGTTGAGCAGCGTCGTCTTGCCGCACCCCGACGGCCCAAGGAGTGCCACCAGGCCTTTGTTTTCCAGCGTTAAAGAGGTATCGTTAATGACGTGGATCTCATTCTTTTTCTTCCTGTTATAATATTTATCGACATGCTCTAACCGAATCATGATCACGCCTCCTCTCTGTAATTGCTCATGGCCGACTTTCTGGACAAGGCGCGGCTGAAGCGGCCCGCAATCAGGCAGGCGATCACAGCCAGCATGGCCAGCAGGATCAGATCGTCCCGCAGATGCAGTTGACCGGCCAGGTTCTGCAGATAGCTTCCCGGCACGATGCCGGCATCCAAAAGATGAACCAGCACCAGGAAGACAGCACCGGCAATCCCCGCCACCGTCATCAGCTCAATCTCAAGCAGATGGCGGGTATCCTTTCTTGCCATCCCCAGCATCTGCAGAATGCCGAAATAGGAGGTTCTGGAACGAAGGATCAGCCGAATCACAAAGTACGAGATGAAGAAGACCGCCACCAGCAGAAGAATAGCAAGCGGCACCTGAATAATGTCGATCACGCCGCCGAACTGATCACCCTGCAGGGCATTTTTCAAGGCCAGGGTCTTAAAGCCTTCCTTCTGCAGCACCCGGTTTATCCGGTCCACCTGATGCACATCCGCTGCATAGACGCTGCACTGGTAATTCCCGTGAGGAAACAGCTTGTCATAGTCCTTCTCATTGATAAAGATCTCGCTCGTGCTCTCCTCCATGCTCTGTCCTCCGGTCAGCTTCTTATAACTTCTGCCCGTATAGACGCCTGCAGCCTTCAGCGTGCAGGTCTTCTTGAAATACATGTTCTCCACATGAATAGAGAGCTTCTTGCCTCTGGCTCTTCCATCCGCATAGCCGCCATTCAATTCCTCAGGTACCATGGCGCCGCCCGCCGCCACCCTGCTGCTTGCAACGACAGGATACATGTTCTCGGCAGATGTGTAGCGATAGGACTGCGTACCGGCTCTGGTGGTCACCGTCGAAACCCTGAGATAGGCAGCATGACGCATGGATGCCAGCTGCTTTTCCTGCAGATAGATCCGGGCATCGCTCTCCCCCTCTGCCTCTGCCTCTGACTTGGTATAGCGGACGCCGGCGATCTTCACCTTCATTGGCTCTTCTGCACCGGTATCGGCATCCGACTGCAAGGTATACGTCTTCCCCAGTATGCTCTCAGGATTCTCCCCAAGATCACTTTTGGCACAGGCCAGCACGACCCCGCTGTCATCTGAAGGACGCGTGCCGATGTCCAGCCGGCCATGCAGGCTCGACAGACTGCAGGGATAGCCATAGACACTGATGCTGTCATTTTCAATGTAGTACATCTCATCCAGAAGGACATCATCCTTTTCCAGGTCCTTCACCCCGTCGACAGCTTTGATCCTGCTGTAATCAGCACGGGTCAGCGGCGACTTGTCACGGTTTCTTGCAACAATCCGGGTGTCTTTGTAATTTGTAAAATACTGATTATAGCCCTGGGCCTGCCGCGCCTGGCTGTTGGTCTTGAGATTGGCGTAGATAGATGACACGGAAAAAACGATGAACAAAAAAACAATCAAAAGCAGAACAAACTTAGGCACAATATTAAAGGCATTGCGCACGCCGATCCGCAGCTTCACAGCCGGCCGGATCCTGCCGTAATCTCTCTCGTGAATCCGGTCTTCGGCTTCGGGCGTCTGCAGAAGCAGATCCTCCGCCACGTGACCGTCGCTCATCTTGATGATCCGCGTGGCATACTCCTTGAACTGCTCTTCATTATGCGTAACCACAATGACCAGCTTATCTTTAGCAATCTCGTGCAGCAGCGCAACGATACCGGCAGCTGATACGCTGTCCAGATTGCCGGTAGGCTCATCGGCAGTGATAATTGAGGTGTCCTTCGCCAGCGCTCTGGCAATGGCGACCCGCTGCTGCTGGCCGCCTGACAGCTTGGACACTCTGGTGCTGCTGTATTCGGCAAGGCCCACGCGCTCGATGATGTCCGGTACGCGGCTGTCAATCTCCTCCCGGCTGCAGCCGTTGACCTGCAGAATCAGCTCCACATTCTGACGAACGGTATAGCTGGACACGAGATTGAACTCCTGAAAGATATTGGCGATGCACCGGCGGCGGTAATCCTCAAACTCCTCGCTGCTGAAGTGACTGGTCTCCTGCCCGTCGACGTACATCTCGCCCTCTTCATAGCTGTCCACGCCGGAGATCACATTGATCAGGGTGGACTTGCCGCTGCCTGATTCTCCGGTGATCACGACGAATTCACCGATGTCCAGGCTAAGACTGACCTTGGAAATACCGCTGGTGATCATCCCCTTGCGATAGTAGAACTTGGAAACATTATCTAGTCTGATCATCTGACCCTCTCATATGTGATCACGACCCACCCAACTCTCTGATTCGATACGCAGGTCAAAAATAGAATCACTTTCATCATACAATACTGCCAGCCTATTTTCAATTTGACAAAGAAGTTTTCGATGTGTATTGTTAGTGCATAGTTAAAAAGCTCTGTCGGGAAGCAGGGAAAACTCAGAAAAGGGAAATTTCAGAGAACAGGGGATTGAACATGATTTATATACTCTATCTTGTGCTTGCGGCCGGCGTCGTATTCTCATCCAATCTGGCTGCAAAATATGTAGATATTCTGGATAAGCAGACCAGCCTTTCCGGTGCCTTCATAGGCGGCGTAATGCTCTCGGCAGTAACCTCGCTGCCGGAGCTTTTCACCAGCATTTCCTCTACGGTCTTTCTGCACAAGCCGGGACTATGCCTGGGCAACATCATGGGAAGCGATATGTTCAACACCTTTCTGCTGGCGGTTTTAATCCTCATTTTCTATAGATCCTACCATCGCTCGCAGATCTCCGGTTCCCATACCATGACTGCTCTGACCGTGCTGCTCTCCTTCCTCGCCATCCTGCTGAACCAGAAGCAGATTCTAAACAGCGAACTATTCACCATCAGCATTACCTCTCTGCTGCTCCTGGTCTTCTACCTCATCAGCCTCCGCTTTCTCTCCGGTGAGAACGGTACAACGCAGGCCACGGAGGAAGAAGTCAAGGCACCGGCTATGTCCATGCGGCAGCTGATCATCCGCCTCATTCTAAGCAGTGCAGCTATCGTCATCATCAGCATCCTCCTGACCTATGCTACCGACCGGATCGCCGTGCGGCTCCATCTGGAACAGGGCTTTGCGGGCGCGCTGCTTCTCGGCATTGCCACCTCCCTGCCTGAACTTTCCTCCACCTTCACATTGTTCAGGATAAAAAACCACGATATCGCCGTCGGCAATATCGTGGGAAGCAATATTTTCAACTTTATTATCCTGACACTCTGCGACATTCTCTACTTCGGTCACGGTCTCTATGACTTTACCGACGGAAGTACCCGGATGCTGGTTCTCATGGGCACCATCCAGTCTGCCTTCATGCTGATCTTCCTGCGCTGGAAGAACAAGGTCAGCCAGGTTGCCGCCCTCATCGGCATCATCGCCTGCTACTTCATATTCCTGGCCTTCTAGGCGCAGGCGATTCCTTTCACCTCTTGCTGCCGGCTGACGCCATCTGCCCGGTTCTGGCCTGCACGTCGTTCAGCCAGATGTGATACAGTCCATGCAGCGGCCCCTGCACCAGCATCTTGTCCTCTATGGCATCGTCTTCAAAAAAGTCCACCTCATCCATCAAGAAAGGCACCACCTCTTCGCCGCCGCGGAGGCCAAGGATGAGATCCAGCTGGGAGCGGACGAAAAGGTCATCGATTTCCTGCAGATGATCAAGGATCCATGGAGTGGGATTTTCCCTGCTGAACCCGAAAACCCAGACGCTGTCATCGATAAAGCTGTCCACCCGTGATGTCGGCAGACGCTTTTTTATCAGCGGCATCATGTCTTCTTCATGACGGAGGATCTTGTGCCGCAGGGCATCTCTATTGGCCCCGATCATCTTCCGGCGCATCAGCCTGAACAAGGTATCCTTGTCTTCTGCAGCATCGATCTCAGCTTGATCGTCCTTATCTTTGGGCTGCATGGGATGATTTTTCATTTGTTCTTTGAATTCTCTCTCCAGCTCTTCGTCCATCGTCAGCTGCATATAAACGAAGGCCGCTCCGCAGCGGGCCTGCAGCGGGTGCTTCTTAAAATATTGATCAGATAATGCATTCCTGTTCTTCATCATTCAACCTCTCATTGTCATCTTTTCTCTCATTCAGGCTCTTTGGGGCATCTCTTTGGGACATCCCCTCAGCCTTCTGCTGCCAGGCGATAAATCTGCAGCATGTCACACTCATGCAGCACCTTGGCTGATCCCTTGCTGCCGCCGGCTGCCTCGGCAGCCAGATGGGCCATCCGGCAGAGCTGCTCATCGGTGGGTTCAATACCCAGCTCCTGCAGATCGGTAGGCATATGAATGCTGCGGAAGAATGCCTCCATAGCCTCGATGCCCTCCATGCATATGGCATCTTCACTGCCTTCACCCACGATATCCATGACACGGCGGGCAAACCGGTAAAACCTGGGACGGCAGTCACGATAAACATAGCGGGCCCAGCTGCCCCAAATCGCAGCGAGCCCGGCACCGTGCGTTACGTCAAACATGCCGCCCAGCTCGTGCTCCAGGCCATGGCAGGCAAAATCTCCACCGTCGCTGCCGCACCCGGTCAGACCATTGTGGGAAAGACTGCCTGCCCACATCACCTCGGCGCGCGCCTCATAGCTGTCCGGATGATCCCGGAGGATCAGCGCATTCCGCATCACCGTCCGCATCAGCCCCTCTGCCAGGGCGTCTGTGATCTCCATGTTCCCGCCATTGGTGAAATAGCGCTCCATCGTATGCATCAGAATATCAACACAGCCGCTCGCCGTCTGGTAAGCAGGAAGAGTCACCGTGAGTGCCGGATCCATGACTGCAAAAACCGGTCTGGCCAGATCGGTATTGCAGCTGCGTTTGTACATGCCCTCGTCTTTGGTAATCACGCTGCTGTTGCTCATCTCGCTGCCGGAAGCTGCAATGGTCAAGACCACGCCCAGAGGCAGACATGCAGCGGGCTTTCTGGTTCTTTCATAGAAGTCCCAGACATCGCCCTCATTGGCAAGCCCGTAGCCGATGGCCTTCGCCGTATCAATGACAGAACCGCCGCCTACAGCAAGCAGGAAGTCGATTCCTTCCTTCTCTCCGAGTGCAATACCCTCATACACTTTGGAGAGGCGCGGATTAGGTACGATGCCGCTCAATTCCACATAGTCGATATCCTCGCCTTTCAATGCACTCCGAATCCAGTCCATCAGACCCGAACGAATCACACTGCCTCCGCCATAGCATACCAGCACCTTGCGGGCACCGGCCTGCCGCAGCAGCTTTCCCGTCTTTCGCTCTGCACCACGTCCGAAGACCACCCTGGTCGGCGTATAGAAATTAAAATCGAACATTCTTCCCTCCCTTTTGCTTGCTGTATTGTTGCCCACATGCGAGGCGGGCACATTTTAAAAAACGGGCATCCGGTATCCCGTCATGTTACCGGATAGATTTTCGCCATCAGGGCATCGCCGTTTTCCTTCAGCCAGGCTCTCTGCGCCTTATAGTCGGGCATCATCTTTTCCACATGCGCCCAAAAGGCGTCGCTGTGGTTCATCTCCAGCCTGTGACAGAGTTCATGAATAACAACGTAGTCGAGTACCTTCTGCGGCGCAAGTGCCAGAAGGCAGTTGAAATTCAAATTTCCCTTGGCGCTGCAGCTTCCCCAGCGTGTCTTCTGCCGGCGGATGGCAATGCGGCCATAGTCGACACCCAGCTGCGCTGCGTAGTATGCCGCCCGGGCAGTAACCGCTTCCCGGGCCCTTTCCTTGAGCGCCTCCACTTCCGTCTCATCCAGCGGAACAACAGCGGCAAGCTGTTCCCGTTCCTGCATCACCCGGTGCCTCGCCGAGGCAATCCATTCCTTCCTCACTTCCAGAAAATCCCGGATCACCTCTTGTCTTGCCTTCCTGGGTGCACGCACGATAACGCTGCCATCCTTCTGCACTTCCACAGACAGCGTACGCCGCCGGCTGCGCTTGATTGTAACACTGATCTCTTCCATGTCTTTAGTATAGCACGGTCTGCCTGAAACTTCCGCAGCAGTTCTTATTAGCCAAACACGCTGCTAAAGTGTTCCTTTCCGTTTTTCCTGCTCCGCAGGATCTTCCTCGGTTTTGGATTTGGTTTGCAGCCTGCGCACTACATTCTTGCAGCCGGGACATTGATAACTTCCGTCCGGCTGAATGTGCAGCGATATGAGATCGCCTTCCTTCTCCCAGCAATAGGTGCAGTAAGGGCCTTCCTTGTGCCGCTGTCCCCGTCTGCCGCGCATGACATAGAGCATCAGACGGTCATCATCATAATAAACCGGCATCACCTTGTGGAGTAAAGTCCGCCTGTGATCCAGCAGACCCGCCGTAAGACGTCCGAGGCCTTCGGCACCAAAACGGGCCGCTTGACGCATCGTCTGTAATCTAGGAATCTTCATTCTGAACGCTCACCTCCATCGTCCGTTTCTTCATTCCCATACTGCCGATTTGAGCCGCCCGTCAGCCGTACTGCAGCAAGCGCCGCCGCGACCGGTATCACCAGGACGCATCCGAAGGCGCTGACAGCAATGCTGATGGCACCTTGCGCAAATTCTTTAGAATTGATCATCGCCGCAAAGGAATAGTAGGTCATAAAATTGACAAAAAGCAGAAGATATTCCCCGGCAAAGATAAAGAACAGCGTATTCACTGTCGAGCTGAGGATATTACCGCCAATCCGCATGCCGGAACGAAACAGCGCCTGCCGTCCCAGTGCCGGTCTGGCAGCGGCAACCTCGTACGTTCCGGCCACAACGGCAATAGCAGCATCAATCACCGCACCTACCAGCGTAATCAGCAGCACCGCCACTTCCACCATCCGCATGTCTATGCCGATGTTTCCTTCAAAGCCGTTAGATTCCCGAACATACACCTGGCCGGTGTCTGCCATCCCGGCCAGATGACCTCGATCGACAAAGACAAAGATCAGGAGCAGCAGCACCGCCGTCGTCAGGAAGACCGCAAGCAGAGCCGTCATACTTTTTTGATTGCATTCATTTTGAAACAGCGTTGTGATTACCGCAACCACCGCCACGCAGAACAGGCCGCCTGCCAGAGGGGGCACACCCAGATAGATCGCGACAATCGTCAGCATCATGACCCCGGCCGAAAGGAAGAGCGTGACGATGGATTTAGCCGTTCGGTCACCCCCGGTGAACAGCGCCAGGAGGACAAAGATCACCGTCAAAACAATGAGCATCATTTGGATCGCCTCCCTTTGGCAAACAAACCGGCTGCGAAGGTGGAAACGGGAATAGCGATAAGAATAGCCGCCGCGCCGTCAAGGAATCTCGCGATATCGAAATATGCATTGTACTTCATAATCGTCAGAAAGCGTACATCGTTGGCAAGAGAGACCATACATACCGGTAAAATCGCTGCCATGTTAGTGAAGAACAGTACATTGATCATCGTTCCTGTGATGTCATCCGCCACCTTCGACATGGAGCGGCGCAGTCTTCCGGGCTGAATCGAAGGATCCCGCCGAAGAACCTCCGAAGCCGATGCCGTGATGGTGACAGCCACATCGATGACAGCGCCAAGACAGCTGATGATAATCGTCGAAAGGAAAAAGTGATTGGCCTGCATCCGGGTATACGGCTCGGGCAGGAAATCCAGATACTCATAGCCGATATCTTTTGACAGCCAGATTAAAACAAAGGCAATGAGCGAGGCTGCTCCCGCCGATACGGCGGCTGCAGCAAACGCGAGAAGTGTCTCTCGGCGAAAGCCGCTGATCAAAACCAGTGTCAGCAGGGTGAAGAGAATCGATCCTCCAATCGTCAGCCAGAGAATATCATGCCCGGCAAGAAAGAGTCTGGCCAAAAAGTAAAACAGCAGCACGTTGCCCGCAAGGCACAGCACACTGAGCAGGCCCTTTCCTCGTCCTGCGATCACCAGCATCGCTAAAAGCAGAAGAATGGCTGCGGCGACAACATAATCTCTTTTGACGCCGGCCACCTTGGTACAGTCCGCATTCAAAAAGAGCATATCGCCCTTTTCGTAGGCCGTATCATACACCTGCGAAGGATCATACCGCTGGACGATCGTAACGGTCTGCCCTTTTTCATGTCCGTTCTTAATCTTGAGCTGCAGTACCTGCTGCCGCTTGGTACTGCCTTTGATCTTCTGCGTGGAAACTGCGGTGACTTTGCCGATCGGGCTTTCATACACAGAATAGTCGTTGTAAACGGCCAAAAAAAGAAGAATTGCACATACCAGCGCCACGGCCGCCCGTATGGCCCTCCGCCTGCCGCTGTCCCTGGGCCACATGCTTCCTGCCACGCCAGTCACGCCATCTTCTCCCAGTGCATGGCCACAGCGGCATAAACCCTCTCCTCCTGCTGTGCATCACGGAAGACCGCCATGGTATCTACGCTGTCCTGTGCGCCGCTTTTCTCATGGCATTGGCACAGGATCTCAGCGCCCCGAAAGCATTCGTTCCGATACATGATTTTAACATCGCACAGCGCATGGTCATAGTAAGCCGCATCACTCAGGAAATCTTCCGCCCAGTGAAGGTACCTGGCATTGTTCACATGGCCGCTGGGATCGATATCGCTTCGCTCCACGCGGAAACGCTCTGTCCTCTGCGGTGTATCCTCCGGAATCGCAAAGACCGTAGGTGCCTCTTCATCACGAAATCCTTTCTCTCCCGCAAAATAATAGGCTTTCATGAAATCCGCATCCAGCTTAGCCGGACGGCGCTTTTCGGTATCCATCCAAACGAAGCGGCCATAGGCATAGCCATGCTCTTTGCCCTCTTCATCCGCGATGATGATCTCCCGATGCGCCTGTGTCCGCTTGTGCTGGCGATCCCATGTCCGCAGCAGCATGATCTGGTTTTCTCTAGGAAGTTCATGGATGGCGATATGCCAGAAGGAGATGGCCCATGCCTTCCCCTCTCTAACAAAATAATCCGAATCATACCCTACATAGCCAGAATGCACCATCGATACATCCTGCAGATAATCAAGCAGGGCACCCGGACGAAGCGTGCCCTTCTCTCCAATATCCGAAAACCGGATTCTGTATTCATTTTCAAAGAATTGATCTGTCAGCCTCATCGGGACATTTCCTCCTAACTGACCCTATTATAGCACACCATCACTTATGAACAAACAAATCACTGTTGATCAGATCCGCCAGTGCATTCTCTGCATCACGATAGATTTCCGCTCGGTAAAGGTCATCCGCAATCTGTTCGGCGCTGGTTATGCTGCCCGCAGATTTCTCCTGGCACCGGCCTCACGTCTGGGTTCCTTCGGTGCCCACGTATGCGCCAAGCATGTCTCCTCCTCCTCCTATTACAAGCTTAAGCATTTACAAGCATAAACATTTTTCCCAATAATAACTTTTCCCACGCAAAAAGCGGGCTGTACAATGAGATGACCTTCAAAAACAGTCCGCTTTTTTCTTAATGCTTTTCAATGCTGCGTTTACGCTGCGTTGAACACCTTGATGTGACGCTTTACGTTTTCGTAAGTGCCCTGCATCATGGCCTCACTGAGGTCAAAGAAATTATGGCTGCCGTCGCTGCGCAAGTATCCTTCTGCCCGCGCAGTCAGCTGCTTAAAGCTTGCGGTGGCAATGTTGACTTTGCGGATACCTCTGCGGATTGCTTCCTGAAAGTCTGCATCACTGATGCCGCTGCCACCGTGAAGTACCAGCGGCATCTCCACTTTCTCCCGGATCTGCGAAAGAACGTCCATGGCCAGGTGCGGCGCCACCGGATAATCACCATGCGCATTGCCGATGGCGACCGCCAGCGCATCGATGCCGGTCGCCTTGACAAAGGTCAAGGCATCATCGGGATCGGTACAGCGAATGCCCATGTCGCTCTTGCCGTCCTCGCTGCCGCCCACAAGTCCCAGCTCCGCTTCCACGGTGGCGCCGTGCGCTCTGGCAGCGGCGACGGCCTTCTTCGTCAGCGCAATGTTTTCCTCAAACGGCAGGCGGGACCCATCGAGCATGATGGAAGTGAATCCCAGCGCCAGCGCTTTTTCCACCGTTTCCATGGTCTGTCCGTGGTCGAGATGCACTGCAATATTTACATCTGCCTCCTTGGCCGCCTGAACCATCATGGGTCCCATCAGGTGCAGAGGAGAATAATCCATCCGCACTTCCGCAATCTGCAGGACGATGTCGGTGCCGGTCTCCTCTGCTGCCTTGACCGCACCCTTGATCATCTCCATGTTTCCCACGCTGAAGGCACCGAAGGCACCTCCGCGCGCCATGGCATCATCCAGCAGTTTTTTCATCGTTACCAATGCCATTGCCTACCTCCTTCTCAGTCGTCGAACTTGGCATCATACATCCATACGTAACGCTCATCATCGTTGCGCGTAGCCACCCAGGGATCGCCATCGTTATGACGGATCATCCAGCAGGTGTACATCTGGAATCCCGGTGCGCAGGACTGGGGATGGGTCTCCATCGGCGTAATGGCGGAGAAGCTTCCATCGGTGCTTTTAAACACCTGATCACCGATGAAGCTGGCGCCAAAGCCCTCCGGCCTGTCAAAGAGGAAATAATAGCACTCCGGCTGCGGATGACGGTGCGGCAGATAGCCTGACCAGTTGCCGCGGTCGTTGAGTACCTCTCCAAGTACCATGTTGGAATAAGGGGCGTTGGTATAATCGAAAATCGTATTGACTCTTCTCTTGGCCGTATTGCCGAAAAGGCCGACGCTGGAATAGACCCAGGGGGCATCTGCCGGGGTGTAGAGTTTAGCGGCAAAGTCACCGTCGTTGTGGGTCGACTGCACAAGGATTTCACTCTCCGTCTTGGCAGCGACCTCCACTGGTGTTCCTTTAGCTACATGCAGCGCATAGGGGCCTTCGGTAAAAACATCTTTGCGCGACACAGTCTCCTTGCCGCCGGGCCAGGCGAGGGTCACCGTGCCTTTCAGCAGCAGAATGGCCGTTTCTTCGGTGGCTTTATTAAAATTACGAATGGTGTTGGTGCACATCCTGTAGACACGGATGTCCATGTTCATGGCGCTGTACTCACCCTCATAGGTGGTCAGCAGCTTTTCTCCGTTCTCATCGAATTCCGGATAGCCGAATACTTTCATGTTTTTCCTCCTTAGGTCTTATCCTTGCAGCATGATATCGTCATCATGGTGTCGTATCTTTAGTATTTGCGTGCTTCCTCGCGTCCCTGCTTCACTTCTTCCCAAGCCTTCCTGACGCTTTCCTTCTCAGACGTATCGGCAAGGCCCACGTTCCACCAGGAATTGTAACCATTGGTCATGGTCTTGGGAATCACCTTCAGATCAAAGAGGCAGGCACGATCCTGCTTCTTGGCGTCCAGCAGCGCCGCCCGCAGCTCTTCAATGGTTCTGCACGCGTAGGTCTTCAAGCCGTAGGCCTCTCCGACCTTGGTATAATCCACGGGGATCAGATCTCCCTTGATTTCATCATTTTCGTCTCTATAACGGAATTCTGTCGCCAGCGAACCGATGCCGTGACTCATCTGCAGATTATTGATACAGCCGAAGCCGCAGTTGTCAAATACGAGGATGTTCGTCTTCTTCCGTTCCTGCATGGTCGTACCCAGCTCACTGTTGAGCATCTGGAAGGAAGCATCGCCGACTACCGCATAGACTTCATTATCCGGTTCTGCCATCTTTACGCCCAGCGCAGCTGCCACTTCATACCCCATGCAGGAATAGCCGTATTCTGCATGATAACCACCTCGCTTATCGGTGGTCCATACCCGCTGCATGCAGCTTGGGAGACTCCCGCCGGCAGTGATGACAGTAGCATCCTCATCGATGACCTCCCGCAGTGTGGCCAGTGCTGCCGTCTGCGTGATGCCGCTCTTGGTCATTTCCACAAATTCAGGGATCGTTCTGGGATCTCTTTCGGGAATCAAAGGCTCGAAATTCTCATCGTAGGCATAGTGCGCCAGGCGGTCCATCTCCTTGTCCCACTTGGCCTTCTCCGCCTCGATCTCACCATGATAGGAAGCTTTGTACCCATCTTTGCGCAGCTGCTCCGCCAGCGCAGCCAGGGAAACCTTGACATCGCCCACGGCCTTGACCGCATCCATTTTCATGGCATGATAACGGTTGTTGTTGATGGCAGTAAACTTCACGTCCGGATTTTTGAAGAGACGCTTGGAACTGGTCGCAAAGTCAGAGAGCCGTGTGCCCAGCGCCAGCACCAGATCGGCATGCTCAGCGATATCATTAGCAGCCAGCGTGCCGGTTACACCAATGCCGCCCAGACAGTAGGGATGCGAGCTCTTGCAGGCGCTCTTTCCTCCCTGGGTCTCACCAAAGGGAATATTGAATTCCTCACAGAAAGCTTCTACATCCGCGCCGGCCTCCGAATAGCGAACGCCTCCGCCCACGATAATCAGCGGCTTGCTGGCATGTTCAATCAGATCCGCCACATCACGGATCTCCTCGGCTACAGCCTGCGGCCGTGTGATGCGGTGCACCCGCTTCTTAAAGAAATACTCGGGAAAATCATAGCTTTCGCCTTCCACATCCTGCGGAAGAGCAATGCAGCAGGCACCGGTCTCTGCAGGATCGGTCAGCACACGCATGGCATTGATCAGCGCAGTCATCACCTGTTCAGGACGCTGAATCCTGTCCCAATACTTCGTGACAGGTTTAAAAGCATCATTGGTCGTCACGGCCAGCGAGTCACTCTGTTCCAGCTGCTGCAGCACCGGATCGGGCTGACGGCTTGCAAAGGAATCTGCCGGAAATACCAAAAGCGGAATGTTATTGACCGTAGCAGTGGCACAGGCAGTCACCATGTTGGCCGCACCCGGTCCCACCGAAGAGGCGCAGGCGATAATCTTCCTGCGGCCGGACTGCTTGGCAAAGGCAGTAGCCACATGGCACATGCCCTGCTCGTTCCGTCCCTGCAGCACCTTCAGCTGTCCCGGATTCGTATCCAGCGCCTCTCCAAGGCCGACAGCAATACCATGTCCGAAGATGGTAAAGAAGCCCTCCACGAATTTGGTCTCCTTGCCATCCATTTCCACATACTGGTTATCCAGGAATCTGACGATGGCCTGCGCCGTCGTCATGCGGTATGTCTTCTCACTCATCGTTTCACCTTATCCCTTCCGTTCTCTATATCAGAATCTCAGACTCTGGCGATCATTTCGCCGTACTGTTCCTTTTCCTCCTTGATGAAGGCACGCACTTCCTCGGTATCGGGCAGCGCATCCGAGCAGTTGTTTGCCCGCACCATCATGCTGGCCTCTGCCGAGCCGAACTCCAGGCAGTCGATGATCTCCCATCCCTGGTAGAGGCCGTACAGGAAGGCACTGCCATAGCCGTCGCCGCCGCCGAAGCCTTTCCTGGCCTGCACCGGGAAGGGCTTGATCGAGAACCTCTCCCCGTCGATCGTGTAAGCGGTGGACCCTTCCATCCCGTGCTTGATCACGCAGATCTTGGCGTTGCAGCCCTGCCAGTACGCCGCGCTTGCCAGGTCGTCCATCCCCGGACGGATCAGTCTCTCCGTCAGATCAAACTCCTCTCTGGAGCCCATAATCACATCTGCTTCCTTGGCTACCATGCTGTAATAGATGGATATCTCATCCTCGTTTTTCCAGTTGTAGGCGCGGTAGTCGATATCGAAGATCACGTTCGTATTCGTTTTCTTGGCCAGCATCACCGCCTTGATCGCGGCTTCCCGCGACGGACTCTCGGCCAGCGCCGTGCCTGAAATCAGAATCGATTTGGCACTCTTGATGTAGTCCTCATCGATATCGTCCACCGAAAGCTGCAGATCGGCGATCGCGTTGCGGTACATCAGGATGGAGCTCTCGCTGGGTGAAAGCATCTCTGTGAAGGTCAGCCCCAGCTTCTCACCGCCGGTGCAGCGTGTGATGTGCGAGGTGTCGATCCCCTTCTTATCGAAATATTCGATGACATAGTCACCAAACTGATCGTCGGAAACCTTGCCGATGAATCCGGCCTTGAGCCCGTGGCGCGTGACCCCCACCGCCGTGTTGGCCGGCGAACCGCCCACGAACTTCTCAAAATAATGCACGTCCTTCAGCGGCTTAAACTCCTCCTTGACCTTCTCATCGTAGGCCGGGTTGAAGTCGATGGCCACCCGTCCCAGGAAAATGATGTCCAGCGGCCTCGTCTCATCAAATGTTATATATTTCATCGATCTTCCTCCAATTCATGTGGTGCACGCCCCTATGCAGCCCGCACACGCCCCGCATGCAGTACCAGGCGGCGATTTCCACTATATGTTGTATTTTGTATTGATTACCGTATCGGTATAGACGCATTCCTTCTCCGGGCGCTTGCCCGCCGTAAGCAGATCCGAAAGCAGAATCGGTGCCTGCATGCCCTGCTGATAGCAGCCTTGTCCCAGCACGAAGTCCACAACATCGTCCCGCAGCAGCTGTTCGTTATCCGGCGTCTTGTCATAGACGATGACGTAAGGCCTTTGCGCAGGCTGTATTTCCTCAAAGGCCTGCCGCACACCCGCCTGCCCGCCGGATACGATAAAGATGCCCGCCAGATCCGGGACGCTCTGCATGGTCTCACAGATAATACGCTTGACTTCCTCGTCCTTGTCAAAGCAGCTCTGCACGCCCAGCATGGAAAGTCCGGAAAACTGGTTCATGCATTCCTCCATAAAGCCTTCCACCCGCTGGTTGTCCACATCGTTGACGAAATACCCGGTGATGACCAGAATCTTTCCCTTGCCGCCCGTCAGCATGTTCATCAGCCCGGCACCGGCACGCCCGCTGCGTTTATTGTCCAGACCGATAAAGAAGTCCCTCTCGCTGCCGCGAAGATCCGTGTTGAATGTGATGACCGGAATCCCCTGTTCCCGCATCGCTTTAATCTTGTCTCGGACGTGCTGCGAATCCGACGCCATAATTGCCAGGCCTTCTGCACCCTCATCGAGCAGTGCATCGATGAGTTCAGCCTGCGCTTTGCCATCGACACCTTCCGTCCCGCGGATCAGGACCTCCACATTGTGACGTTTGAGGATCTTGGCTGCCTCATGCAGGCCCTTATTGATGTTGATCATAAACTGCGTTTCATTGAGCTGCGTCACAACACCGATCTTTCTTCTGGCAGCACGCCGCTTTTTCGTTTCAAAGTATCCTTCTGTCTCGGCGATGGTCAGAATCTTTTCCTTGACCTCCGGATTAATGCGGCCGCGATCATTGATGGCCCGATCTACCGTTCCCCTTGATACGCCGGCCATATCAGCTATTTTCTGAATCGTTACTGCCATTAGCTTTCCTCTTTCTCTAATACCAATAAAACGTACTTGCGTTTCCTTTTATCCCCTCATGTTTTCTGTCTCAGGCTTTCTCATCCCAGCAGTTCTTTTTCAATCCGCTCCCTTGCTGCAGGTGCCTGCACATCCATCTTCTCCGGAAAACCGAACAAAGAGACAGCGCAGATGCTTTCACCGCCGACCTTGAATTCTCTCCCCGCAAAATCCATGTCACGCAGCGTCCGAAAGATCTGATCGAAATCTACATCGCCTTCTCCCAGGCCCAGATGCTGGTGCACTGTCACATCTTCGCGGCCGCGCCCATTGAGCCAGGGCGGGTTAAGGATATAGCGGCAGTCCAGGGTCTGGTTGAACGTATCGGCGAAGAGTACATGGGAGAGATCGTCTCCTGCATAGCGAAGCATACTGTCGTGATCACCTTTGCCCTGATCATAGAAGAATCCGTGCGCCGTAGCATAAACATACTTCAGGTTGTCTGAGCGGAAAGATTTCACCAGATCAGCACACTCATTGTTAAGCTCACAAAAATCATAGGGATGCGACTGAATTTCAATGCGGATTCCCTCCCTTTCGGCAATGGGAAGGATCTCTTCCATGGAACGATACCACATACCGTTGCAGATTTCCGCCTGGTTGGGATCGCCTGACAGCTCTGTATTGATCACCGGCACCTCCATGGAAGAAGCGATCTCAATCATCCGCTTCCAGTTGGCCACCGCCATCTGACGCTGTTCCTCGGTAGGGCCGGACCATCGATAAACGCAGATAAATGAAGAAATTTCCACGCCGGTATCCCGCAGCGCCTTTCTGTATTCAGCCTCGCACTCTCTGGAAAAAAGAGGATGCTTATAGAAAGGATTAATTCTTGGATGCGGTGACTGCTCGATATATTTATATCCCCAGTCGGCCACCTGATGCACCATGGCGTCAATGCCCATCTGCTTTGCCAGCACATCTACATCAAATGCTATCTTCATACTGATTCCTTCCTCTCTGTTCTTCCTTGCAGCACCAGCGTTTATCAAAGGCCGGTCTTTTCGGCGATATACTTTCTGGCCTTCATCGCATATTCCAGCGGATCGGCCTTGGCTGGATCCTGCTCCGCCTCCACAACGACCCAGCCCTCATAGCCGCTTTCTTCCAGAATGTCAAAGATCGATGTGAAATCTACGTCGCCGTCGCCGGGCACGGTGAAAACGCCCTCGCGGACCGACTTGAGGAAGCTCCAGTTCCCTTCGACGGCTTTTTTCCGCACGGCCATCCGCAGATCTTTCAGGTGAACATGTCCGATCCGATCTGCATAACGGCGCAGTACCGGCACCGGATCCACGCCGCAGAATGAGAGATGCCCGCTGTCAAAGAGCAGCTTCACGAGCTGCGGATCCACAGAGTCCATGAACCGGTCTATTTCCTCCTCCGTCTGCACCACGGTGCCCATGTGATGGTGATAAGTGAGCTGAATATCCTTGGCCCGGGCAATCTGTCCCAAACGGTTCAGCCCATCAGTCAGCAGGTCCCATTCCTCGTCATTCATCACATATTTTCCCTCGAGGATAGGATGGTCGATCTGCCCCTGCAGACTCCAGCTCTGCTCAGAGACGCCAATAACGTGGGCGCCCATGGCCTGAAGGAAGTCGGTCGCCTTTTCGAAGGCAGCCGCCGTCTCCTCAAAATCCTTTGAAATAAGGAAGCTGGAGAACCATTGGTTGCACACCTTTAATCCACGCAGGTCGAGTGCTTTTTTCAAGACCACCGGATCCGTCGGATACTTGCCGCCCACCTCTGTGCCGGCAAACCCAGCCAGTGCCATTTCGCTGACACACTGGCAGAAGCTGTTTTCGGCGCCTAGATCCGGCATGTCATCATTCGTCCAGCCGATCGGTGCCATGCCCAGTTTCACTTTTTTTGCATCAAGCATACTCTTCCTCCATTTCGTTATTTGTAAAATGCCGGTGTTTCCTCGGTCTCCACTTTCTCAATCCTGCCGGATTTCTGCGCCTTGACCAGCGCATCTGCAGTCATGGCGGCCATGTAGCCATCCCATGCCGAAGGGCCGTCCACCCGTCCGGCCAAAGTGGCTTCCACCCATTCCTTGATTTCTACATCATAGGCGTCGATGAACCGATTGAAGAAATCTGTTTCCAGCTCCCTTTCGATCTTAGCCTCATGCTTGATGATGGGTGCCGCCGGCTGGGGCATCGTGATGCTGCCTTCCTCGCAGACAACCTCACAGTTGATATCATAGCCGAAGCGGCAGGTGACAAAGACCTCCAGATCTACGCAGACGCCCTTCTTGGAGCGCAGGATCATCAGCTGGGGATCCTGCAGCTCAGCAGCTCTTCCCTTCGCATTTTTGGTCTGCCGGGGCATGATGACCTGCACTTCCGACCACTCGTCATCCAGCAGCCAGTGGAGACAGTCGATCTCGTGAATCGCTGTATCATGCACTGCCATCGGCGTGTTGTAGTCATCCAGGACATAGGCATTCCTGTGGGTGCAGTGCAGCATCAGCGGCTCGCCGTAGATACCGGAATCGACAGCCTTCTTCATCTGCCGGTAGCCCACATCAAACCTGCGCATGAAGCCCACCTGCACCAGATGCTTTCCGGATTTCATCTCCGCATCGACAATCCGTCTGCAGGCAGCTGCCGTGGTGGCCATGGGCTTTTCGGTAAACACCGGCTTGCCTAGCTCCACGGCATGTATGATCTGCTCTTCATGGGCAAAGCCCGGAGAAACGACCATGACCGCATCCACATCCTCTGCCTCGATCAGCTCCATCGGATCCTCATACGCTCTGCCGCCGCATATGGCAACGGCCTTATCCACATTTTCCTTTATTACATCTGAAACCGCAACGATCTCCGCATCAGCAACTCTCTTTGTAACACGCTCCACATGATCGCGGCCCATCCTGCCGCATCCGATCAAACCGATTCTCAGCATTTTCCACCTCCTGGATCCCGGCCGTCTGCCGACCGGGCATGCCCCGTACAGCAGCGGGGCCTTTGTAATAGTAGTCAAAATCGCAACACGACAGCTGCGGTTTTCCGTTCTCCGCGCACGCAGAATCAGGACGCTGACCTGACTTCACAGAGAGCCGGCCGCACCTTGCGGGACCGTTTCCCTGTTTCCATACGCAGGATACAGTATAATTATATGTCTTTGCGTGCGTACACGCAAGATATTTTTCAATTTTGCGTGTGCTTTTTTTATTTTCCCTGTGCATATGTGTTTTTGCACTTGCATTCTGCGTGCCAGTTATCTATAATGAATGTGTTATACAGACGGCAATGCGTGCAATTTGTAGTTCCGACACGCCGCAGCACACGCAGCGGCCGGAGTACATAACCGCTGTGAACTAAAAAAGAAAGGATAACACCATGACGATGAATATCTGCGCCGCCCCTTGCAGCTGGGGAGTCGACGACCCCAACAATCCCTATCTTCCCCCCTGGAAGCAGGTCCTCGCCGAGGCCAGGCAGGCGGGCTACCGTGCCATCGAGCTGGGTCCCTATGGATATCTTCCCATCGATGCAGAAGAAGTCTCCGAAGAACTGAGAAAAAACGGACTGGCTATCGTAGCGGGCACCATCTTTCATGACCTGATCGATCCGGCGAACCAAGAGAACGTCCTTCACGCCGTCGATGACATCTGCAGGCTGATCACCGATCCCAGGCTGCCAAAGCTTCCCGTGCACGACGGACAGAAGTTCCCTACTCCTTATATGACCATCATGGACTGGGGACACGACGAACGGGATTACAATGCAGGCCACAGCGACAGAGCGCCTCGTCTTTCCGAGGAAGCATGGAATCACTTTATGCAGCATCTGCGCGCCGTCTGCGAACGCGCCAACGCCTACGGCGTCCGGCCGGTGATCCATCCCCATGCGGGCAGCTATATTGAATTTGCTGATGACATTGAACGTATCGTCAGGGACATCCCCTACGATCTGGCCGGTCTGGTCCTCGATACAGGGCACCTCTATTATTCCGGCATGGATCCTGCAGCCTGGCTGCGGAAATACGCCGACCGCCTCGATTATGTACATTTCAAAGATGTCGATCAAGCTGTCTATGAGCAGGTGCTCGGAGAGCATATCCGCTTCTTCGCCGGCTGCGGCAAAGGCGCCATGTGCCCCATCGGCACCGGTGCACTGGACTATCCGGCCATCAAAAAAACACTCGAGGACATCGGCTACAGCGGCTACATCACCATAGAGCAGGAAAGAGATCCAAGAAACCGGGAGACTTCGCTGCGGGATGTGAAAGCCAGCGTAGACTACCTGCGGTCTGTCGGCTACTCGATTTAATGCATGTCCTGCCGCTTTATCGTCACTCAACTGCGTGCCGGACATACGGATACCCTATCCGTTTTCGCGTTTGCGCAGGATCATTATAGACACATCAATTATCAATTCAAAAAAGGAGGAAGTGTAAATGCTAGATGGAACAAGGATCGCCACCCACCCTATTCGATGGGCTATGGTCGGCGGCGGCAAAGGAAGCCAAATCGGCTATATTCACCGCAGTGCGGCGCTCCGCGACAATAATTTCAAACTCGTTGCCGGCGCCTTTGACATCGATCCGCAGCGAGGCATGGCATTCGCAGCGGAACTGGATGTGGCACCGGATCGCTGCTATCCTGATTACAAAACCATGTTCGCCAAGGAGGCGGCGCGCGAAGACGGCATCGAGGCTGTTTCCATCGCCACCCCTAACGGCACGCACTACGAAATCTGCAAGGCCGCCCTGGAGCACGATCTGCATGTAGTCTGTGAGAAGCCCCTCTGCTTCACCACCAAGGAGGCCGAAGAACTTGTGGCACTGGCCAAGGCAAAGAACAAAGTAGTAGGCGTAACCTACGGCTATTCAGGTCATCAGATGATTCAGCAGGCACGTCAGATGATCAAGGACGGCAAACTCGGCGACATTCGTGTCATCAACATGAGCTTCGCTTTTGGCGGTTACAATCACAAGGTCGAAGATCATGTCCCCGCTGCCAAATGGCGCTTTGATCCCAGCAAGGCCGGTCCCTCCTTCGCCCTGGGCGACGTGGGCACGCATCCACTGTTCATCATCGAGGCTATGATTCCGGATCTTAAGATCAAAAATCTTATGTGCACCACCCGCGCCTTCGTTGAAGGACGTCAGCTTGAGGACAATGCATTCGTCATCATGAACCTGGCCGGCAGCCGTTCAGTCCAGGACAACGCACAGGTCTACTGCTGGGCCAGTTCCATCAACAGCGGCGCACGCCACTACCACCGGATCCGTGTCGTCGGCTCGGATGCTTCGCTGGAATGGGATGATGAACGCCCCAATCAGCTGCTCTATGAGGTAGATGGTAAACCCGTACAGGTACTGGATCGCGGCATGGCGTACCTCAGCCCGGAAGCCAGACTGGAAGACCGCATCGGCGGCGGTCATGCTGAAGGGCTGCTGGATGCCTGGGCCAATCTTTATCGCCGTTTCGCCGCCGCCATGTCGGGTGCCGATGTTTCCCAATACGGCGACTTCTGGTACCCCTCCGTGGAAAACGGTGCCACCGGCGTCAAGTGGATCGAAAAATGTGTGGAATCCGCCAAGAAGGGCAGCGTCTGGATCGATTTTTAGACGTATTCCTACGGATTCCCGTACATGAAAGGATGATATTATTATGGTACTTATGCTCGTTGAATTTGTAGCCTTCACGGCCCTCGTAGCGGTACTCTCCTATAGGAAAACGAAGGATGAGAACCTGGCCACTGAAGATGGCTACTTTCTTGCCGGACGCGACCTGCCCGGCATCGTCATTGCCGGTTCGCTCATGATGACGAACTTGTCTGCCGAGCAGCTGGTCGGCACCAACGGCCAGAGCTTTGCAGGCAACATGTCACCGATCGCCTGGGAGGCCACCTCGGCCTTCGCGCTGATCGTGCTGGCGTTCTTCCTTTTGCCGAAGTTTCTAAAGGGCGGTATCACAACCCTGCCTGAATTTTTCCAGATGCGCTACGACACATTTACCATGCGTCTGTTTGCTATTCTGTTTCTCATCGCCTATGTCTTCACGATGCTGCCGGTGATCCTGTATTCCGGCGCCGTGGCACTGCAGGCTATGTTCAACATCACAGGCATCTTCCACCTGAGCTACTTTGGCGCCATCACGCTGATGTGCATCATCGCCGGCGTCATCGGCCTGTGCTATGCTGTCTTCGGCGGTCTTAAAGCCATTGCCTATTCCGATACCATCAACGGCGTCGGTCTTCTGATCGGTGGTTTCATGGTCCCGGTTCTGGCCATGTTTGCACTTGGCAAGATGGACGGCGGCGGCTTTGCGGCTGGTGTGCACCACCTGCTGACCGCCACCCCGGAGAAAATGAATGCATGGTCGCCGGCCAATGCGCTGCCGCCCTATATTCCCTGGCCGATCCTCTTCACGGGCATGTTCGTGAACAACCTGTTCTATTGGGCGACAAACCAGTCGATTATCCAGCGTTCTCTGGGTGCCAGGAATCTGAAGGAAGCGCAGAAGGGCGCTATCTGGGCAGGCTTCTTTAAATGCCTGGATGTCTTTGTGATCGTGCTGCCCGGCGTGATCGCCTACCAGCTGCTGGCCGCTAACGGCGGCATGGACACCACGGTCGGTGTCGCCGCCGATCAGGCCTATCCGCAGCTGCTGCTTGCCGTTATCCCCAAACCGGTCATGGGATTTCTGGCTGCTGTTATGATGGGTGCTGTGCTGTCTTCCTTTAACTCTGTTCTGAATTCGGCTTCCACGATCTTCACGCTGAACATCTACGAGCCGATCTTCAACAAGCAGAAAGACGCACAGAAAACTGTCAAGGTAGGAAAAATCTTCGGTACCGTCGTCGGTATTGCGGCTATCGTGATTTCCCCGTTTGTCATGTACTTCGGCACAGGCATCATGAACTTTATCAATGAATGCTGGGGATTCTTCTCCATGCCGCTCCTGACGGCTGTACTGTTCGGCCTTTTCAGCAAGTATGCCACCTCACTGGCGCCCAAGATCATCATCCCTCTGCACATGGTGCTCTATGGACTGACCAAGGTCATACCCTGGTTTGACCAATTCCATTATCTCTATGTGGTCTTTGCACTATTCTGCATTGAGTGTCTTATTTACTGGATTGTCATCAAGGTAAAACCCAGAGAGGAACCCTGGGAGATGCCGGACAAACATGTACTGGATATGACCCCGTGGAAGACCGGCAAGATCTGGGCTACCGTCGGCGCTTTGGTCGTCGTTGTCCTCTTTGTCATCTTCTCGCCGCTCGTACTTGCCGCATAATCATACAGTAAAACAACGCATCGAAATGCATTAAGAAAAATACTAAGCCGGCACATCAGGCGATCATAGTTCTCCTTGATGTGCCGGCTTTTTCCTGCAGAAGCAAGATGGTAGCAAAACTGAATGCGAGGGAATTTTAGATTCCCTATTTTCTCAAAAGCCCAAACTTTTTATATGCGTCGCTTTGGCATCACCTTTTTTAAAAGGCTGCAAAAATAGCAACACCTTAATGAATAGATGATTGACATTCCTCCCAATCCATTGTGAGCCCTTTTGATTAAAGCTCGGTTTCGAGAAGCTTAATTTCCTCGTCAATAATAGCCTTGAGTGAACGAAGTTCTGTCTCAGTCAAAGTAATTCCTTACCGGCAATTTCTTAAATGTCTGATAACTGAAGAAGATAAGCAAAAAGCAAAAGAAAGGCAAGCATTTTCCAAAACACTTGCCTTCTAAATTGTGGTTGCGG
>OMZN01000041.1 GCA_900315555.1 uncultured Eubacteriales bacterium
AATTCCTATGTTATAGCCGATGACAAGCTCGCTGTCATGGATTCGGTGGAAGCACCTTTCAGTGAGACATGGCTGAAGAACATAGAGTCTGCTGCAGAGGGAAGGACGCCGGACTACCTGATTGTACAGCACATGGAGCCGGATCATTCCTCCAGCATTGCCGCATTTATGGATCACTACAAAAATGCGAAAATCGTAGCCAGCGCCAAGGCATTTCGCATGATGGTGCAGTTCTACGGGACAGATTATCCGGAGCGCCAGGTGGTGATCAAAAACGGCGACGTTCTCGATCTGGGCACCCACAAGCTCCAGTTCCTTGCTGCGCCCATGGTGCACTGGCCGGAGGTCATGATGACCTATGATCCTGCCGGCAAGGTGCTGTTCTCGGCCGATGCTTTCGGAAAGTTCGGTGCCCTGGACGTGGATGAGGAATGGGCCTGTGAGGCACGCCGTTATTACTTCGGCATCGTCGGAAAGTTTGGCCAGCAGGTGCAGAACGTGCTGAAAAAAGCTGCTGCACTGGACATCGAAAAGATCTGTGCGCTTCACGGACCGATGCTGGAAGCGCCGCTGGATGAATACCTGTCTTTGTATGATACCTGGTCATCGTACCGTGCCGAGAGCAAAGGTGTTTTCATTGCTTACACCTCGGTGTACGGTCATACGAAAGAGGCTGTAATGATGCTGGCCGAGAAACTGAAGGAAGCCGGCGTACCCCGCATTGAAATCGCTGACCTGGCCAGAGATGATCAGGCAGAAGCCGTCGAAGATGCGTTCCGGCATGATCGGCTGGTTCTGGCCACCACGACATACAACAACGACATCTTTCCGTTCATGCGCACCTTCATTGAGTCGCTGACTGAACGCGGCTACAAAAATAGAAAGATCGGCCTTATTGAGAACGGTACATGGGCACCGAAGGCGGCCAAGATCATGAAGGAACTTCTGGAAGGCTGCCAGGGCCTGACCTTTGCGCCGACGACGGTGAGCATCCGCTCGGCACTGCAGGAGGAGAGCCGCGCTGCCATCGAGGCACTTGCCCGTGAAATGGCTGCGCCGGCTGAGTGATGCATGGAGTGCTGTGCCAATGGCGATGATACGATTTGACAACGTAACCAAGAACTACAGATCCAAGAAGGGACTCGACGGTGTTTCTCTGGAGATCGAGAAGGGCGAGTTTGTTTTTATCGTGGGCGCAAGCGGCGCAGGCAAGACCACCTTCATCAAGCTGATCATGAAGGAACTGGATGCAGATGAAGGCAGGATCATCATTGACGGCCGTGACGTTACGAAGCTTTCCAGCCGGGAGATTCCGCGCCATCGCCGCAGCATCGGCATTGTTTTCCAGGACTTCCGGCTGCTGCCGCAGAAGACAGTATATGAAAATGTCGCGTTTGCGATGGAGATTGTCCGTGCGCGGCGCCGGCAGATACGCAAGCGGGTACCGGCGGTTTTGAGCATGGTGGATCTGTCAGACAGCGCCGGCAAATACCCGGCGGAACTTTCCGCCGGCGAGCAGCAGCGGGTGGCTATTGCCCGCGCCATCGTCAACCGGCCGGGCATTCTTCTCGCCGACGAGCCGACCGGCAATCTGGACCCTGACACAGCATGGGAGATTATGAATCTGCTGGATCGGATCAACACGTTCGGCACGACGGTTCTTATGGTGACCCATGCCAAAAACATCGTGGACAAGATGGGCAAGCGCGTTGTTACCCTGGAGCAGGGAAGGGTAGCCGGCGACGTTCGCGGCGGGCGCTACCATGCGGCACCTCATCCGGAGAACGGAATCTATTTTGATCCTGCACCCGCACCGGGAGAAAACAGGGGGAAGAGATGATCAGAGCATTCGCGCAGGCCTTTCGCCAAATGCGCAGAAACAAGGCGATGACCGTCGCTTCGATTTTTGCTATTACGGCGATGCTCTTTATCCTGGGACTGTTCTTTTCGGTCATGGTCAACGTGGAGTCGGCAGCGGAGGCCGTCAAGGATGATTACAACACCATCGAAGTCTATCTCGTGGACGGTACGACGAAGGAAACCATCGCCGCAGACCAGGAGGCAGTCAGCGCATGGGACGGTGTGGAGGCCGTGCACTACCGCACGCGTGCCGAGGCTATGAAAATCATGAAGGAACGCTGGGGCAAGAGTGGTTACCTTCTGGACGGACTCAAAGACAACCCCCTGCCGGACTCTTTTGTGATTACGGTAGGCAGTCTGGAAAAGGCGGATGCCATCGCTGCCAAGGCCAGGGCGCTGAAGGGAAGAGAGGATGTACGCTACTACAAGGACACTGTGGGCAAATTGCTGCGGGTCACCCGCTTCATCCGTATCGCTTCTCTGATCGCGATTGCGGTGCTCTTAGTGATTGCCGTTGTCGTGGTCGCCAACACCATCAAGCTGACGGTGCTCAACCGCGCGCGGGAGATCGCTGTCATGAAATACATCGGGGCGACCAACTGGTTTATTCGCGGCCCCTTCCTTGTGGAGGGCCTGTGTCTGGGGGCGCTGTCGGCGGCGATTGCCTCCGGTGTGATCGCCCTGCTCTACAAGCGTCTGCAGGCGCATCTGAACGACCAGATACAGATGATCCTGCAGATTCCTATGGTGGATGCGCACACGCTGATCATCAACATGATCTGGATCTTTATGGCACTTGGGATCAGTGTCGGGATCTGGGGCACGATTCTTTCGATGCGGCGCTTTTTGGATACCTGATGCGCAGAACATGTGGGAAGGGTACGGAACATGCGGGAAGGTGAGAGCATGAGAAAACAAAAAGCAAGGGAACTTGCAGTGCTTATCCTGGCGCTGCTGCTGGGTCTGTCACTGACGATAGGGAGCGCTGCCGCTGCCAGTGTCAGTCAGAAGAAAGCGGATCTCAAGAAGGGCAGAGCCAGGGAGTCTGCTCTGGTAGATAAGATCCAGGGACTGGAGGACAATATTTCCAGAACCGAAGGTTCCATCGCCGGGCTGCATGCCAGGATCCGGACGACACAGGCGGTCATCAAACAGAATGAGGCAGCCATCAACAGACAGAAAAAAGCGCTGCAGAGCGCCAATGAAGATCTTGATGACAGACTGTGCGCCATCTACAAGATGGGGTCGATCGGGTTCCTCGATGTGATTTTCAGTGCCCGCAGTGCATCAGACCTTCTGGAAAATGTTGAGATGGTGCGCAGCATCTATCAGAACGACCGGAAGATCGTCCGCCGCGTGCAGACAGGGTATCAGTCGCTGAAAAAGAAGCAGGCGGCGCTGCAGGCGCAGCAAAGCCGGCTGCGCAGTCAGCAGGCCAGCCTGCAGGAAAAGGAAAAGACGCTTGCTTCACGCAGGAAGGATCTGACGGCACAGCGCAAGGCTGTTTCTGCGGGGAATGCCAGGCTGGCAGTGGAGATTGACCAGCTGGAGGAAGAGGCCAGAGCGCTCGACAAGACGGTGGCTGCTTATGGCAGAAACAGAGAGGGGTCTTCCGCCGGCTCTGCCGGTTCCTCCCGCGGCAGCAGCGGTTCCTCCCGCGGCAGCGGCGGCTCTCAAAACACCGGCGGTGCTATGATGTGGCCGGTTGCGGGCAGCATCACCTGCGGTTACGGCAGCCGGATCTGCCCTATTCACGGACCGGAGTTTCATACAGGCATCGACATTGCGGCTTCCTATGGGCAGGCGGTCGTCGCAGCGCGGGCCGGCACGGTGATGCAGGCCGGTGCCAACGGCGGCTACGGCAATTCTATCATCATCTATCACGGCGGCGGTATCAGCACCTTGTATGGACATAACAGTAGCGTAGCTGTCTCTGTCGGTGCTCATGTGCGCAAGGGACAGAAAATCGCTGCAGCGGGCAGCACCGGCAACTCCACCGGCGTGCATTGTCACTTCGAAGTCAGAGTAAACGGATCCTGTGTTAATCCGATGAATTATTTATACTGATATTTATTGATGCAGACAGATCCGCAGCGCAGTCTGCGGCAGAGAGGAAACAGTCCAAGTTCATGAACAACATCCATCCTATCGTAGCGGCTTTATTAAAAAAAAGAGGCATCACACAACCGGAAGCCATGGCGGAATTTCTCTCCGACCGGCCGAAGGCAACCTATGATCCTTTCCTCTTCCGCGATATGGAAGCCAGCGTGGAGACCATCGCCCGTACTGCGCGGGACGGCGGCCGCATCTGTATCTACGGGGATTACGATGCTGACGGCGTTACCGCAACAACGATTATGATGACGGTGCTGCGTCAGCTTACCGACAAGGTGGACTATTACATTCCTTCCCGCTTCCGGGAAGGCTACGGCCTCAACAAAGACGCCATCACGTCCATTCGCGGGGAAGGCGCCGATCTCCTGATTACGGTGGATAACGGCAGCGCTTTTCCTGAGGAGGTGGCGCATGCCAGGGAATGCGGCCTTGAGGTAGTGGTCACTGATCACCACAGCATCGGCGAAGCACAGGCCGACTGCCTGATGATCAATCCCAAGCAGAAGGACAGCGGCTATCCTTTTCCCTATCTTGCCGGCTGCGGTGTGGCCTATAAAGTGGCACAGGCTCTCCAGCGGAAAGGGTACTTTGAGCATAGTCTGCTGGCGCGGCTGCTGGATCTGGTCGCCATCGGCACCATCGGCGATGTGGTGCCGCTCGTGGACGAGAACAGGACACTTGTCAAATACGGGCTGTGTGAAATTAACAGCGGCAACAGGCTTTCGCTGAAGCTGTTTGAGGAAGTGATTCCGCTTACCCCCGGCAGCATTGACGCAGAGAGTGTTTCCTTTGGCATTGTACCGCGGATCAATGCGGCGGGGAGAATGAAGACGGCTGATATCGGCGTGAAGCTGCTGCTTTCCGAGGATATCAACGATATTCGTCTCAATGCGCTGATCATGCAGGGCTATAACGAGAAGCGCCGGGAAGAGCAGGACAAAACTTACGACGTATGTATGCAGCTTATGGAGGAGCAGTGCCCGGACAGCCTGTTTCCTGTAATTCGTGCTGAGCATGCCCATGAAGGCATCACCGGCATCGTTGCGGGCAAGATCCGCGAGACGATCAAGAAACCGGTGATCATTGTGACACCTACAGGCAACGGCCTGCTGAAAGGCACGGGACGCTGCATTGAAAGTCTCGATTTGTATCAGATCATGAAACAGCATCAGCCGCTATACATCAAATTCGGCGGCCACAAAGGCGCCTGCGGCTTTACGATGGAAGAGAAAAATCTGGACAAGCTGCGCAAAGCGCTGCATGAAGATCTTGCAGCGATGGATCCCACGGCGCTTCAGGAAACGACTCGCTTTGATCTTCCTATTGATGCAGAGCAGATATCCCTGGAGACCATTCGCAGTCTTTCTGTGCTGGAGCCCTTCGGCGCCGGCAATCCCAGACCGGTCTTTCTCCTTCGTGCGATGACTGTACAATCAGTTCGCCGCATGGGCAGCCGCGGACAGCATGCCCGTCTGCATCTGCTGGATTCGAGCGGTACGCCGGTCGAGGTGATTTTGTTCAGCCGGGCGGGAGAGTATGAGGAATTGCTGCAGCAGGGCAGGCGGATCCACGTGGCGGGAAGCCTTTCCATCAATAGCTTCCAGGGCAGGGATACACCGCAGATGGAGGCGGTGGATATGAAAGCTGCGGACTGAGAGGAACGACCATGAAACGTGTGCAAATCAAAAGAAACTTTCTGATTCTCCTGCTGGCGGCTGCTGTTTTGGCCGGTGGTTTCGGCGGCTGGGCGCTGGGAAGCCATGCGGTAGGCAGCAAATATCACAAGCTGGAACAGCTTCGCAGCATCATCGACAGCAGCTATTACGAAAAAACGAACGATGATAAGCTGGTGACGCAGGCCTGCAAGGGTTTGGTGAAGGGACTGGGCGATCCCTATTCGGAGTACATGACGAAGAAGGAGACGGAGGCATGGAAGACCAGTGTCCTGGGTGAGTATGAGGGCGTCGGGATGATTCTCGCCCAGAACGCCAAGACAAAGGCCATTGTCGTGGTTTCGGTGGTGGATGCCAGTCCCGCAGAGAAAGCCGGCATTCGCGCCGGGGATATCGTCAAAAAAGTGGATGACAAGCATTATGAGGATGTGGACGATGTGGCGCAGGCCATCCGCGGTACAGCAGGATCCCAGGTGGATCTGGGGATGGAGCGTGACGGCAGGACGTATACAAAGCGCCTGACGCGTGAAGCAATTACCATGCAGACTGTCGAGACCAGGCAGCTTGCGGGAAAAATCGGCTACATCCGGCTTACCTCCTTTGAAAAAAGCAGCGCTGACGACTTCAAGAAAGCGCTGACTGCCTGCGAGAAAAAGGGCAACAAGGGACTGATCATCGATCTGCGCGATAATGGCGGCGGTCTGGTGGATGTCTGTGCCGACATTGCCGATGAGCTGATGGGCAAGGGCGTGCTGACCTATATGGAAGGCCAGGACGGCAAGAGAACCTACTACCGGACCAAAGCCGGCAGGACCAAGCTGCCCTATGTATTGCTGGTTAACGGCAATACCGCCAGCGCGTCAGAGATCCTTACGGCAGCGGTGATGGACAACACCGATAATAAGGTGGTAGGAACCAGGACCTTCGGCAAGGGGGTTGTGCAGGACGTCATGAGCTTCAAAGACGGGACATCCCTCAAGCTGACGGTGAAGCAGTATTTTTCTCCCAAGGGAAAGACCATTCACAAGAAGGGCATTACACCGGACTATGTGGTCAAGAGCCGCAAAGCGCAGCTGGCGAAGGCTGAGGCGCTGCTGCAGTAGGAAGTCTTTTGATAGCATGGATAGTGAAAAAGGACAAGAGAACACAGTGACCCGTTTCATCTATATGGGTGACCCGCAGTGTGAGCGCATCCGCCGTTCTGCGGACAGTTACCGTCTGTGGTCGCATCTTTTGGACGTGGCACAGGCCCGGGCCGGTGAAGATGCGCTGCTGGTGCTGGGAGGCGATCTGGTGAACCGCGGGGGCGGCGATGCGGAATGGGCCGCTTTTTCCCGTGCAGTGGCGGCGCGGCGAGGCAGCGGCAGCGTGGTATCGGTTGCCGGCAACTGTGATCGGAAACGGCACGGCACGCATAACTTTTTTTCCTTTGATTACGGGCAGATACACTTTCTGATGCTGGACAGCAACTACATGGGCAGTCCGGATCCGGCGGTCTGGGCACCGATTCGCCGCTGGATCCGGGAGGATACTGCGCATACCGATCGGCCGGTGCGGATCGCTGTGCTGCATCATCCGCTGTATACGGTGGGCAGCGCACTGGATGATGATGTGCGTGCTGCAGTGATGCGCCGGGGCTGTCTGGATCTGTTTCGCGGCGGCGGCATCAGCATGGTGCTGTGCGGCCATCAACATCTATACTGCCGCTGCGGGATTGCCGGCGGCATTACGCAGCTGATCGGTGTTTCCGGCACCAAGTATTTCGACGGACCTGCAATGGATCGCATGGAGGTGGCTGCTGTGAACGTGTCGACAGCATCGATCCTGGAGACGGATGGAAAGCGCCTGTGCCTGACGACAATTGATCCTGCGGGGTCTGTGCTGGATCACTGCGAAAAGATGATACGGCAGCCGGTTTACCGGCCGCCGCAGGTGACTGCATCCGAAACAGCCTGTCCAGCGGCAGGGGAGGCTCGTTCCGGGCCGTGGCTGGATCATCGGGATGCCCCAGCGGCTTCCCTTAGAGAAACGGGAAATTTGCCGGTGACTTCTTTACCGCAGCCTGCACCGGGGATTCTTCGTCTCGGCGGTGTCGGTTTCGATGGCGCACGCTATCTCTCTCATGCAGTGCTTTCCGGCATGCCGGCACGCCGTCAGCGGTTTTCACTACGGCGGCGCGGCCGCCTCTGCCATGTAGATGTTACCGGGGTTCCGCTTTTTGATGTGCTCGGCAGGGCAGGCTGGAACGGCACCGGCGACGGCCTGTTGCTCGGCGGCAGAGCCGGTGCATCGTATGCACTGCCTCTGCAGGCGCTGCTGGATGGGCGCTGTTTTGAGACGGATCGTGCAGATGCTCCGGTTGTTCCTGTCATTGCCGGGGAAGCGGAGGGCCTGCGGCTCTATGCCGGGCAGACGGATCCGGGACAGTACAACGGAAAGGCGTGGATGCACGCTCTGCATACCATGGAAGTGATTGATCTGTCGGATATGCTGAACGAGACAGGCGATGATGGATGACTCATTGAATCTTGGATTGCAAAAGGATGACAGCATGAAAATCATTGATGAACTTGCACTGAAAGGGACGCATGCCACAGCGGCCAGCAGGCGGATCCTGCGCGACGGAACGGAGCGGATGGAAACGCGGGAATTGCTGGGAGAGGTGCTTCTTAAAATCTGTGTCGATGGCGAAAGCGCCGGGGAAATTATGTGCACGCCTGAGCGCCTTCCCGAGCTGGTGACAGGCTGGTTGCGCTATGCCGGAAAGATCACGGCGGCTGATGAGATCGAGACCATTCGGTTCTTTGAGGAACCCAAAACCGCGCCGCTGCGGCTTGCAGCGGAGGTTGCCCTGCGGCCTTCGAAGGCAGAGGCGGCGCCGGTTCGCTCGGACGCGAGCTCACTGCAGCCTGCGGATCTCTTTGCGCTGGCGGATCGCTTCGATGAAGGGCTGCCGCAGCGCGAGAGGACTGGTGCGACGCATAATTGTATGCTGGCGCAGGTTGGTGGGGCAGAACCCGAGATTCTATTCCGCAGCGAGGATGCCGGGCGGCATAGTGCCATGGATAAAGCCATTGGCTGGGGCCTGCTGCATGATGTGGATTTCTCGGCGTGCCTGCTTTATGCCAGCGGCCGAACGAGCCGCGCCATGGTGCTGAAGGCTGTCCGTGCCGGTGTGCAGACACTGGCCGGGCGTTCGCATGTCTCCCTGGGAGCAGTGCGGCTGGCTGCTGAAAGCGGCCTGACTTTGGTGGGATTTTGTGATGGCCGGGGCATGAATGTTTATGCGCCGGAAAGGAGAATGGTGTAATGGAGCGGATCGACTGGAACCAGAAATGGAAGGAAGAGGGCGAACGCTGGTGTCACGCCTCGGATAAAGCGTTCTGGGATGCCTTTGCACCGCGCTTTCGCAAGAAGCCGGCACCGGGCGAGGAGGATCCTTATCTCGAACAGTTTTATGCCTTCTCCGGGTTCCTGCCCGGCGAGATAATCTTTGACATGGGATGCGGCTCGGGTACGCTGGCCATTCCCTTTGCGGAGCGGGGCCATGAGGTATGGGCTGCCGATTTCAGTGAGAAAATGCTGAAGTATCTGATGATCGGTGCCCGGGAGGCCGGGGTGGCTGAGCGGATTCATCCCATCGTGCTTGATTGGAATGAAGACTGGAGCCTGCGCCGTGATCTGCCGGTTTGTGACGTGGCAGTGGCTTCCCGCTCACTGGTCTTTCGCGATCTGACCGCTTCCCTCCTGCATTTGGAAGCGCGGGCGCGGCGGCGCGTCTGCATCGGCGCCTGGGACAGCCCGGCCAAGAGCTACGATCGGGTGGTCGCCAAGCAGATCGGCTATGAACGACCGGGGTATGGATGCTATGTTTTTATTCTCAATGAGCTGATCGATCGGGACCGCATGCCAGAGCTCCGCTTTATTCGCTATCCGATGGGGCGCCATACCCGTTTTGCCTCAAAAGATGAACTATTTCGAGGCATCCGCGCCTCTTTCCGCTATCCTCTGACGGCAGCGCAGGAAGAGAAGCTTGCCGGCTACCTCGCGGCACATGCGACGCACTATGAGGGAAAGAAGGGTGCTTACTGGGCCCTGGATCATGCCGAGGAATCTACGCTGGCGCATATTCGCTGGGATGTGGAATGAAGCGCGCTCAGAAGAACAGAAAATTCAGCGTGAAATCGAAAAAACGTTAGCCAGACAACAGAGATCTTTTCCTGACTGCGCTATACTATGCAGGTAGGACGGTCGACAAGACTGTTCCAAGAGAGAAGGGAGAGATATTTCATGACTAGGAAAGGCGATGTACATTGGATACAGCGGCTGTGGATCATCCTGCTGACGATCGCCGTCGTTGTTTCTATGTCCGGACTGACGGCATTGACCGCACATGCAGCGGACAGCCAGACCGTCACCGCCGGAGATGAGATCACCGCCGGCGGTACCTACCAGGTGGCGCCCGGTGCATCAGGCGGCGTGATTACCGTCAGCACGAGCGAGGCGGTCACGCTGGTTGGCAGCGGTGTCAGCGCAGAGGCGAACACCAACCTGAGCTTCGATTGTACCGAGGCAGGTACGGATCTGACGGTGCAGGATCTTCACATCAGCAATACGTCGACTACTGTACCGACGTTCAATTTCACCGGTGCCGGCAATAAGCTGAGGTATGACGGCACAAGCATGATTGATAAGGACACCAATGCAACGGGCTATGCGCTGATTCATGTGCCGTATGGTGCGGAACTGACGATCAGCGGCAAGGACGCAGACGATTCGCTGTATATGTACAAGCGTGAACAGGGTGCAGGCATTGGCGGCAACAGCGGCGAAGGCAACGGCACCATCACCTTTGAGCAGGGCAACCTGTTCATTAAGGGCTCCAAGCAGGGGGCGGTCATCGGCTGCGGTGCGAATGCCTCAAGTGCGACCACTGGGGAGATTACCATCAACGGCGGCACGATCAATATCATCGGTGTGGCACGCAGTGCGGGCATCGGCGGCAGCGCCGGCAGCGACGGTGCGGCTTCCGGTACCGTGGTCAATGTCAATGGCGGGCTGATCAATGTCAATGCTGACTGGACCGGCGCAGCCATCGGCGGCGGCGGGTATGCCGGCGGCAACGATGCCGACGGCGGTACGCTGGTCTACAAGGCCGGTTCCATCCGAACGTTCATCGATCAGAATGCGGTCACCAGCTGGGGCGTGGATAACGCCGGAGTACATGACAACAAAGCGATTACAGCGAGCGTCGTCAACAGCAGCGGTGAAGATCTGGCGCTGCTGGCGTTTGATACATCCAAGATGGATGATGCTGACCGAACCGGCACCTATTCCATTGCCGAAGGGAACAGCACGCTTTACAGCGGCAGTCTCCATCAGTACACTTACGTCAACGAAAACACGGAAAAAGACGGTCAGACGGCGGTTTCGGATACGAAGAGCAACTGGAAGGACAATCTCGATGATGCCCATCTGTATCTGTATCTGACCAAGGACAACCATACCCTGGATGTCAACGGCGAAACATGGAATGTGTCCTGGAACAAAGACAGCAGTTCTTTCGAGCTGCAGCATGTTCAGACAACCTATGGAGAAAATGGCTTTAACGCAGCAAACACAAAATATAACCCGGATGCAAGCAACTATATTGTAACAACCAAGGCGCAGTGGAAGCTGCTGGCAGATGCGGTCAACCATGGTGATACCTTTAAGGGAAAGACGATCAAGCTGGATGCCGATATCGATTTGAGCGGCACCGACTGGACACCGATCGGCAATGCAGATCACCATTTCGAGGGAACGCTGGACGGACAGGGGCACAGTATCACCAATCTGTCGGTATCAACGGACAGCGGATACAGCGGTCTGTTCGGCTACAATGCCGGTACGATCAGGAATATGACTGTTTCCGGTTCTGTTAAGGATACGTCGAGTAAAGACTTTGTCGGCGGCATCGCCGGCTTCAACTGCGGCACGATCGAAAAGACTGCCAGCAGCGTGACGATTGAGGCGGGCAGCTGCTATAATGTCGGCGGTATCGCCGGCCTGAGCACATCCGGCTATTGGGTGAGCGGAAGCGGCATACTGCAGCATATTGAAGATGCAGCCGGCCTTATCACGCAGTGTGCGGTCAATGCGGATGTGACCGGCTATAGCAAAGTCGGCGGCGTCGCTGGAGAAAACGCCGGCACGGTTTCCAAGTGCAGCACCGCCGGCAAGATCGACGGCACCAACGCTGGTTCGAAGAACGGTGTCGGCGGCATCGCCGGACGTAACGGAAACAACAAAACGGCAATGGAAACCGGTATCATCGACAGCTGCTACAGCATGGCCTCGGTCGGCCGGACCGGGCAGAAATGGGTCGCCGGCATGGCCGGATTCAACAACGGTACCTACGGATGCAGCACAAAGACGGACGAAAACGGGAAGACGGTGAAATACTTCACCTATAATGGTGAACAGATCGTCAAGGAACCGTCCACCATCAAAAACAGTTACTTCGCCGGCACGCTGACAGGCATGGATAATACCAATCCGATTGCCGGCAGCCAGGAGGGCACGGCCAGCAACTGTTATTCGCTGGAAGGCCTGAAGGCAACGGGCAATACAGAGGCCGAAACCGGCATCAAGGTATCGGAAAAAACTCTGAAATCTTTCTCCATGATCACCAAACTGGGCGATGCCTTTGCAGCGGATCTCAATAGTGCGAATAATGGCTACCCGGTGCTGGCCTATACTCTCTCCGAGGGAGATCAGGCGGCTGCAGAGCAGAAGATCAGCGCGCTGCAGATCGACAATGTCAAGTCGATCCTCAAGGCACTGCCGGACGCAGAGAACGTTACTGCTGCAGACAGTGAAGCCGTTGCCAAAGCGCGCACGGCATACAGCAAGCTGACAGATGACCAAAAGGATGCCATCAGCTATCGCCTCTACGACAAGCTGATGGATGATGAGGCGGCGCTGAAGGCGTTGAAGCCAAATGCGGTTAAGGCGGAGATTAACGCCCTGCCGGCGGCGGATAAGATTGCCGTGAGCGATCAGGCAGCCATCAAGAAGGCCAGAGCAGATTTCGATGCGCTGACATCCGATCAGCAGGATGCGGTCGGCTATACAGCGGTCAAGAAGCTGGAAGCAGCTGAAGCAGCGCTGACAGCGGCGCAGAATGCAGCTGCGAAGAAAGCCTTCCAGGCCAGGACGCTCATCACCAAGAAGGCCAAGGCCGGGAAGAAGAAGGTGACCATTCGCTGGACAAAACTGAGCGGCGCAAAGGGCTATAAGATTGTCTACGGAACCAACAAGAAGATCACCAAGAGCAGGAAGACCGTAACCGTCAGCAAAGGTACGGCGAGCAGCAAGCTGATCAAGAAGCTCAAGACGGGCAGGAGATATTACTATAAGGTCAGAGCCTACAAGACCATTGGCGGCAAGACCGTTTACACCAAATACAGCAAGATCAGATCTGTCAAGGTGAAATAGCATAGCTTCAGTATGAGAAACTGCATTAACCCAGACCCGGCGCCGCCGGGTCTGGGTTTTGGCCGATGTTATTAAAACAACAACATGGGCCGCCGTTTTCGTGTATGATAAAGAGCAGGGCTGCCATGGCGGTCTGCAGTATCGTTTAGGATAAGAGAGTGGGAGAACAGGGAAAGGTTCGGCGCATGTCCCAAAGGAAATACGACATTCCTATCGCTATATTTTCACTGGCACTGCTGGTGCTTTTTGTTGTTTCCTTCCTTTTAGGGCGCTATCCGATTCATCCGATGGAGCTGGGCGGCATGCTGCTCGACAGCTTCCTTCATCTGGTTGAACGTTTTGTGTCGGTCTTTCACCTGCAGGCAGATCTGGGCATCGAACCGTTCTGGGATCCGCAGACGAGTGCGGTTTTTTTCTCCATTCGGCTGCCGCGCGTGCTCCTGGCCTGCCTTGTCGGCTGCTGCATCTCCACGGCCGGCGCAGCCTATCAGGGTGTCTTTCAGAATCCGATGGCAGCACCGGATATCCTGGGTGCATCCTCGGGAGCGGCTTTTGGTGCGGCGCTGGCGATTCTTCTGGGGGCGGCGAGCTGGGGCATCACGGGTATGGCCTTTGTCTTCAGCCTGGTGACGGTGCTGCTGGTCATGCTGGTCAGCCGCTTTGCCAGAGGCAGCCGCGTGATGACGCTGATCCTCGCCGGTATTATGGTCAGTTCCCTGTTTTCCTCAGGAACATCGTATATTAAGCTGGTGGCCGATCCCAATGACCAGCTACCGCAGATCACCTACTGGCTGATGGGAAGCCTGACTGAGGCCAAGCTTCCCGATGTCGGGTTTGCCTGCATTCCGATGCTGATCGGGCTGGTGCCGCTGGTGCTTCTGCGCTGGCGGATCAATATTCTGACGCTGGGGGACGAAGAAGCAGCCAGCATGGGCGTTGACACTCGCCTGGTACGGACGGTGGTCATCCTCTGTTCGACGCTGGTGACGGCGGCTTCCGTGTCGGTCAGCGGCATGATCGGATGGGTGGGGCTGGTGATTCCCCATCTTGCGCGGCGCATTGTCGGAAACAATTACATGAAGCTGCTGCCGCTGACGATGATCCTCGGTGCCCTCTTCCTTCTGGGAGTCGATGATATTTCCCGCAGCCTGATGGCAAAGGAGATCCCCTTGGGAATTCTGACCTCCCTGGTGGGCGCACCGTTTTTCCTCTATTTGCTGACGCGGAAGGAGGGATTCTGATGAGTCTTTCCGTATCGCACCTCAGCTTTTCCTACGAGGAGGATCACCCGGTGCTTTCTGATCTCAGCTTTACGATCGGAGACGGGCGCATGGTCTGCCTTCTGGGACCCAACGGTGCCGGCAAGAGCACGCTCTTTAAAACGATTCTGCGGCTGCTGCCGAACTATGAGGGAGAGATTTTCCTGGACGGTGTATCCACACGCGGGCTTTCGATCGCACAGATGGCGCATCGCATTGCCTATATCCCGCAGTCGGGCGCGCCGACCTTCAATTACACGATGTTCGAGATGGTTCTGATGGGAACGACCGCAGGGCTTAGCCGGCTCTCTTCACCGGGCGAGCGCCAGCGGGAGATGGTGAAAGAAGCGATGCAGCGGCTGGGAATCTGGCATCTTGCGGATCGTGGCTTTGCCAGGGTCAGCGGCGGCGAGCGTCAGCTGGCACTGATCGCGCGGGCGCTGGTGCAGGAGACGAGGGTATTGATCATGGATGAGCCGACGGCCAACCTGGATTATGGCAACGCAATACGGGTGCTGGAACAGATCCGGCAGCTGGCCGGCAGCGGGTATACCATTCTGCAGGCAACGCATCAGCCGGATCAGGCCTTTCTCTTTGCGGATGAGGTGCTGGCACTTAAAGACGGCCGTATCCTTGCGCAGGGATCGCCGCGTGAGGTCATCGACAGCCGCTTGATCGAAACGCTCTATGGCGTGCACGTGGCGGTGGAGCGTTTGTATGATGACCGGCTGCGTGTCCTGGTGCCGGTTTCGGCGCTGCGTGATCAGGATAAAAGAGGCGGACCAGAGGAAGGCAGGAGCAGGCAACGTTGAAAGTATGGGAGGAAAGGAAGAAAAGCATGCAGATAAGACGGAAGATGCCTCGCAGGATCATGGCGGTTCTGCTGGTCATCGTACTGGCCGGCGCCATGTTTCTGTCCGGCTGTGCCGGCACGAAGACTGCGGAGAACCATGGAAGCAGCGGTGCGGCGGCGCAGTCGGAGACGGCCGGCAGTGAAAAGAGCGGTAGGAAGACAACGACGTTCACCGATGATTGTGGCCGCAAGGTGAAGGTGCCGGCGAAAATTGATACGGTCATTGCCAGCGGCAGTCTGGCGCAGCTGTTTATCTATGCCCTGGCGCCGGATACGCTGCAGGCGGTCAATGCCAGATGGTCGGCAGATGCCAAGGCATACATTCCGAAGAAATACCTTTCCCTTGGGCAGGTAGGCAGCTTCTTCGGCAACCATGATCTCAATTATGAGCAAATTGCCAGGATGAAACCGGATGTCGTGATCGATGTCGGTGAGGCCAAGCCGTCGATGAAGTCGGATCTTGCGGACATCACCGACAAGACAGGTATCCCGGCCGTTCATATCGATGCCAATTTCGATGATATGGACAAAGCGTTCACCAAGCTGGGCAGGCTGCTGGGGAAGACAGAGGATGCCAAGGCGCTTGCGGATTATTGCAGCGATGCCTTTGCCATGGTCAAACGCGGCATGAAGAACGTGAAGACAAAGAAGAAGGTCATGTACTGCACGCAGGAGGATGGCATGAATGTGCTGGCCAGGCATGCCTATCATTCCCAGGTGATTGACATGCTTTCCGACAATGTGGCAGTGCTTGCTGATCCCTCCAGCAAGGGCAGCGGCAACGAGGTCAACATGGAGCAGATGATGAACTGGAACCCCGAAGTGATTCTTTTTGCGCCGGACAGCTACTATGATTATGCAGGCAGCGACAGTGCCTGGAAGACACTGCCGGCCATCAGGAAGGGCAGCTATTACGAGGTGCCCTCCGGTCTCTACAACTGGATGGGATCGCCTCCCTCCTGCAACCGGATCCTCGGGCTCTTGTGGATGGCCAAGCTGCTTTATCCCTCGCAGATGGACTACAGCCTCAAGGAGCAGGTCAAGACGTATTATGATCTCTTTTATCACTGCGACCTCAGCGATGGCCGCTACAAAAAGCTTGTGCAGCATTCGATCTTAAAGTAAGGAGAAGCTTAAAATAAGGAGAAGCGATGCGGCAGATGATGCGAAGTAAAAAACTGAATGACGGGATTGTGCGCATTCTCTGCTTGTACCTTGCGGCTGCGGTGCTGCTGGGTGCATGGTATCTCACCGGCGATCGGGCGGCAGCCTACGATGAGGTGAAGGAGATATCTGTCACAGTTGGTTACTGGGGCGGTAAAGAATACACGAAGCAGACGGTTTCTCTCGATGAATTGGCCGATGCATGCGGCACCAACCGCGCGGTCTATACCTGGATCAACGGCGGAGAAAGCCCGGGAACAACAGAGGCCGAGGGAATCTACATTGCTGATATCATGGATTACTGCGGCGTTGACATGGGATCGGTATATTACTATAACTTTGCAACCCGCGACGCCGCGACCTATGCCAACTCGGATCAGCAGTGGACGGGCGGACAGCTGTTCGGCACGCGGTACACCTATGTGAACAGCTTTCAGCGGGCGCTGAAGGATTACGAGGAGGCGAAACAGGCGGGGAAAGAAGAGGATTATCTGCGCAATCCTGAGAAGCACTATACCATCGATGATATCTATGACTATCAGAACAGATGCTATACCAAGGGCGCCTGGAACAAGCGGGAAACAGTTGAGCCGATGCTGGCGCTTCGTACAAGATCCAGCACCTGGAAAGGCTATGTGCCGGCAGCTTCTCTTGACTTCGATGAAACGAGCATGCTTTCCACCGGCAAGCCGATCCTCCTCTTCGGCCAGGCCGGCCGCAACGACATAACACGCAATCTGATGGCGCAGATGGTGACAAAGGTGCATATCTGGTTTAACGGATCGCCTTCCATCACCCTTTCCAAGCAGTCGATCAAAGGCAAGGTGGGCTCCAGCGATGCGGTCAGTGTGAAGGTCTCCACGCCGGATGAATATCTGAGCGGGCAGATTCAAAAGGAGATTCGCTTCAAGAGCAGCGATGCCGCCAAGGCGACGGTGGATGAGGACGGGAACGTCAAGATTACCGGTAAGGGAGAGGCGACGATCTCGGCGATATATCAGGGGAAGACGGTGGGCACTGTCTCGGTCAGCGGCGTAGCTGCAAAAAAGCAGGCGAAGAAAGAAAAGAATGCCGGATCGGGCACAGGCAGCGGCCATAGCAGCGGTGCAGGGAACGGCGCGGGCAGCAGCGGTACGAACGGCAGCAGCGGCGCAGGCACGGCAGGCGGCGTCAGTGACAGCAACAGCGGCGGCTTAAGCGACAGCGGCAGCAGGCGCATCTCGATGGCTGCCTCCAAAAGCGGCAGTGCCTCCAAGAGCGGCAGTGCAGATAAGAGCGGCGGCAGTGCTGAAGGCGGCAAGGTCTATGAGATCTCAAAAGATGCAGACACTCTTGAGAACCGTGCAAGTGACCGCAAAAGCCTGCGATGGTGCCTCCTTGCGGCCGCGGTGGCGATGATCGGCGGCGGCACCTGGCAGACGGCCGTCTATCGCCGGCAGATTCATTGGATAAAGCAAGCAAAGAAAGCGTATGAGGAATTATGAGTCAAACATCACAACTTAGCACCACCCTGCGGTCAATCTGTGCGAGCATGGAGAAGCCTGTTATTGTCATTCTGCTGGGGCTGCTGGTCTTTTCGCTGTTCCTTGTGGGATGGCTGATTACAGAAGGTGTGACCGAGCGGCGTCGCCTGAAGGTATGGATGCCGCAGCTGGTCGATGCTATCAAGGAACAAACCATACCGCTGGCGCTGCGTATCAAGCGGAGCGGCCTTCTTCGCCGCCATAAGGTGGCGCTGCTGGAGGTGACCGATCATAGGGAGCTGACAGACAGCATGCGGGAGGCACTGGCAATCCGTCTCGTTGATGAGGCGCGCGGCCGCGCAGAGACGATTGTCAAAATCTCTGACATGGTGGTGCGGCTGGGACCGGTCTTCGGCCTCCTTGGGACGCTGATCCCGCTTGGACCGGGGATCATTGCACTGGGGCAGGGAGATACTTACACCTTGTCACAGTCGCTTTTGACGGCTTTCGATACGACGATCGTCGGCCTGATCTGTGCGGCGATGGCAGCCATCGTTTCGGCTATACGCAAGCGCTGGTATGCCAACGATATTTCAATTCTGGAAACCCTGATGGACTGCATACTGGAGGTGGAGAAGCAGGATGCGTAATCGATTCGAGCGAAGAAACCGGCATATGTTTTCCGACAGCGATGCAGATCCCATGGCTGGTGTTTCCAACCTGGCAGACGTCATGCTGGTGCTTGCCGTAGGGATCATGCTGGCCTTGATTATGAACTGGCACATCAGTGTCTCCGGCGGTTCTGTCACGCAGATGGATAAAGGGTCGATGAAGGAAATCGATCAGTCTCAGCTGCAGACGCAGCAGCGTGACAGCAAAAAGGCTTCCAAGGAGAGCAACCTGCAGAAGAAGGGCACGGTCTACGTCGACAAGAAGACCGGCAAGATGTATCTGATCGAGCCCGGCAACAACGATTGATATGAATAAACGAGATTATGAACGGCTGCCGTTGAAAAACGGCTGGGATCTGCCTGCAGGAGAGAAACCGCCGATGACCGGCAGAAAGCGATGGCTGGCTCGTGCGTATGAGCTGCTGGTCCTGAAGGACGATGCCGCTTATGGCGGAGAAACGGCAGCAGGAAAAGAAGAGCTTTCTGAAAAGAAACAACCGGAGAAGAAAAGCAGCGTACAGCCAAAAGACTGCACAGCAGAGGATGCACGCGTACAGGGTGAGGAGAAGCCGGCCGGGAGAGAGGATCCGCTTGCACAGTACATGATCAGTCCGGCTGCGGCGGCACAGAAGAAAAAAAAGAGAAGGCGGCGTCTCCTTGTGATCGTGCTTGCGGCTGTTATGCTCATAGGCGGCCGTATCGCCTTCGGACCGCCGATCCTCACGGCGGATATTTCCGGCTACAAGGACGTGAAGATCACGGTTGTCGGCATCAGGAAAAAACCGTTTACGATTACTGCCGGCACGCTGGCGCGGATGAAGAAGGCAAGTCTGCAGGTGGATGTGCCCGAAGAAGAGACGCCCCAGGGAGAGGAGCCGGAGCGGGGCAAGGCGATCGGGCCGACGCTTAAAACCTTCCTTGCACATTACGACAAGACGACGGACGATTATAAGGCGCTGCGGGTCTATACCGAAAACGGTGATTCCAACGCCTATGTGCGGAGCATGAAGGAACAGGAGATCATTCTCTCCATTGCCAATGGCAGCAAGCCTCTGCTGGAAAAGCAGGCGCCGCTGCGGATCGCTGTGGATGATCAGGAGGCAGATGCCTGGACCGGCTGGGTAAGAAAGCTGGAATTCATCAAGTAGAGAGGGCATACAGGAGGCCGTGCAGAAAGCATATCGGAGGAAAGTGCATTGCATAGGCATAGATAGAAAGGCAAGGGGAACATGAAAAAGCATTTGCAGCGAATCACGATCCTGCTGCTGGTAATGGCCGTGCTGGCCTGGACGGCGCCTTTCGAGGCGCTGCCTGTTTATCCGGCGGCGGCTTCGGCTGAAACAAAAACTGCCGAAGGGGTGGCAGCATCGGCAAATGAAACCACGGCGGAGGATGCGGAAGCGGCGGATGCTGCTGTGAAGACGGCACAGCACGGCAAAGGCAGCGTGACCATCGACAAGCCCGCTGCCGTGCAGGGTGATACGGTGAAGGCATCCCTTGCACCGGCGAAAGGCTATTACCTGGCACAGCTTTGTCTCGTCTATAAAGAGAATGGGAAGTCGAAGTATGCGGTGCAGAAGATCGCCACCGGCGCAGCAGTGCAGGAAGAGGCGCAGACTGTTTCCTTTGTGATGCCGGCAGAGCAGGTGACGGTGCGGGCAGACTTCGTTCCGGTCGTCTGGGACGGGACGATTGATCTCACCTGGTATGATGCAGGGCAGGACAGCTATGCGCTGGCTTATCCGGCCCAGCTTGCCGGTGCGGCAGCGCTGGTCAACGGACTCTTCAACGATATGCCGGTGCGTGCGGTGCAGGATGGAAGCGCTACGGTGAAGATTCCCGATCTGGTCGATGCCGAGGGCAGTGCGGTCGGCCTTGCGGATACTGCAGACGGTTACGTGAAGGACGATGATCACAGCGGTTATCAGACCTTTGCAGATGTTGACGGTGACGGACGGGATACCAGCATCGTCGGCGATATCGGTCTCCTTAAGATCGGTCATGCCAGCGACGAGGTGGGCGGCAACAATAAGGTGACCACCAATACGTACTGGTATGGCAATGTCGATTTCACCGGCAAAACGATCAGGCTGACACGCGACATGGACATGGGGGGAGAACTGGCAGGCGGTGCAAAGAAGACCGTCTGCTCTGCCTGGTCCGGCCCGAACTACATGCCGATCGGCGGTCAGTACAGTATGGACCGCACCAATGGTTACACACGGTTGACAGCCGGCTTCAATGGAAGCTTCGACGGTCAGGGACACATGGTTTACAATCTCTATATTTCACGGCATACCGATACCTTTGGCAACTGCCAGGCAGTCGGCCTGTTTGGCCTTGTCGGGGTCAACCGCGTCGAATCCGGTACCGTCGGCACACCGGTCATTGAAAACGTTGCCGTCGACGGCATGGTCTACGGCAATCGTTCGATCGGCGGCATCGTCGGCAAGACAGTGCATGCCAAGGGTGTGAAAATCAGAAACTGCATGAATTTCGCGACGGTTTACAATACCGATGCCAAGGGATGCGGCGGTATTGTCGGTGCGGCATGGTATGAGCCTGCGTATGGGGACAAGCAGGTGCAGATCGAAAACTGTGCCAACTTCGGCTTCATATGCACCGGTTACAACAAGAACGCCGGCGGCCTTGTCGGCAGCTCGGAAGCCTTTGTTGCAGACAGCTATTCTATTGGCTATACGGCAGGGGAGGGCAGCGGCAACAGCAGAGCGGGTCAGGCGCTGGGCACCAACAACGGCGGTGCGGTCTGGTACAACTGCTATGCCCTGCAGGGCGCCAGCTCCTGTACGCAGAGCAGCAGCGGAAGCTATATGCCTTATGTCTACGGGTCGACCGTCGGCAGCGCCATCCGCGTGCTGGATGCGCCTTCGGCCTTTGCCAGCGGTAAGGGCATGAAGGCGCTCCTCAATGGCAAAGTGAAGAGCGGAGGTACGGATAAATACGGCTACATGGACAGCGACAGCGCCGTCATCAAAAACACGAAGCGCGCCTGGGTTGAAGACGGAAGCAGCGATACACAGGAACGCATCTCCTCTCATTTGGCTGAAGCGCTGCAGAGCGTCGCAAGCTGGCACGATCCGGCGGTGACGCTTTCGGATGAAGCCATGCGTTCGCAGGAAAGCATAGCAGACAGCTTATCTGCGGTCGATGCGACCGGCTTTCCCATTCCCCGGACCTTCATCCACGACAAATCGAGCCTTTGCGGGATTACCTATACGGGAACGCCGACGAAACAGTACCTGTCCGGCGAGACCTTTGACACCGGGGATCAGGAAAATCTTTCAACGAGTCCGAACGACAGCGACAGTGCCGCGGCCTTCTCTGTCTGGGCAACATTTGATGATGATGGCGACGGTGAAGTCGACAGCTGGACGGAGCTTACCGACTATGAGGTCTGCTATGAACACGGCAGCGAATTCACTGCCGGTGATACGAAGGTAACGGTGCGGGGCACCTGCCTTGGAACGAGCTATGAAAAGGAAATCACCGGGCTGCAAGTGACGGCTTGCCAGCTCTTGTCGCTGGAGATCACCGCCGATCCGACGAACACGCTCTATGCGTCAGGGGAGACCTTCTGTCCGGATGGTATGACGATTACCACGGAGTATGGTACGGTGAATGGATCGGATAAAACGACGGCTGTCACTGTCAAAGCGTCGTACGCCGAAGGCAAGGTGTCCTACACGAAGATACGGGAAAGTGCACCGGATGTGAAGATCGAGCTTGGCGAGGAGGCGGCGAAGCCCTATGCCTGCAGTTTCTCACCGTCGATAAGCGAGAAGCTGACCAAGGCGACGTCCAAGGTCACCGTCTCGCTGACTTACAATGGGACAACGTTGTCGGCGAAAATTCCGGTCACGGTGCTTTCCTCTTCTGCGCCGCGTCTCGTCAAGGACGGAGCAAGCGATACGCAGACGGTCTATCTTAAGAGTGCTGATGACTTCCTCTGGTTTGCGAACCAGGTGAGTACGAATGCGGCGGCGGACATGAATGCCGTGCAGGAAGAAGATATCGATCTGTCGGAGGTTCTCACACAGCCGGTCGGCCTCAGAAGCAAAGAATCCGCTGCTTACGAGGGGATCTATGACGGGCAGGGACATAGTCTCACGCTTAACATGCGGCGATCTTCGGATACGGCCGGGCTCTTCTACAGTGTGGCGGGCATGGTCAAAAACCTGACGCTCAAGGGCAGTGTGCAGGGAGGAAGCCATACCGGCGTGGCTGCAGGACAGCTTGACGGCGGGACGATCAGCAACTGCACTGCCGAAAACGTGTCGGTTAGCGGCAGCAAGCAGGTCGGCGGCCTGGTCGGTCAGATCCTGGGTGAGGATGCGATCATCTCCGACTGCACAGTCAGCGGGGATATCACCGGCTCGGCTATGGTCGGCGGCCTGGCGGGTGAAGCTGACGATCTCACCGCAAAGATTACCGGCTGCCAGGTGGGTGATCATACGACGGTGACGGCTTCGGCATTGGACGGAGGCGGTGTCGGCGGTCTGATCGGCGTTTCCGGCAAGCTCAGGGCAAGCGGCAATGCCGGTGCGGCAATCAGCAGATGCCGCAGCGAAGCTAAGGTCAGCGGTACGGCAGCGGGAGGAAAGTCAGGCTATGTCGGTGGTCTCATCGGACTTCTTCGCAGCGGTGAACTCGAGCAGTCGGCCAATAAGGGCGAAGTAGCTTCCAAGGGGGAAAACCTCGTTGGCGGCATTGCCGGGCAGGCGGCGGCCAATGCGGTGATTCGTGCGGCTTACAGCAATGGCAGCCTGTCCCTTGCAGAGGCGGGTTATTCCGCCATGGCGGGCGGCATAGCCGGTGCAGCTGCCAGTGGTACAGTGGTTAAGAACTGTTACGCATCCGGAGCAGTCAGCTCAGATGAGGCGGAATCAGCAGCGGGGAAGCCTGCGGTCGGTGCAGCCTTCGGATCGATACACGACAAAAGTATATTGGAAAATAACGTCGCGCTGCAGGGCAGCGCACCGCAGCTCATAGGGTCTGCGGCTGCGGTCAGCGAGGCGCAGGCGGTCTTGCTGTCCAAGGAGGATCTGCAGGGGGATGCGGCTCTGACCAGGCTGAACGCGGAGGATGAGCAGGCGTACCAGACGACATGTGACAGCTGGCCGATCTTCCGGTGGGAAACGCCGACGCATACTGCCGGCGCGGAGACAAAGGAAAATGTGACGGCGGCGACGCATGCGAAGGCGGGTGGATATGACCTGGTGGTTCGCTGCAAAAAATGTCACAAGGTGATCAGCAGCAGGCACATTGTGGAGATTCCTCTCTCCCTCTGCACCATCAGCGGCATAGCGGATAAGATCTACACTGGGAAAGACATCACGCAGGCGGTGGCCGTGCGGTTTGCGGGCACAAAGGTGACGGTCGGGGTGAGCTATCCTGACGGGCGCAGGACGATCGGCACGCATACCGTCACCATCACCGGCACCGGCAGCTGCACGGGCACGATCCGAAAGACCTATCGGATTCTGCCGGCGAAGGTGACCTCGCTGACGGCAAAGGCCGGGAAAAGATCCTTTGCCACACGCTGGAAGAAGGGCGCCGGCGGCGTGCATTACCAGATAGCCTACCGGCGGCAAGGCAGGAAAGCCTGGACGGTGAAAACCGCCACGGCAAATGCAAAAACGGTGACGAAGCTGAAGACGAAGCAAAGGTATCAGGTGCGGGTGCGCGCCTATCGCAAAGTTGGCGGCAGAAACTACTGCGGCGCCTGGTCGTCTGCTGTGAAAGTCAAGGTGAAATGATGGCGATACGCGGGCCGGCATGCGATGCCGCCCGCGCTTTTCGTTGACGATGCGGAAGCGAATTGATATAATTGCACTATAAAGCGTTAAAGTGAAAAACAAAGTGCTGAAGAGCAAAAATTTTGAACGGGGGATAGTGCATTGGCGTATCAATCCAGATACAAGAGCGAGGAACTGGATGAACTTTTCAAGGCGATCCTGACGCTGGAGGATGAGGAGGACTGCTATCGGTTCTTTGAGGATCTTTGTACCGTCAAGGAACTGCGGAGCATTGCGCAGCGTCTGCACGTGGCACGGCTGCTCTCTTCCAAGATGAAATATACGGAGATCGAGGAAAGAACCAAGGCTTCAACGGCGACGATCAGCCGTATCAACAAATGCCTCATGTATGGCTCCGATGGCTATCAAAGGATCATTGCACGGCTGGAGAAACGGGAGGCCGGTGAAGAGGCACCTGCGGAGGACGGCGCCGAGGCATGACGGAGATCCGGATCTATCACTATGGCCGCTTTCGCTGCGGGGGGGGCATCGGCAATACCGACTGCTTGCTTCAGCATGCGCTGGCGGCATGGAATGTGCATGCCGACCGGCCGGTCAGGCTGCCGGCTGCGGTTTGCCGTACGCAGAATGGTAAACCTGTTATCGAAGGCGCAGCGGTTTCCGTAGCACATACCGGTACTGACTGGTACTGCGCCTGCAGTGCCTGCCCGGTGGGCCTGGATGTGGAGCGCATCCGTCCGGTGAACTGGCAGCGCCTGGCGGCACGATTCTATACGGCGCGGGAACAGGCTGCTTGTCAGGATCAGGCCATGTTTTTCCGCATCTGGTGCAGGAAGGAAGCCCTGGTTAAGTTCTGGGACAGGACACTTGGATACGGACTTTCCCGCTTTGAGACTTGCGATGAAGCAGGGCTTCGGACTGTCGTGATGCCCTTGGAGGAAGGCGGTGACCAAGGGGGGAAAACCGCAGCCTATCTGCGGGATCTTTCACTCGGACCGCAGCTGGCCGGCGCGGCGGCCGTGGCTGACTCCTGCATTGAAGTTGTCAGGGAGGAGATGTCGATATGAAGATCCATGATGCTGCCGTGCGGTATCTTTCTTACCGTGACCGAACAAACAAAGAAATGCAGGAGCACCTTCTCGGCAAGGGATTCAAAGAGGATGCCGTGCATGAGGAAATCAAAGCACTGACGGACATCGGCTATTTGGACGATGTCCGATTTGCCAAGCTTTTCATTGTATCCTCGATGGACAAGGGCCGCGGTATGCGGCGGATCCGTCATGAACTCAGGCAGAAAGGCGTGGCCGCCTTTGACATCGAGGATGGACTTGCGGCGGCTGAAGAAGAGTATGGCTTTTCACTGCCGGAAAAGGAACGGGCGATCGCCGGCGCATCGGCGGCGCGCTTCATGGAGGGACAGACGGCGGACCGGAAGATTCTGGCGCGGCTGTCAAGGCGCCTTGCTTCTGCCGGCTTTGGTGCCGGCCTGATCTATGATATCATAGACCAGTATAAGGATACATGCCGCAGAGATTAGAGATCGTTAAAAGAAGGAAGTGATGCATATGGCACAGCATGATAAGCTGCGCAAGATGGTAGATGAATTCAATTTTGAGATCCTGGATGACTATAAGATTGTCACGCAGAAGATTAAAGAAGAGTCCGGCTTTCTGGGCATGTTCAAGAAAAAACAGTACGACAAGCACATTCGCAAGCTGACGGATCTTCGCAAGCGGGCCGGCCGGATCAATGTGGACAGCATCGAGGCAAATGACGAACTGATGCGGGACATCTGCTTTCTGCTGAAGCGGGTCATTGCCGACTTTGACAAGCTGGCGGGCGCGCAGCTGAATATGCAGAGCAAGCTGAAAGCAAAGGCAGAGGGCGATAAGAGCATCAAGATGTCCGATGTCAGTCCCTATATGAAGATCATCAATGAGACGACGGACAAGATGAACAAAGACCTGCGAAAACTGGATATTCGCTGGGCAGACTTCCTGGAGGTCTATGCATGAACCTGTTCCTCACCCTGACGATGTTCATCGTGCTCGTGGTCTGTATCGCTGTGGTGATCCTGCTGCTGCGAAGGAGCAGAGGCGGCGGGGAAAAGGAACTGAAGATGCTGCGGGAGGAGGTCCGCACCATGTCATCGATGCTCTCCGAGGCGGAAAGAACTGCTGCGGAAGCACAGGACCGGCGGCTTGCGGACATGCAGCGTCAGTTTTCTCATATGCAGCTGCAGAACGAACAGAAGCTTGAGCAGGTGCGTGTTACGGTGGACAAGCGGATCGCCGGCATGCAGATGGAGAACAACCGCCGTCTGGAAGAGGTGGATCGCGGTCTGGGAGAAATGAAGAAACTTGCAGGCGGCGTGGAGGATCTTTCCAAGATTCTTTCCAATGTAAAGACCCGGGGCATTCTGGGAGAGGTGCAGCTGGGTGCGATTCTCTCGCAGATTCTGGCACCGGAGCAGTATGAGGAAAACGTGGCTACCCGTCCCGGCGATACTCACCGGGTGGAGTATGCGGTGAAGCTGCCGGGAAACGGCGAGCAGCCGGTCTGGCTGCCCATCGATGCCAAGTTCCCTGCAGATGCTTACGGCAGGCTGGTCGATGCCTATGAGACAAGAGATGAGGCAGAGATTCAAAAGCAGGGCAGAGAGCTGGAGAGGAGAATCTGCCGGTTTGCCAAAGATATCCGCGACAAGTATGTGGAGCCCCCCTCGACTACGGATTTTGCGATCATGTTTCTTCCGATCGAGGGCCTTTATGCCGAAGTGGTGCGCCGCGGTCTTGTGGAGCGGCTGCAGAATGACTACAAGGTGAATATCGCCGGACCGACTACGATGGCGGCGCTTCTCAACAGCCTGCAGATGGGATTTCGGACGCTGGCCGTGCAGAGGCAGTCCGGGCACGTCTGGGAGGTGCTTGCACAGGTCAAGACCGAGTTTGGCAGGTTTGAGGATGCACTGCGCGCTGCGCAGAACCGGATTGATCAGACCGGCCGGGAATTGGACAGACTGGTTGGGGTGCGCACGAGAGCCATCAATCGCAGTCTCAGGGAAGTCTCCCGCGTGATGGAAGAGGACAGGCAGGAGAATGAAGTGGATGAGCATAAGAATGACATACAAGGAGATAAGGCGTTATGAGCATCTATGCAGTGGGTGATCTTCACCTTTCCTTTGATCCGCGTATTGAAAAGCCGATGGAGGTCTTCGGACCTGAATGGAAGGACCATGCGCAGCGCCTGGAGGCGGCATGGCGGGAGGAAGTGAAGGCAGAGGATACAGTCATTGTGGCCGGCGATATCAGCTGGGGTCTCAAGCTGGAGGAGGCGATGGCTGATCTTCAGTTTATTGCGGGACTGCCGGGGCAGAAGGTCCTGATCAAGGGCAACCACGATCTGTGGTGGACCGGCATTACACGGCTCAATGCGCTGTTTCCGAATGTGACCTTTCTGCAGAACAGCACCTATGAGGCGGAAGGCTGGTTTATCTGCGGCAGCCGCGGGTGGCTCTGCCCGGGAAGCGATGACTTCGACCCGCATGACCGGGTGCTCTATGAGAGGGAGGAAGGACGGCTGCGCGCCAGCCTGCAGGCGGCTGCACAGCGCGGTGCCAGGCAGATCATCGGTGTGACGCATTATCCTCCCACGAACGACAAGATGCAGCCTTCGGCCTTCACGAAATTGTTCAGTGAAGCGGGTGTGCAGATGGCGGTGTATGGTCATCTGCACGGCAGGGAGAATTACCGGCGCGGTATCCGCGGGGACTTCTGTGGGGTCAGCTATGATCTCGTGTCTTTGGATTACCTGGGATGCCGGATGAAGAAGCTGGTATAGGTGAAGTAAGTGATAAGGAGGAGATGAAAATGCAGAGGGCAATACTGATCGTCATGGATTCACTGGGTGTCGGTGCGATGCCGGATGCTGCCGATTACGGTGATGCGGGCGCTGATACCTTCGGCCATATTGCTGCGCAGGTACCGGATCTGGCCATCCCTCATCTGCAGGCACTGGGATTTGGCAATATTCCTCATGCGGCCGGCGGCAGATTTTCTGTAGCTGATCCCAAGGGGGCATGCTGCCGTCTGGCTGAGCAGTCCAAGGGCAAGGATACGACAACAGGCCATTGGGAAATCGCAGGACTGGAGACCATGGTGCCGTTCAAGACGTACCCCGAAGGCTTTCCGGCCGCATTCATTGAAAAGTTCCAGGAGGCTATCGGCCGGCAGGTGCTGGGCAATTATCCGGCCAGCGGAACAGTGATCATCGAGGAACTGGGCGATGAACATGAGGCAACGGGAAAGCCCATCGTATATACATCGGCGGACAGCGTCTTTCAAATCGCTGCCAATACGGCGGTGATCCCGCTGGAGGAGCTGTATCATATGTGCGAGGTGGCTAGAAAGATGCTGGTCGGCGAGTGGGCATGCGGCCGTGTGATCGCCCGGCCCTATATCAAGGTCGACGGAAAGCGGGTGCGTACTTCAGACCGGCGGGATTATTCGGTGGCGCCGCCGGATGAGACTATGCTGGACATCATCAAAGCGGCAGGACAGCCGGTGGATGCGGTTGGCAAGATCCACGATATCTTCGATGGGCGCGGCATGACGAAGACGGTGCATACGACGGATAATATGGACGGTGTAGACAAGACCATCGCCTATATGAAGGAAGACGATACAGGGCTGCTCTTTACCAATCTGGTGGACTTCGATGCCAAATACGGACATCGGCGGGATCCGGCAGGTTACGGGCAGGCTATCATGGATTTCGACCGGAGGATACCGGAAATCCTCGATGCCATGAAACCAGGCGATGTCCTCATGCTGACGGCGGATCACGGCAATGATCCCATCCATGCCGGGACGGACCACACGCGGGAATATATCCCGTTTGTCGCCTATGGAAAGGACATCCGGCCAGTGGTGCTGGAGGACAGAAAAACCTTTGCCGATATCGGCGCCACCATCTGCCAGGGGCTTGGTGTGCCTGCGCCGAGACACGGCACGAGTTTTCTCGATCTGATCGTGGGGTGACAGACAATGGATATGTATGGGATCATTGAAAAGAAGCGGGACGGCGGCAAGCTCAGCCGGGAGGAAATCAATTTCTTTATCGAGGGATTTACGACGGGAAGGATTCCGGACTACCAGGCCAGTGCACTGCTGATGGCGATCTTCCTGCGCCGAATGGACAAGGAGGAAACCTATTTTCTGACGGATGCTATGATGAAGAGCGGTGACATCGTGGATCTGTCTGCCGTTCACGGCTGCAAGGTCGATAAGCACAGCACGGGCGGCGTAGGGGACAAGACCACGCTGATCTGTGCACCTCTGGCCAGCGCCTGCGGGGTGCCGGTGGCCAAGATGAGCGGCCGCGGTCTAGGTTTTACCGGTGGCACCATCGACAAACTGGAGGCGATTCCCGGCTTTTCCACCCAGCTTTCACCGGAGGCGTTCATTGCACAGATTAACCGTATCGGCATCGCCATCACCGGCCAGACCGCCCAGGTGGCAAAGGCGGACAAACTGCTGTATGCTCTGCGGGACGTGACGGCGACGGTGGAGAATCTGTCGCTGATCACCTCCAGCGTGATGAGCAAGAAACTGGCCTCCGGCAGCGATGCCATCGTCCTGGATGTCAAATGCGGCGATGGCGCCTTTATGCATGATCTGGCAGGCGCCGAGGAAATGGCGGATTGGATGGTTGAGATGGGGAAAAAGGCCGGCAAGAAGACGCTGGCGCTCATCACCTCGATGGAGCAGCCGCTCGGCTTTGCCGTCGGCAATGCGCTGGAAGTGGAAGAAGCGATCCGAACCCTGCGGGGCGAGGGGCCTGCCGATATCACCGAACTCTCGCTGGCCATCGCCGGTGCTATGATCTATGCCGCCGGTCTGACGGATTCCCTGGAAGAAGGGCAGAAGCGCGCCGATCATGCTCTGCAGGCGGGGGAAGGCCTGGCCAGGCTGCGGGCACTGATCGAAGCACAGGGCGGCGACAGCAGAGTCGTTGATGCACCGGACCGCCTGCCGCAGGCGCGTTACCGCGAGGAAATCCGGGCTGCGCGTGATGGGTGGATTCAAGCTGTTCATGCCAAGCGGATCGGTGCGGCCAGCGTGCACACGGGTGCCGGAAGGCAGGAAAAGACAGATGTCCCCGATCCTGCCGCGGGCATTCTCCTGGCTAAGAAGATCGGTGATCCGGCTGCTGCAGGCGATCTCCTGGCCACGGTGATGGGCGGCAGCAGGGAGAGGCTTCAGCTTGCAGCCGAAGAGGTGCGCCGCGCCTATGTGATCGGCGATGCACCGGTACAGCCGCCGGCTTTGATGCTCAAAAAAGTGGAGTAAGCCTGCGTCAAGGTGCGAAAATTCGCCGGCAGGTCTGGAGCAGAGAGCTGCAGAAGATCAATCCCTGGCAAAGTGTGCGGACAGAAAGGCTGTAATTTCTCTTTCGGCTGCATCCGCAGAAGAGGCGGTATAGGAAATGATACCGGCGCCGTATTGTTCGGTGACAGCGTTTCTCAGATCCTCTCCCGCCCGGATCAGCTGTGCGGGATAACCGGCGCCGCGTACCATGGAAACGGTGTTTTCCGGCGCTTTGAGAACCCCCAGGCAGGGAATGCCGGAAGCGAGGAGCGACTGCAGCGCCTCACGAAAGGAAGGCACGAGCAGCTCGGCTCCGCCGATTTCATCCAGCAGGATGATCGGCGATTGCAGGCTCTCGCGAAGCAGGCGGACACCTAGGCCGGCAAAGACCTCCAGACGCTTTTCCACGTTCCCGTTTCGATGCAGCATGAAGATGCCCGGCAGACCGGGTGTATAGGGCCTGGTCAAGGCGAAATCCCGGGCGGACGTGATGCGAAACCCCATCAGGTCACCCTCCCGGTTCAGCAGGCGCTGGGAGGAAAAGCCCCCCAGAAGGTGCCTGTAAGGCAGAAGGCAGCGCCGCAGCAGGGTGGATTTGCCGGTTTGTATAGGACCTTGCAAAAAAATCTGTTTCATGAAAACAGTATACCACATATGTCACGGAAGCTTTAGGAGAAGGAGCATGCACAGCAGTGTCGGAAAATTTGATGCCTTACTGAAGAGGTCGGGACTCTTTCGCGGTCTTTCGGAGCCAGCCTTTGAAAAGGTGATGCAGGAGGTGCATCCCGCTGTGCAGACGTACCGAAAGAACGATATCATCGTCGAGGAAGGTCAGAAGGAAGTGGCTCTTGGCATCGTGGCCGGAGGCAGAATACGCGGCGTCAAGTTCCATCGGGACGGAGACAGCCATCTGATGATGGTCTATGAGGAAGGCGATGTCTTCAGCCTCAGCTCGGCTTCCAGCCGCACGAGAATTGCGCCGCTCAGCATGATTGCCATGGGCGACGTGACGGTGATCAGTATCCATATTTCAGATTTGATGAACTGTACGGCCAATTGGCGGATCGCCCGCAATATCATTGCTATGCTGGCGGATGAATCCATCAAGAGCATGTACAAGATCGATATTCTTTCTCATACGGGACTGCGCAGCCGGATTATGACCTACCTCAGGATCATGGATGCCAAGCACGAGGGAAAAGCGTTCCATACAGGCATGAACCAGGAGCAGTTTGCGCAGTATCTTTCGGTCAATCGTTCCGCTCTGTCTAATCAGCTGAATATCATGCGCCGTGAGGGCATCATCGATTTCCGGGGCGATCTCTACCAGCTGTTAAAAAAGGAATAGCATGTAATTATGCTTCCGCCTCTTCTTCTCCTGCGGCGAGGCGGTTGATCTGTGTAGCAAGATAGCCGGCGCCGTAGCCATTATCGATGTTGACGACGGCGATGCCGTTGGCGCAGGAATTCAGCATGGTCAGCAGGGCGGAGAGTCCCTGCATGGCGGCACCGTAGCCGATGGAGGTGGGTACGGCGATGACAGGGTTCTTGACCAGGCCGCCGATGACGCTGGCAAGGGCACCTTCCATGCCGGCCACAGCTACGATGCAGTTGGCCTTTTGGATGTGCTCCAAGTGAGCAAGGAGGCGATGGATCCCGCTGACGCCCACATCAAAGAAACGCTCCACACGGGTGCCGAAGTATTCTGCCGTCTGGGCAGCTTCTTCAGCGACGGGGACATCGGCGGTGCCTGCACAGCAGACAGCCACGAGGCCGCGGCGGGGTTTTTCTTCTTCTTCATATTTTAGAATGCGCGAGACGGGATCGTACTGGATGGCGTGGATGACGCTTCGGATGAATGCATACTGCTGAGGCGTGGCGCGTGTGCCGAAGGCGGCACCGTTTTCCTGCACCATGTGCTGGTAGATGGACAGAAGAAAATCATCCGGCTTGCCGCTGCAGAAGATTACCTCGGGGAAGCCGCTGCGTATGCCGCGCTGCATATCCAGCTGGGCATAGCCCAGGTCTTCGATGGGTTTACGTTGAAACCAATGCTCCGCTTCTTCGATGGAAACAGAGCCTGCCTTGACGGCATGCAGGATTTCGGCGGTTGTCATGCGTTCGAATTGCGTCATTTCTTTTCTTCCTCTGTCAGTGTCTCGTTCATGCTGCCGCTGCGGTAGCCCTGCAGGTCCATGGTCACATAATCAAAACCGACAGCATGCAGACGCTCACTTACCTCTATCCGATGCGTGAGCAGCGAAGGCAGTTCTTCTGCCGGCACTTCGATCCGGGCGAGACCTTCACCGTGCATGCGGACGCGCAGCTGGCGGAAACCCAGATCCAAAAGGTACTGCTCCGCCTGTTCCACCATGGACAGCTTCTTTAGCGTAATACGCTCTCCATAGACGAAGCGGGAAGCAAGGCAGGCAAAGGAGGGCTTGTCCCAGGTGGGCAGAGCCATTGCCTTTGAAAGGGTTCGGATTTCCTCTTTGGTGAGATGCGCATCGCGCAGGGGACTTCGAATGCCGAGCTCATCGATGGCCAGAAGCCCCGGACGGTAGTCGCCGTTGTCATCCAGATTGGAACCTTCCGCTACAGCCTTGATGCCTTCTATCTCTGCCAGGGTCAGAATCTCGCTGAACAGCGCCTTCTTGCAGAGATAGCAGCGGTTTGCCGGATTGTCGGCAAAGCCTTCGATGGAAAGTTCATCGACATCGACAAAGCGATGAGAGATGCCCTGTGCTTTGCAGAAGGCGTCGGCTTCCTGACACTCCCGTGCAGGAATAGAGGCCGAACGCACCGTAACGGCCAGGAGACGACCGCCCAGTGCTTCTTTAGCTGCTGCAAGAAGGAAGGTTGAATCCACGCCGCCGGAGAAGGCGACTGCGAGGCTGCCCATGGCGCGCAGATCGGCCAGCAGGCGCTGGTATTTCTGCTGCAGCACAGGATCGATAGCAGATAGAGTATGTTCCATGACAGATGCTCCTTGACCGCAGGGGAGGGGGCTGCGTATGCTTCTTAAGACACTGCGCATATTTCCCCCGCCTGTAATATGTGGTTCGTTCCGGTTATTTGGAAAGATCTTTGCGCAGATAGTAGGTCTTGGCCTCTGCTTTGGAGTCTGCCTGAATTTTTTTGGCTTCATCGTAGAGCTGCTGTTCCAGATCGTTTTCAGGCTCGATCACGATGCCGTGTGCCTTGGGACGTCCGTTTTCATCGGTGTAGACATAGGTGAAGAAGCCGTCGACGATGAAGTCTCCGGTCTTGCTGTTGCTGACCTTGACGTAGGCAGTCAGACTTGTGCGGCCGGCATAGCAGATGCAGCTGTCAAAGATGACCATCTGCCCTTTGGGAACCGGCTTGGAGAACAGCAGACTGTTGATGCGCATGCATACGATGTCTTCGCTTTCCGTGGCTGCCGAGGCGGTCATGAAGCCTGCTTCCACCATCCATTCAACGCCGCGCCCCGCATAGAGGGTGCCGTGGTGGTTCAGATCCTCGCCTTTGACAAGATGACGGGTCGAAATCATTTTTGTTCCCATGAAGTTACCTCCGTGTTTTTTGATGGCCGGCCCTGCACCGGCCGGCCTGCCTTGTGATGCTCGGAAGTCAATTGTAAACGTGCTCTGCCGTGCTTGTCAACCCTTCTCCTGCAGCCGCTGTACACGCAGGGTGTGCGTGTGCATCATGGCTTGGCACAGGCCTTGGCCGGCATGGCGGTGTAGACCGGGATGTAGAAGGCCATCGCATAGCTGCTGCTTTTTCTGTAGGCGCATTTGAGAAGTTTCGCTTCACTGTCGGCTCCCATGATGTTGGACATGTACTGGTGCTCGCCTACCTGGCTGGAGCCGTTTAAAACGTTGAATTTCTTGGTATAGTAGGTATACTGCCTGTTGTTCAGGTAGACTGTTTTGTAGAACAGCGCGCCGCCCTTGATGGAGAGGTAGCGTTTGTTCCAGGGCCGGCCGTAGGACGTATCGCCGATGCCCGACCCTTTGGCATACCAGAGCCCGCGCTGCACGGCATTCATGAAGCCACTGTGGTAGGCACCGATGTTGAAGTAGTTGTAATAGCCGAGATAGCCTTTGTATCTGCCTGAGATCAGACTGCTGGTGCCGCGCCAGCCCTGCTCCTGAATGATCATGGCCGTGATGACGTTGGGGTTGACTTTGGCAGTCCTGCCCGCCTTCATCAGCCAGTTCGCATAGGTGGTATTGTCCATGAAACAGCTGCTGTTCATGGAGGTGATGCTGCGAATGGTGGCGGTGTTCTGTCCGGCGCGCTGGTAGGTGTGGGTCAGGAACTGGTAGATGCTGCTTTCGTTAAGGAAGTTCCTCGGATCCAGATAATACTTGATCAGACCATCAGATGCCTGCACCCAGTCGGCGCCGTCAAAGCCTTTGTATTTTCCTGTGATGGGATTGTAGGTAATAAAGGATATCTTTTTTTTGTATTTGTCCGGATAGCTGGTATGAACCAGGTTGGTGCCGATGCTGGTCTCCTTTTTGACAGCAGTGGACCACTTGAGGCCGGTTTTCTGCGCTTTGAAGACCCACTGGGGATGTGCCTTGTGCAGCTTGCGCAGGTAGGCATGGTAGCTTGCAGGAAATCCCTGCGCCTTCAGGTAGTTTTCAAAAGAAGCACTGTCGGACTGGGTGGAAGCGCTGTTGTCTGAAGCGCTGCCGTTCGAAGAGGACGAAGCGTCGTTTGAAGAAGAATGATCGCCCGATGAGGAGGCGGAGGAAGCCAGCGTGACATAGGCGGCTGCCAGATAGCGTATCTTGCCGCCGTAGCTGATCCTGTACCATTTTTGGGAGCCGCTCTTTTGATACCATCCCCGGATGGTGATCTTTGTCCCTTTGGCCAGGGTGGTGATCCGTGTGGAACTGGTGGAAGCCTTGCTGCGCACCGAAAGAGCATCTTTGGTTGTGCCCTTTTTGAAGTACTTGGCCGCATAGTTCACATCCGCTTTTTTCAGGGATAGATACTTTCCGCACAGATAGCCCGTCTGGTCATTGTTCCTGACCTTGTACCAATAGATGCCGCCGGCTTTCGTACGGCTTGCAGCAGTCAGTGTCTTTTCTTTGGCGACGCTGCCAAGATTTTTGGAGGATGAGGAAGCGGCAGACCGCAGAATCAGCGGTCCTTCCTTCACCTGGATGGTGTAGGCACTGGCGGCAGCCTGCCCATGCCGGCCTGTCAAGAGCAGCAGGAAAACAAGCGCCGCAGTCAGTGCGGCACAAAGCAGTGTCGATTGGATCAATCTTTCTCTTTTAGACATACAAAATCTCCCATGGAATCATGGACCAGATAAGTCAAGAATAAGGGAGAAGGCGGAACTTGTCAAGAACAACACATCAGGAACAACAACACACCTTTCCAGGCAGGTCAGCGCCTGTCTGGAAAGGTGCGGGAAGCTTTGAACAGCTGATGGAAAGCATGCGGGAGCGTGCCCGCAATACGGCGGGGACTCTTATGGCAGGCTGTTCCTGCTGGCATCCTTTCGTGCCGGCTTTCTATTTCAGGTTCTCGGGGTTGAGTCCTGCAAGTTCAGGCACGACGAAGCGGCCGTCCTTGCGGATCAGGCGGTCATCAAAGTAGATCTCGCCGCCGCCGTAGTCTTCTCTTTGAATCAGTACCAGATCCCAGTGAATCGCGGACGCATTGCCGTTAGGCGCATCTTCATAGGCTTCGCCCGGGGTGAGATGCAGACTGCCGCAGATTTTTTCGTCGAAAAGAGTGTCCTTCATGGGATGCAGCACGTAGGGGTTGACCCCCAGAGAAAATTCACCGAAGAAGCGAGCTCCTTCATCGGTATTCAAAAGCGCATTGATTCGGTCTTCGTCGTTGGCCTCAGCGTGCACGATTCTGCCGTTGCGAATCTCAAAGCGGATATTTTCGTAGGTGAAGCCCTGCTCTTCAGAAGGGGTGTTGTAGCTGATCATACCATTCATGGAATCCTTTACCGGCGCGGTGTAGACTTCGCCGTCAGGGATGTTGCACTCGCCGCTGCACTTGACAGCGGGTATGCCTTTGATGGAGAAGGTCAGATCGGTGCCCGGCCCCTTGATCTGCACTTTGTCGGTGCGTTCCATCAATTCCTTGAGCGGATCCATGGCCCGCGACATCCTGGCGTAGTCCAGTGTACAGACATCGTAGTAAAAGTCGGCAAAAGCTTCCTGGCTTGTGCCGGCAAGCTGTGCCATGGAAGCGTTGGGATAGCGCAGAATGACCCATTTGGTATTGTCTACGCGTTCATCGAGAACCGGTTTGAGTGCGCGGCTGTAAAGACCCAGCTGTTCGGCAGGCACGTCAGCCAGCTCTGCGGTGTTGCTGCTGCCCCGCACGGCGATGTAGGCGTCCATTTCCTTCATTTGATGCATGCGGTAGCGGTTCAGGGTTGTCAGCTGTTCTTCGGAGGCATGCAGCAGGATCTCTCGTGTGATGGGTGAACTGCTGCAGTTGACAAAAGGTTTTGCGCCGGCCGCGTACGCATTCTTGATCAGCTGCCGAACCAGATTTTCGCATTCACTGCCCTCATACTCGATCAGGAGATTGTCTCCTGCCTGAAGATGTACGGAATAGCCCGTCAGGAGGGCTGCAAGTTTTTCATCTCTATAATCCATCGTAGGGTACCTCCTTGTTCTGCCATATTATATATTGAAATGTAAAGCGGTTCAACGGGGGCAGTCCAACAGGGAATGCCGGCTGGTTTTATCAGGCGGCGATCCGGCCCTGCCAAGAGAGGAAAAAGGGTGAAAATCCTGCAGATGACATTTGACGATGCAGGCAGATGAAATTTTCTGCCGCTGTACAGAATCTATGACTGGAAATGGCAGCGAAGATGGTGTATACTGGCAAAGTCAGCTTGTCCCTGCCATGCCGCAGGCAAAGCATCGACATGAGGAAGCGTATCGAAGTGGTCATAACGAGCCGCACTCGAAATGCGGTTGTCCTTTCTGGGCACGTGGGTTCGAATCCCACCGCTTCCGCCAAAGTATACTGCAAAAGCCGCTGGAAATGCATGCGGCGCGGGTGCGATTGCCGCGCTGCATGATGCCCGGCGGCTTTTTGGTTTCGTTTTTTCATCTGCCTCAAGGTGCGCATTTTACGAACTGCAGACAGAATGGTTTTCAACTTACTGGTAAGGCAGTGCTAACATTTTTGATTGACTTTCTTCATGCCAAGAGGTATGCTTAAAACGTTAGATATAGCTAACAGCATATTGGCATATACAGATTAAGATATTAACCGTAATCAATGCTGGTGTTAACCAACAGATCCCGCACAGGGAGAAAGGAAAAGAATGATGCCTTTGACATTAGCAAATGCAGGCGACGAGATGCTGGTCAGGAAGGTGAACGGCACCAAAGAAGTGAAAAAGCATCTGGAAGACATGGGCTTTGTGGATGGTGCTGTCGTCAAAGTGGTATCCAAGGTAGGGAAAGGCAATCTTGTCATCTCCGTAAAGGGTGCTCGCTTTGCCTTGGGAAGCCAGCTTGCCATGAAGATCATGGCTGACAAAAAAGAAAATTAATAACATCACGTAAACGAAAGGAAGGCAGAAACAATGGCATGGAATTGGAACAAGACAGCAATGTTCGTGGGCGGTCTGCTGACAGGAACAGCAGGCATATCGATACTTTCCAGTGAGGATGCGAAGAAAGTATATACGCACTGTGCAGCTGCCGTGATGCGCGGCAGGGATAAGGTGATGGAAGTCTGTTCGACGCTGCAGGCAAGCGGCGGTGATATTGCGGCAGATGCAGCGGATATCAATGAAAAGCGGAAGGCTGAAAAGAAAGAGCGGGAGATCGAACAGGCAAAAGCAGTCCTGGCAGCCTATGAGGAAGAACAGAAAGCATAATGAAGTTTTTTGTACTGCATGAATCAACATGGCGTATCCGCCTTCGTATCGCCCAGCTGGGGATGACCCTGCGGCAGGCTGATCTCCTCGAATACTACCTGCAGGAGCAGGACAGCGTTGATAAAGCCAAGGTCCTTGACCGAACCGGCGAGGTGGTTATCTTCAGGACGCGGAAGACAGAGGACTGGAGCGGCATCCGTTCGGCGCTGGAGAATTTTTCTTATCAGGATGAGCGCCTCTGTGAACTGGTGCCGCAGGAGACCGGCCGGGATGTCGATCGGAAATACGCCGAAAAGCTTACTATGATGATCCTTGGGAGAATTTTCCGAAGGATCTTTTTTCCTGCTCCTCTCAGAATGATCTGGACTGTGGCCAAGAGCATCCGCTTCCTGATCAAGGGCCTGAGGGCACTCTTTACGCGGGGACTTGATGTATCTGTGCTGGATGCAGCGGCCATTACGGCCTCGCTGTGGCAGAAGGATTATGCAACAGCGGGTTCCGTGATGTTCCTGCTCAATATCGGGGAACTGCTTGAGGCCTGGACCCACAAGAAATCCGTCAATGATCTTGCCAGAACCATGTCTCTGAAGGTAGAGAAGGTCTGGAGGAAGAAGGAGGACGGAGAAGAAGAGCTCGTTGGGATCGGCAGCATTGAAAAGCATGACCGCGTGGTGATCCGAACCTCGGACATCGTGCCTTTGGACGGCAAGGTGATAGAGGGAACGGTGATGGTCAACCAGGCTTCCATGACGGGAGAATCCGTTCCTGTCGCGAGGAAAGCAGGCGGCTATGTCTATGCCGGTACGGTGGTTGAAGAGGGAGAATGCACCATCGAGGTCACGAAAACGGCAGGAAGCGGCAAATACGATCAGATCGTCAGGATGATTGAGGAATCGGAAAAGCTCAAATCAAACACAGAGGCCAGGGCTTTCCACCTTGCGGATAAACTGGTGCCTTATTCACTTGGCGGGACAGCGTTTACCTGGCTGCTGACCCGGAATGTGAACCGGGCGATCTCGTTCCTGATGGTTGATTTTTCCTGTGCTTTGAAGCTCTCCATGCCGTTGGCGGTGCTGTCTGCCATCAAAGAGGCCGGCAGCCACGATATTTCTGTCAAAGGCGGCAAATTCCTGGAAGCTGTGGCGCAGGCAGAAACGATCGTGTTTGACAAGACGGGCACGCTGACCCATGAAACGCCAACTGTTGTGGATGTGGTTACCTTCGGCGATATGAAGGAAGAGGATGCGCTGCGGATGGCGGCCTGCCTGGAAGAGCATTATCCCCACTCCATGGCAAATGCAGTGGTGAAAGCTGCTGCCGAACGGGATCTGGTGCACAAAGAGATGCATTCCAAGGTGGAATACGTCGTGGCGCATGGGATCTCCAGCCGGGTGGATGGAAAACGAGCGCTCATCGGCAGCTACCACTTTGTCTTCGAGGATGAGAAGGTCAGGATGCCGGAAGGTGAGGAGGACGTTCTTCGTGCACTGCCGGATGAATATACCCATTTATATCTTGCCATTGACGGCGTACTGGTGGCCGTTATCTGCATCTTTGATCCACTGCGGGAAGAAGCGCCGGAAGTGATCCGTGCGCTGCATCAGGCCGGCTTTGACCGCGTATGCATGATGACGGGGGACAATGAGCGAACTGCATCCGCTGTGGCACGGGAACTGAAGCTGGATGAATACCATGCTGAAGTGCTGCCTGAAGAAAAAGCTGCCTTCATCAAGCAGGAACACGCTGCCGGCCGCAAGGTGATCATGGTGGGCGACGGTGTCAATGATACGCCTTCCTTATCGGAAGCAGATGCCGGTATCGCTATCCGCGGAGGTGCTGCCATCGCCAGCGAAGTAGCTGACATCATCGTCTCTGCCGAAGACCTGCACCGGCTGGTTCTGCTGAAGCAGCTGAGCAATGCTCTGATGAAGAGGATCCGGTCCAACTACCGGTTTATCATGGGATTCAATGCGGGGCTGATTGCACTCAGCGTATCCGGTATTCTGCCGCCGGCTACCTCGGCATTGCTGCACAATGTCAGCACTGTGGTCACCGGACTGCGCAGCATGACGGAGCTGCTGTCGGAATCCAAAGAGCATTGACAGGCCAAAGAGCATTGAAAGAAAGCCTTGACAGGACGGCAGAAACCCGGTTGACTTGACACCTTTCTTGCAATATATTGATGGTAATGTCTTTGATGCAGTGAAGCCGTGCGCAGGAAAGAGGCAGCCTGTGCGGCATGCCGGCGTGCGGCGGCAGGAAAGGGGTAGGCGCAGTGAATCGGATCCTGCGGATAACAGCGGCCATGGCAGCCGTGTTGACAGGTATGGGCTTGATGGGAAGCAGTTTTGCCTCTCTTCCGGGCGGGGCGGATACCTTTCGCCACATCACACCGTATATCGTTGTGCTTGCGGCTATGGTTCTCATTATCGTGATTTTCAGCCTGGTGAACCGAAGCAGAAAATAGCGGAGGGAAATCCCATACAAACAAGGCAATAGTGCAGAACAGGAAAAGATCTGCTGTCGGGAACGGCTCCTGCCGCCCGCAGCAGATCTTTTATCGCTTGTGTTATTCTTTTCTTCCTTATTCGTATCGTTTCGTCTTTATTCGTATCGTTCGTCGATGACCCGCTTCGTCTTCTTTTCACTGCGGGGCAGGACACCCAGTTCCACGACCTTGACCAGCGGTGTGAAGCCAATGCGGCTCTTGACCGCAGCAGCGACCTCATCAGCCGTTTCCAGGAAGTCTTCGTGGCCGTTGGTTTCTACATAGATGCGCATCGTGTCCCTGCCGTCCAGATGGGAAATGCGGATCTGATATTCACTGGAGAGCTGCGGGAAGCCGCCGAGAATTTCCTCGATCTGCTTGGGGAAGACATTGACACCCTTGATTTTCATCATGTCATCGCTGCGGCCGACAATGGCGTCGATCCTCGGGTAGCGGCTGCCGCAGGGACATGTTCCGGGAATGATGCGGGAAATGTCGTGTGTGCGGTAACGGATCAGCGGTGCGCCTTCCTTCACCAGGGTTGTGATGACGATTTCGCCATACGTACCGTCCGGCACATTGTCTCCGGTCTCGGGATCAATGATCTCAAGATAAAGGTAATCATCCCAGATATGCATGCCGGCATCATAGCGGCAGCTGATGCCGATGCCCGGACCGTAGATCTCGGTGAGGCCGTAGATGTCGTAGAGTTCTATGCCCAGCTCCCTGGAGATGCGGTTACGCATCTTCCTGCCCCAGCGTTCCGAACCGATGACGCCCTTGCGCAGATGGATGTTGTTTCCGATGCCGCGTGCGGCGATTTCTTCGGCAAGCAGAAGGGCATAGGAGGAGGTGGCACACAGGACACTCGTCTGCAGATCCATCATCATCTGCAGCTGTTTGTTGGTGTTGCCGGGGCCCATCGGAATGACCATGGCGCCCAGCTTTTCGGCACCGTTCTGAAAGCCGATGCCGGCGGTCCAAAGGCCGTAGCCGGGGGTGATCTGGATACGGTCCCGGTTCGTTATGCCGGCGAATTCATAGCAGCGTTTGAACATCTCGCCCCAGTCATCCACATCCTTAGCTGTGTAGGGAATGATGACCGGCGTGCCGGTGGTGCCTGAAGAGGAGTGGATACGGACGATCTCCTCTTCGGGCACGGCCATCAGCCCCAGAGGGTAAGCGCTTCGAAGGTCCTGTTTTTCGGAAAAAGGCAGGGCGTGAAAGTCATCGGCGCTGTGAATGCCGGTGATGCCGGCTTCCTTGAGTCGGTGGCCGTAAAAGTTGTTGCTTTGAATCAGACGCTGGATCTGGTTGTTTACCTGCCCCAGCTGCGTTTCATTGATTTCCATGGAATTGGCTTCTTTCTGCCGGTGCACCGGCGGTTTGACGTTGAGTTGGCAAAGGGTGCTTCATCGGCTGGTGTAATTGAGCGCACGATCATTAAGTGCATGGACTTTTTCCGGCATTTTCTGGTGGACTGCCTGACGCAGATCGTCCACGCCAAGACCCAGCTCACCGCTGCGGGCCGCAGCACCAAGAAGAACCACATTGAGAACTTTGGCTGAACCCAGGTCACTGGCGGCCTGCTCGGCATCCACCATCGTCAGATGCTGCACATGATGGCGAAGGTAGTCCAGGATTTCCTCGAGCGGATAACCGGTATCACCGATGAGCGCGCTGACCGGCATGACCGGTCTGCTGCTGACGACGACGGCGCCATCCGGCTTGAGGAAGGGCAGCTGGCGTACGGTCTCTGCCGGTTCAAAGCCGATGATCAGATCCGCTTTGCCTCGGCCGATCAGCGGTGCATGCGGACCGCTGCCCATGCGCAGATGGGAAAAGACACTGCCTCCCCGCTGTGCCATGCCGATCGTCTCGGCAGATTGTATCTTGATATCTTTAGCCATAGCGGCGGCAGCAATCAGCTTGCTGGCCAGAATCGTGCCCTGGCCGCCGACGCCACAAAGAATGATATTCTTAGGCATTGTGGTCACCTCCTTCAATGGCATTGACCGGACAGATTTGTTCGCACAGCGTGCAGCCGGTGCACTGGGAAGCATCGATAAAAGCTTTCCCTTCCCGCAGAATAAGGGCGGGACAGCCCAGTTCGCGGATGCAGCGCTGGCATCCGGTGCACTGCTCTGCCTTCACGTGCGAGCATCCCTTGGGGCGGGTCAGGGTGACACAAGGCGAGCGGAAAATGATGGCTTTGACGCCGGGCTCCTCTGCGACGCGGCGCACGGTTTCGACGGAAGCCGCATGATCCAGGGGATCTGCCGTCTCGACCGTCGTCAGTCCGATACCGCGCAGTATGTTTTCTATGCTGACTTTGTCAACGATCTGTCCCATCATCGTGCGGCCGGTGCCGGGGTGCGGCTGGTGGCCGGTCATCGCGGTGGTGGCATTGTCAAGCACCACCAGGGTCATGTCCGCCTGGTTATAGTAGGCGTTGATCGTGCCGGTGATGCCGGAGGCAAAGAACGTGGAATCGCCTACGAAGCCGAAGCATTTCGTATCAGGATCGGTATGGCCGACGCCCTGTGCGATGGTGATGCCTGCCCCCATGCAGAGACAGGTGTCGCACATATCCAGCGGCATGGCATTGGCCAGCGTGTAGCAGCCAATGTCGCCGCAGAAAATGCTCTTCCGTCCTTTCATGGCTTCTTTTACCGCATAGAAAGAGGCGCGGTGTGGACATCCGGCACACAGAACCGGCGGGCGCACCGGCAGCGCGGGGAGAGGTGCGGCCGCTTCTGCTGCTTCCGCATTTGGTGTACGTCCGAGGAAGCGGTCGATGGCTGCCCCGACGGAAGCCGGGGTATTTTCCCCGGAGGATGCAATATCATCGGTCATTTTGCCGCGGATCCTCACAGGAAGGTGGTATTTGCCGCAGAGGCTGATCAGTGCCCGTTCAATGACCGGATCCAGTTCCTCGACACAGAGGACTTCATCCAGTCCCTTCAGAAACTGCAGTCCCAGTTCCTCCGGGAAGGGGAACGGTGTGGTGACTTTCAGAAGGCGGACGTCATCTGCGGACGAGAGATTATCCAGGACATATTGATAATTCATGCCGTGGCTGGCGATCCCCCGCCGGCAGTTTTCATCGCCTGCTGACGGTACGATGGCGTTGCGCGGATAGCTGGAAAAGACCTCTGTCAGATCCCGGTTTCTCTTTTCGATCAAAGCATGATTCTTCACCGAAAGCCGCGGGAAGATCACCCAGCGGGCCGGATCACGCTGCCAGGAGGCTTTGGCGTGCGGGGTGTATTCTGCTGTGTCTTTAATGTCGATGGACTGGTAGCCGTGATCGATGCGCGTGGTGGCGCGGAAAAAGACAGGCGTGTGATAGCGGTGGGAAAAAGCGAACGCTTCCTGAATCATGGCGTAAGCCTCTTCCACGGAAGAAGGATCGAAGACAGGAACCTTGGAAAACATGCCGAAGGTCCGGGTGTCCTGTTCGGTCTGGGAAGAGATGGGACCGGGATCATCGGCGACCATGATGACCAGAGCGCCTTCCACACCGACATACTCCAGGCTCATCAGCGGATCAGCCGCCACGTTCAGCCCGACCTGCTTCATGGTGACCATGGCGCGGGCACCGCAGTAGGCAGCACCGGCTGCGACTTCCATGCCGGCCTTCTCATTGATGGACCACTCTACGTGGATGTCACCGGGATTGTGGGATGCCACGGTCTCCAGCACCTCTGTGGAGGGCGTCCCGGGGTAGCCGGCGATAAGGTCGATGCCGGCCGCTATGGCGCCCAGGGCGATCGCCTCGTTCCCCATCAGGAATTCTCTATGCATAAATCTTACCTCACAAGTATGACCCGTCCGCAGCGGGAAGCTGGTCCCCGGTTTCGCGCACGGGATAAAGTACATCATTTCCCTTACTATACCACAAAATGCGGGGCGTTGGGAAATGATCGGCGGCACTTGCCTGTTTCAGGGCCGCTTGATTGTGATATAATTATAATGTTATGAAAAAAGTATTGTGCGCGGTGCATCATGCAGTGCGCCGCTGCAGAAAAAACATGCCAGAATGCAAACCAACATCACAGGATATCATGGGAAAGAGATGGTAAGACGTTATGACAAAGGTAGATATTTTTTCCGGCTTCCTGGGCGCCGGCAAGACCACGCTGATCAAAAAGCTTATCGATGAGGCTTACGGGGACGAACAGCTGGTGCTGATTGAAAACGAATTCGGGGAGATCGGCATCGACGGCGGTTTTTTAAAGGATACCGGGGTCAAGATCAACGAAATGAATTCCGGCTGCATCTGCTGCACGCTGGTGGGGGATTTCGGAAGAGCTTTGAATCAGGTCATTGCCGATTATGCACCGGACAGAATCCTCATTGAACCATCCGGTGTAGGCAAGCTCTCCGATGTGATCATCGCAGTGCAGGATCTGCACAACGACCAGATCCAGCTCAACGGATTTACGACGGTGGTGGATGCGACGCTGTGCACCATGTATATGGAAAATTTCGGCGAATTCTACGAAAACCAGGTGGCCAATGCCAGCTCTATCATCCTCAGCCGTACGCAGGATATGAGCGAGGAAGAGATCGAGGCATGCGTGCGCACGCTTCGTGCCATCAACAAGGAAGCCGCTATCGTCACGACACCGTGGGATCAGATCAGCGGCGCCCGTATTCTGGAGACCATGGAGCAGAAGAAGACGCTTTCTGCCGAGCTGGACAAGCTGCGTGAGGAAGCCTATGCGGAGGAAGCGGCGCACGCCCACGAGCATGGCCATGATCATGAACATCATCACGGCCATGATCACGAACACGGCCATGATCATCACGATCATGAGCATGAGCACGAACATCACCACGATCACGATCACGAACATCACCATCATGAGCACGAACATCACCATCATCATCATGCGGATGAGGTGTTCCAGGATGTGGGTGAGGAAACCGCCAGGAAGTATACCAAGGAGCAGATCCAGCAGGCGCTTGAAGGGCTTGAGGATGAAGCGGCCTGCGGCATGGTGCTTCGCGCCAAGGGCATCGTGGAAGGCACTGACGGCAGATGGATTCACTTTGATTACGTCCCCGGCAAACCCGAGGTGCGCAGCGGCAGCGCCGAGATTACGGGCAGGATCTGTGTGATCGGCACCGACCTCAAGGATGCACACGTCAGAGCGTTGTTTGGACTGGAACAGGAAGCATGACATGGAGATACCAGTATATTTGTTTACAGGATTCCTGGGTGCCGGTAAGACAAGCTTCATCCAGGAAGTGCTGGAGGGGGAAGATTTCAATGCCGGCGAAAGGACGCTTCTCCTTCTTTGCGAAACGGGAAAAGAAAAATATGATCCGGCGCAGTTCGCCCGCCCCAACGTATATATCGAAACCGTCAAGAAGGAAAGCGATCTGACCCGGGAGCGCCTGGAGGAAATGCAGGCAGAACACATGATCGAGCGCGCCGTTGTGGAGTACAACGGCATGTGGATGCTGGAGACGCTGTTCCGCGCTATGCCGCAGGAATGGATCATCTATCAGGAAGTCATGTTTGCCGATGCAAAGACCTTCCTGATGTACAACCAGAATATGCGGCAGCAGGCCTTTGACAAGATGAAGACGGCAGAACTGGTTGTCTTCAATCGATTCGACCGCAGCTATGACAAGAATGAATTCCATAAGATTGTCCGTGTGGCCAACCGGAAGTCGCAGATTCTGTATGAATACGGACCTGATGATGTGGAAGCGGATAACATTCCCGATCCGCTGCCGTATGACATGTCGGCTCCGGAGATCGATATCAAGGAAGAGTACTATGCGGAGTGGTATCGGGACATCAACGAAAACCCCCAGAACTATGACGGAAAACGACTGAAGGTCAAGGGAAGGGTGGCGATGGCCGGCGATCTTCCCAAGGGAAAGTTCGCTTTTGGACGCCACGTTATGACCTGCTGTGTGCAGGATATTCAGTTTGCCGGTCTGGCCTGCCATTATGAAGAGGACGAGGATCTGAAGACAGGTGACTGGGTGGAAATCAAAGCCAAAGTCAAGGTGGAGCCGGAGGAGGTCTATGAGGGGGATACCGGCCCGGTGCTTTACTGTTACAGTGTTGCGCCCTGTGCACCTGCAGAGCCTGAGGTAGCAACCTTTTAATGCGTCATGCCGGATAAGATGACGCCGGCAGGGTGGCATAGCCTTGCTGCAGCATTTTCTCATAGGCGTTGAAAAGCGTGCAGAACATGCTATAATACCCATAGAGACAGCGCAAGCTGAAAATAAATCCTGGGCTGTACGTCTGGAACTATATAATTCAACCTACATATTGTCGCAGGGAGCATGATCTCCCGGGATATGTCGAGCCTCCATAGAGTGGAAGACAGAGTCCCGGGACGAACGCACCCACCTAGTAGAATCTAGGGCGTGAATTAGTAGTTCTGACGGCACTTCGGGATTTTTTTATTTCCGTTTTTTCTTCCTCGGTTTTGCATGCTTCCGCCGGCGTGTGACTGCAAGCAGGGCCGCCAGAATGATGACAGCGCCGGCACTGCACAGGAAAATGCGGAACATGCTGCTGTCCCAGATGGTGAGGCGCTCTGCGCTCTTTATTTTCGTGCTGGCAAGCACCTGGCCGTTCTCCATCAGATCAATGGTGCCGATGGTCTCTCCTTTTTCGATGGGAAGCCGCATGTGTTTGATGCGGACTGCCGTCTTCAGGTTGTCTTTTGACACGGATTTGGGGACAATCACCGATAAGCTGCCACCGGAAAGTGAGGTCTTTACGTTTTTGATGCCGGCGACAGAGATACCGGAGGCCTGCACCGGCACCGTAACGGCGTGGTAATGATCATAGTAGTAATCCAGCAGCTTTTTGGTGTCTTTGACCATATCTTCTGCCGTGCTGCCGTGCATGACGGCAACGATGAGGTGCATGCCCTTCTTCCTGCAGACGGTGACAAGATTGAATCTTGATTTTGTGATGTAGCCGCTTTTGCCGCCGATGACGCCGGGGTAGTAGTAATATTTCGTCCGGATCATCCGATGATTGTTCCAAAGGACACGCTTCTTTGATTTATTGGTCTTGGGGATGGTATAGGAGATGGTGCTGAAGATCTTGACGAATGTTTTGTTTTTCAGCGCCGCCTGCATGATGGCTGCCAGGTCCTGCGGCGTAGTATAGTGCGCCTTGTTGTAGAGTCCGTGCGGATCCACGAAATGAGAGTGCGTAAGACCGAGAGAATGTGCCTTGGCATTCATCTTCTTGGCAAAGCCCTTTTCGCTTCCTCCCGCATCCTCTGCGATGACCACAGCGGCATCGTTGGCACTGGCCAGAAGCAGGGCGTACAGCGCCTGCTCACGGGTGATTCTCTCTCCGACATCCAGCGCAATATGACTGGATTCCGGGTCAATGCCATAAACGGCGTTCCTGGAAACGGTCAAAACCTTGGAAAGATCGCCTTTCCAGGTTTCCAGCGCCACCAGCGCCGTCAGGATTTTTGTGCAGCTGGCAGGGTAATACCGATGCTGCCCTTTTTTGCTGTAAAGCACTTCGCCGGTGTCGGCATTCATGACGACGCCGGCGCTGGCACGGATTTTGACATCACGGTTTGTCTGCCGCGCTGCTGCCCGGCCAAAGGCGGGGGAGATCACAGGGGAGACCATCAGTGCGGCAATCAGTAGAATGGCTGCAAGACGAAGCAGCAGAGGCATGACGACACATGCGTTGTTTGAAATGATTTTTTTGTTGCTCATTCTACCATTATCTATTTATTGTAAGCCGCGGTCAAGTGCTGATGCAGATCCGGTGCAGCACGCACGGGTGGAGACAGTTGTTGAATCCTGCCGCCGGACAGGGTAAAATAAAAGGGGTTTTACTGTGAATTTGGAGGATGTTTGGATGGATAATATTGTTCTCATCGGCATGCCGGGCTGCGGCAAGAGCACCATCGGCGTGCAGCTGGCAAAATTGACCGGCTATGGATTTCTCGACTCTGACATCATGATTCAGACACACGAGGGAAAGCTGATCAGCGAGCTGATCGAGTCCGTCGGTTCGTGGGGATTTAACAAGATCGAAGAGGATCTCAATGCGACGATCGACGTGCATCATACGGTGATTGCCACCGGCGGCAGCATCATCTACGGAGAAAAGGCAATGCACCATCTGGGAAAGATCGGCACAGTGGTTTACCTGTCGCTGCCGATTCCGCTGCTGGAACAGCGCTTTCGGGAGGATGACAAGGCGGACATCTCGACAGACAGAGACAAGGATATCCGAACCATTTATGAGAATCGCAGAGAACTCTACGAGAAATACGCTGATCTGCAGGTAGAGGTCGGCGATGTGGATGACCGGCAGGCTGCTAAGCGCATAGCCGGTATTCTCAAAGAGAGGGGCGTTCTATGATAGGAATGAAGCAGGCTTATACCGAGCGGGTTTCGCGGCGCAGCTATACTAATCGTCCGGTCAGCCGCTCTGACCGGGAAAAGATCATGAAGGCTGCAGCCCAGCGCAGCGATGCCGGCGGTATACGCATCGTGCCGATCTTTGAAGACGGGAGCCCTTTTACGGCCAGCAGCGGCCATGTGTTCTTCACGGGTGTACGCAATTACCTTGTCATGGCGGGGCCTGAGGCGGATCCGGATCTTCTGGAAAAAGTCGGTTACTACGGCGAAAGCATGGTGCTGCTGATTCAGCGCATGGGTATGGGCTCCTGCTGGGTGGCCGGCACCTACAACAGGAAAAAAGTAAAGGCGGCGCTGGCACCCGGAGAAAGGCTGGTCTGTGTCATTCCTTTCGGGCACGTCAAGCCGGAGCCGACGATCCGGGAAAAGATGCTGGCGAAAACGATCAAGCGCAGAAGGAAAAAAGTGCGGGACATGCTGGTAGCCGATGGCAGGCCTGAGAACTGGGTCGTTTACAGCGTCCGGGCAGCGACCCATGCGCCTTCTGCCATGAACCGCCAGCCGGTGCGTTTCATCTATGAGGATGGTCTGGTGTCGGCGGTCGTAAAGCAGGAGGAGGAGACCGATCTGATCGATCTTGGGATTGCCAAGCTGAATTTCGAGGCCGGTGCAGAGCGCGGCCATTGGACATTCGGCAATGGCGCGCTCTACGAGTTATAGATTTTACCAATGGATTTGTGCAGAGAAACAGGCAGCCTGAAAGACAGGCTGCCTGCTGCTTTAGTTCTTGAGGCTCTGCACCGGAGCGGGAATTCTTCCGCCGCGCTGCATCATCTTGGCAGGAGATTTTGTGTTGACATGGAGGACGGGGCCGGTTCCCAGCAGACCGCCAAAATCCAGTTCTTCGCCTTCAGCAGCACCGATGGCGGGAATGACGCGCACAGCGGTGGTTTTGGAATTAATCATGCCAATGGCAGCTTCGTCGGCAATGATACCGGAGATGACATCCGCCGGTGTATCGCCGGGGATGACGATCATATCCAGTCCGACGGAGCAGACGGCCGTCATAGCTTCCAGTTTTTCGATGGACAAGGCACCGCTGCGGGCGGCAGCAATCATGCCGGCATCTTCGGTCACCGGGATAAAGGCGCCGGACAGACCGCCGACGTTGCTGGATGCCATCAGGCCGCCTTTTTTGACAGCATCATTGAGCATGGCCAGCGCGGCAGTCGTGCCGCAGGCACCGCACTGCTCCAGTCCGATTTCTTCAAGAATGTAGGCGACGGAATCGCCGACGGCCGGCGTAGGTGCGAGGGACAGATCCACAATGCCGAAGGGAACGCCGAGTGCTTTGCTTGCTTCAGTGCCGACCAGCTGTCCCATGCGGGTTACCTTGAAGGCAGTTCGCTTGATCATGTCGGAGACAGCGGAAAGGTCGGCTGTATCATCCATCTTGGCCAGTGCCGCACGGACGACGCCGGGGCCGCTTACGCCCACATTGATGACGCAGTCCGGTTCGCCGGGGCCGTGGAAGGCGCCCGCCATAAAGGGATTATCCTCCGGTGCATTGCAGAAGATAACCAGCTTGGCGGCACCGATGCATTGCCGGTCGCTGGTCAGTTCCGCGGTTCGGCGGACGATGGAGCCCATGGTGCGGACGGCATCCATGTTGATGCCGGCCTTGGTGCTGCCGATATTGACCGAGGCACAGACGAGCTCTGTTTCGGAAAGAGCCTGCGGGATCGAGGCTATCAGCGCCTCGTCGCCGGCGGAAAAGCCTTTCTGGGTCAGGGCGGAGTAACCGCCGATGAAGTTGATGCCGATGGTGCGGGCAGCCTTATCCAGCGTCCTGGCATACTTGACCGGATCGCCGCCGGAGATGCCGGCCAGCATAGCGATCGGCGTAACGGATACCCGTTTGTTGACAATGGGAATGCCGTATTTTTTTTCGATGGATTCTCCTACGGCTACCAGGTTTCCTGCCTTGCGGACGATCTTTTCATAGACCTTTTCACATGCTTTGTCGATGTCTGCATCGGCACAGTCCAGCAGGGAGATGCCCATGGTGGTGGTGCGGACGTCCAGATTTTCGTCCTGGATCATCCGTATGGTTTCTAAGATATCATTGGTGTTGATCATCTGTGCTGCCCTCCCTAGATCCTGTGCATGGAATTGAAGATATCCTCATGCATGACATGGATTGTCATGCCCTCAAGACGTTCCTGCAGTCTGGCCTGCAATGTTTCCAGCTGACAATTGATCTGGGCGATGTCGATGATCATGACCATGGCGAACAGGTCCTGCATGACAGATTGACTGACTTCGATAACGTTGGTGTTGGCTTCGGCGCAGACGGTGCTGACTTTGGCCAGAATGCCGACCATATCTCTGCCGATGACGGATACAACTGCTTTCATTGGTGCCTCCTTGCGATGACAGCACGGTACTGGTGATCCGCCAGGGCCGCATCCTGCTTCCAGGAGAAGATGAGATCCGGGTGGGCCTGTTCCAGTGCTTTTCGGTTGCATGCCTTGTGCCCGACCATCGCATTGAAGGAATGCGGGTTGGCGTACAAGTCAATGGATGTTTTCTGGGCGCCGCCGTCTTGACTGAGCAGGGCGGCAAGCTGATTCTCAATATCTCTGTGTGCCAGCCGGCCTTCAACCAGCTGGCGGAAGGCAGGATGGTAATGGTGTGCCAGATCGGCTTCACCGTTGATCAGGTCGGTGCTCTTCAGACCGACACGAAGGATCCTGATGCCGGCATCCTCGAGGATCCGGTACATGGCGGCAGTAGTGTCGATCAGCACCTCCATGGACATGGGGAGATAACGTCCGTCCTTCAGCCAGCGTGCCATGGGGGTTCCCTCGAGCACGACGGCCGGATAGAGCCTGGCCTGCGCCGGATGCAGCGAAGCGGCGCGGCGTGCGCTTTCGACAGCGCGTTCCGGTGTGTCTTTGGGAAGACCGATCATCAGCTGGATGCCGAGGGTGAAGCCGGCCTCCTGCACGGCGCGGCATGCATGGTAGATATCTTCCACCGTGTGTCCCCGCCGGCTGGCCGCAAGGACGTCCTCATCGAAGGACTGGACGCCCAGTTCGATAACATCTACGCTGTGATGCCGCAGATGGCGAAGGACAGCATCATCAATATAGTCGGGCCGCGTCGAGAGACGGATTTTGTCAATGCGGCCTTCATTTTTATAAGTCTCTGCCACTTCCAGGAGTGCGCTTTGCTCGTCCATAGGCAGCCCGGTGAAGCTGCCGCCGTAGAATGCCGCCTCGATGGAGCGGAGCCCGCGGCCGCAGAGCGTATCGAGATGGGACTCGATGATTTCCTGCACCTTGGCAGGATCCGGCGGTGCCGCCTGTGCCGTGATCGTGCGCTGGTTGCAGAAGGCACACTGATGCGGACAGCCGGCATGCGGAATGAAGATGGGGATGATCGCGTGCTGCTTCATAGCGACTCGATGATCACACCGCCGATATCGGTCAGCGGATAGCTTCGGAAATACTTCAGGGAATAGTCGTGGTGCAGGATGAATGATTCCATGGCGCGGAAATCAGGATGTGCGGCAACATTGCCGTTGAAGACGATGGTGCCGCTGGTGCCCTCGCGATCCGCAAGCCGGCCGGCGGCGCCGCCGATAAAGCCGTAATCATAGGACGGCAGAAGGATATGGCCGCGGCGGATCAGGAGAACATCCAGTCCGTGCTGCTCTGCTGCTGCGGCGATTCCCCGGTCGGCGGTGATGATCGCATTCGGGTCGACGACCAGCGTGCTGCATCCTGCATAGCCCTGTTCTACGGCAATGCATTGAAGACCGGCCTTATGTGCTGCTTCCTGCAGTTCAGGTGCGGTGTATTTGGGATTGTGAATGAAATATTTGCCTGTGCAGGCAGCGTTGTAGCATACATCTTCTGGATAAACCCCGCCTACCCTGGCGGGATCTCCGCAGAACAGACGTTCTCCCAAAGAGCAGAAGTAGAGATCTGCATGGGTGCGTATGGCTGCGGGAGCGGTGCTGCTTCCTGCAACGGGGCAGAGCTGATAGCCGTTCTCCTGCAGATAGTCCTGCAGCGGCCGGCCTGCCAACTTGGAAAGGTGTGCTTTTTTCATAATGTTCATCGTATCACAAACAGGCAGCGTCCTGCAAGAGCGGGAACGGCAGACGGTTGACAAATGAGAGATGCTGGATTATTCTGAAGACAAAGATAATATGCTAAACCTATGATTGAGAGTAGTATCGCTTGCAGAATGCCGATAGAGAGCTGCCGGTGCTGGAAGGGTGGCGGCTGACTGCAGTGAGAATGGACTCATGAGGGCAGAAGGAAAGGCAGAGGGAGTATCCCGGCCGAGTAATGTCTGACGGGAACTCCGCCCGTTATCAAGGGAGCAGGTATCACGCTGTACCTGGAGTGGACTGCAGATGATGCAGCTGGGTGGCAATGCAAAGTCATATCTTTGTCCCGATGGCGAAGGTATGACTTTTTCTCTATTCCGGCGGCTGACTGCGGACGATGCACAGCGAGAAAGGAATCATCATGAAGCTTGATCACAACATCCCGTACAAAATTTACCTTGGCGAAGACGAGATTCCAAGGCAATGGTACAACGTCCGTGCAGATATGAAAAACAAGCCGGCGCCGCTGCTGGATCCGGCCACCGGCAAGCCGCTTACGGCAGAGCAGCTGGAGCCGATCTTCTGCAAAGAACTGGTGCAGCAGGAGCTGGATGACGAGACACCTTATATTGATATTCCGGAGGAAATCCAGGATTTTTACAAGATGTACAGGCCTTCCCCGCTGGTGCGGGCTTACTGTCTGGAGAAAAAGCTGGACACGCCGGCCAGAATTTACTACAAATTTGAGGGCAACAATACCAGCGGCTCGCACAAGCTGAACTCGGCCATCGCCCAGGCCTACTATGCCAAGAAACAGGGGCTTGCCGGCGTTACCACAGAGACCGGCGCCGGTCAGTGGGGCACGGCGCTTTCGATGGCCTGCGCCTATCTCGGACTGGACTGCAGGGTCTTTATGGTCAAGGTGTCGTATGAGCAGAAGCCCTTCCGCAGGGAAGTCATGCGTACGTACGGTGCAAGCGTCACGCCGTCTCCTTCGATGCATACTGAAGTAGGAAGGAAGATCTGCGAGGCGTTCCCCGGAACCACCGGCAGCCTGGGATGTGCCATCTCCGAGGCGGTGGAGGAAGCCACCACCCATAAGGGATACCGGTATGTGCTGGGCAGCGTGCTTAACCAGGTACTGCTGCACCAGACGGTGATCGGTCTGGAGACCAAGACGGCGCTGGATAAATATGACATCCAGCCGGATATGATCATAGGCTGTGCAGGCGGCGGCTCCAATCTTGGCGGCTTGATTTCGCCGTTTGTCGGAGAAATGCTGCGCGGGGAAAAGGACTATCAGATCGTTGCTGTGGAGCCGGCCAGCTGTCCCTCCTTCACACGCGGAAAGTTTGCCTACGACTTCTGCGATACAGGGCATGTATGCCCGCTGGCCAAGATGTATACTTTGGGGAGCGGCTTCATTCCATCGGCCAACCATGCCGGCGGGCTGCGCTTCCATGGCATGAGCAGTATTCTTTCCCAGCTGTATCATGACGGTTTGATGCAGGCGCGCGCAGTGGAGCAGACATCGGTCTTTAAGGCAGCCACCGAATTTGCCAGGGTGGAGGGCATCCTTCCGGCCCCGGAATCCGGTCATGCCATCAAGGTGGCTATGGACGAGGCCATCCGCTGCAGGGAGACCGGCGAGGAGAAGACGATTGTGTTCGGGCTCACCGGAACAGGATACTTTGATATGGTGGCCTACCAGCAGTTCAACGACGGGGAAATGAGCGATCACATTCCTACGGACGAGGAACTGCAGAAAGGATTTGACGGCCTGCCGCAGGTTCCCGGACAGGACTGACACAGATGAAGTAAAAGGAACAAAGGGAGAAACATCATGGTGCACATCGGCAACAGCTGGGACGAGGTCCTGGCGGAGGAGTTCCAGAAGCAGTATTATAAAGATCTGAGAGAATTCCTCAAATATGAATATTCGCACTATCAGGTTTACCCTGACATGTACGATATCTTCAATGCGCTGAAGCTGACAGCCTATGAGGATGTCAAGGCGGTGATTCTGGGACAGGATCCCTATCATGGTCCGGGGCAGGCGCACGGACTCTGCTTTTCGGTAAAGCGGGGCGTGCCAAAGCCGCCGTCGCTGCAGAATATCTTCAAGGAGCTGGAGAATGATCTGGGGATCCGGCCTCCTGCCCATGGCTGTCTGGAATCCTGGGCCAGAAACGGGGTGCTGCTGCTCAATACCGTGCTGACGGTGCGGGCCCATGAACCCAATTCACATCGCGGCAAAGGATGGGAAATCCTGACCGATGAAATTATCCGCAAGCTCGATGCGCGGCCCGGTCCCATGGTGTTCATTCTATGGGGCGCTGCCGCCCGCAGCAAGAAAGCGCTGCTTGGCAATCCGGAGCACCTGATCATTGAATCGGTTCATCCCAGTCCGCTCTCAGCCAGCCGGGGATTTTTCGGCGGACGATATTTCAGCCGCACCAATGAATTTCTCCCTTCGCCCATCGATTGGAGAATCGACTGACCACAGGATGGAAAAGGCGGCCGGACGCGGCTGAGGATGATGATACGCTGCATGCAGGAGAGGAAAACGAAGTGATGAAAGACAGGAAATGCATACAAAGGATGCCGCTGCCGATGATGCTGGTGCTGGCGCTTCTGCTGACGATGATCCTGGCGCCCTGCGGCACGGCCAAAGCCGGAACGGCTGCTTTTAAGACCACCGGTTTCAACGTGCGGATCAATGTGAATACGGACAACACGGCCACGGTCGATGAAGAGATTACCCTCAGCGGCAGCGCGATCGATACGCTGACCAGACGTATCCCTGCGCGGTCGGTTATCGTCTACCGGGATGATGCCGGCAAGACGATCAAGACCGTACGCACACCGGTGCGTGTAGAAAACATTCATGTGGAGAACGACAGCTTCACGGTCAAGAGAAGGCCGGGGAGCAGAATCGTCACGATAAAAAACCAGGGCGGCAACGCCAAGGGGAAGAAGACATACCATCTTTCCTATGAGCTGGTCTGTTTTGACGATACGGTAAACAGCAGCGACTGCTTCAGCAGCATGGTGCTTCCGCAGGACTGGGAGACAGCCATCGATAAGGCAGTGATCACCCTCACCATGCCGAAAAAATTTGCCAGGAAAAATGTGAAGATCGAAGCGGTACAAGGCAATGAGAACCTTGGCAGCGATGGCATCAAGACATCCATTCAGGGCAGGACCATCACGAGCCGCACCACCAGGACGCTTTCAAAGGGAACCGGCATCAAGGCTGAGATCAATCTGCCTGAGGGCTATTTCCAAGGCGAGCGGAGTGCTTTCCTCTATCGCATCATGATCATCGCAGGCTGTCTGCTTTTGAGTATCATACTGGCGCTGCTGTGGTATCGGTTCGGACGGGCCAAAAGATCCTTCAGCACCGTGGAAAAGGAACCGCCTGATGCGATGACGCCGCCGGAGGCGGGCTATATTCTCGATGGTGTGGTGGGCGCCAAAGACCTTGTGTCTATGGTTCTTTGGTTCTGCGACCGCGGCTATGCCTCGATCAAGGAAGAAGGAAAAGACTGGCGCATCTGCAGAATGCAGGATCTGCCGGCCGAGCAGGTCAAGGACTATCAGAAAACCTTTTTTGACGGTCTCTTTGCGGCCGGCGACGGTGATTCAGTCACCCTGGAAGCATTGAAAAAGCAGGACTGCCTGTTCAGCAGAGCGGCGGCAAAGCAGCTCATAGAGTATTTCAGCAGGAACCGCAAGCGCAGGATCTTCCCGGGCAAGGTGACGATGCAGCGGGCAGCGGCTTGTCTGGTCACTGTGGCTGGTTTCCTGATGGTTTTCTTCGGTGTGCATTCCATGAGCGGGGACCTCGTTGCTGATGTGATTGTCATCGCTGCGGCCGGTCTATGCTTTGCCGGCGGTGTCGCGGGCATTGGCGGCGACGGCAGACGGAATCTCCTCAGCTGGCTTCTGCTGGCCGTTTCGCTGGCTCTTCTCGGCTGGATGCTGATCGGACGGCTCCATGTTCTGGTGGCGGGCCTCCTTGTTCTGCTGTTTGCGGCCGCTTCCTATCTGGTCGTCCGCTTCATGGGCGGACGGACACGCTATGGCAATGAAGCACTTCAGAGGCTTCTCGGATTCCGGGAGTACATCAGAATGGCGGACGGGGAAAAGCTGGTGCAGGAGGCTGAGAACAATCCCTACTACTATTCCAACATGCTTCCTTATGCATACGTACTCGGCACAGCAAAGAAATGGTCTAAAAAATTCGAGCCTATTTCTACGCCTCTGCCGGACTGGTATGCATCGCCGCTTCTGACGGAAGAGAACTTTGATACCTGGGCCTTTTTCCGGCGGCTGGCAGGCTTTACCAAGGCGCTTGCAGCGGCGCTGGCTGAGATAGAGGCAAAGGATACATTGTCTGCCTTTGGCGGTCTGCGCCACAGAAAGGCGGATGATCAGGACGCCGCCGGGCAGGATGAAGAGACGGGCAAGGCAGAGGAGGAGAACGAAGACGCCTGATCCCCTGAAAAAACGGTTGGTTTTCCTGTGTCTGCGTGCTATAATCAATCCATAAAGCGCCGGAGCCGCATGGGTACGGCAGCGACAATACAACAGCATAACGTGAAAAAGCAATTTGGAAAGCCTATATCCATCGAGGATGGAGTGGGACTCGAAGGGGCATCATCTTCGGATCCGTACCGCATTGACAGCAAGAGAGCCGTATTGGAAGAGCAAGGAGATGATACTATGAAAATTGGTTTTATTGGCGCAGGGAAGGCTGGCACTTCTCTGGGCATACATTTTGTGAAGCATGGCATCCCCGTGGCGGGATACTACAGCCGAACCAAGGAGAGTACCTGCAAGGCAGCCGGATTGACGAAATCGGCTGCCTTTTCTAGTGCCGAGGCATTGTGCACTGCCTGTGATGTCCTTTTCATTACCACGCCGGATGGTACCATTGCCAAGGTGGCAGAGGATCTTGCACACCGGGGGATCAGACCGCCGTATGTATGTCACTGCAGCGGATCCCTCTCCTCGCAGATTCTTCAGCCGATGGAAACACAGGCGGGCTCGGCCCATCCGATGCTGGCCATCGCCGGCCGTGAGACCGATCTGTCCGGAGCCTTCTTTACGCTTGAGGGTACCGATGCGGCGGCAGAACTGCTGCAGGATCTGCTGGGACGATGCGGCAATCCGACGGCACGGATTGCCAGCGAGAGCAAGCCCCGCTACCATTGTGCGGCCAGTGTGGCCAGCAACCTGATGATCGGTCTGGGGGCGATCAGTATGGACCTTCTGCAGGACTGCGGGTTTTCGCAGGCGCAGGCGAGAGAGCTGTTGACACCGCTTGTAAAGAACAATGCTGCTGCCCTCTGCGAGAAGGGACCTGCCGCCGCCCTGACAGGGCCGGTGGAGCGCGGCGATGCGGAGACCGTCAGAATGCATCTGGCGGCGCTGACGGGGGAAGCCCGGGAGATTTATCGGTTATTGTCCCTGGAGCTCATTAAAGTAGCACAGGAGAAAAATAAAGACAGAAGTTATCATGCACTGAAAACTATGCTGGAGGAAGCAAAATGAAAAACACAGTGGTAACGTTCAGGGAAGCAAAAAAGGAGAATAAAAAGCAGACGATGATTACGGCTTACGATTACTCCTTTGCGAAGCTCTTCGATGAGGCCGGCGTCAATTCCATTCTGGTCGGCGATTCGGTGGGGATGGTTTCTTTGGGGTATGAGGATACGCTGCCGGTCACCATGGAAGATATGATTCATCATACAGCCGCCGTGGCGAGAGGAGCGCAGAATGCGCTGGTCATCGCAGATATGCCGTTCATGTCCTATCAGACTTCTGTGTATGATGCTGTGGTCAATGCCGGCCGTCTCATCAAGGAGGGACATGCGCAGGCGGTTAAGCTGGAGGGCGGTGCCGCTGTGGCGGAGCAGATCCGGGCCATCGTGGCAGCCAGCATCCCTGTTTGTGCGCATATCGGCATGACACCGCAGTCCAAAAATATCTTTGGCGGTTTCAAAGTCCAGGGCAAGCAGGTGGAAGCGGCGCAGAGGATCATGGATGAGGCGCGCCTTGTGGAAGAAGCCGGCGCCTTTGCTGTGGTACTGGAGTGTGTGCCTGCCAAGCTGGCGGCCAAAGTTTCGGAGAACATCAGTATTCCGACCATCGGTATCGGTGCAGGCAATGGCTGTGACGGGCAGGTGCTGGTGTACCAGGATATGCTGGGACTGTTTTCCGACTTTACGCCCAAATTTGCCAAAAAGTTTGCAGACTGTGGCAAACTGGTGAAGGAAGGCGTCGGAGAGTACATCAAAGAAGTGGAAAGCGGTGCTTTCCCTGCAGAAGAACACCATTTCAAGATCGATCAGCAAGTGGTAGACGCTGTCAAATAAACGGAATCTGGGTGCAATGAAAATACTACATACCAAGCAGGAAATGCGTGCTGCGGTAGCGGCATGGAAAGAGGCAGGCGAAAGCATCGGGCTGGTGCCCACCATGGGCTTTCTTCACGAGGGACATGCTTCGCTTATCAGGGCGTCTGTTCGCGACAATGACCACACTGTCGTCAGTGTGTTTGTGAATCCGATGCAGTTTTCACCCGGGGAGGATCTGGCGCGTTATCCCAGGGACATGGCGCATGATACGGCCGTGTGCGAACGTGAGGGTGCCGATGTGATCTTTCATCCGGCGCCCGAGGAAATGTACGGGCAGCCTTTCTATACCTATACCGATATGAACGTCATTCCTGACGGCCTGTGCGGTGCCAGCCGGCCTGCCATGTTCCGCGGGGTATGTACCGTCTGCAGCAAACTGTTTCATCTGGCGTCACCTGATCGTGCCTATTTCGGCAAGAAGGATGCGCAGCAGCTGGCGGTGATCCGCCGGATGGTGCAGGATCTGGACTTTAACCTCACCGTCGTCGGCTGTGAAAGCGTCCGTGAGCCCGACGGTCTGGCAATGAGCTCAAGAAACACGTATCTCTCTTCGGAGGAACGAAGCAAGGCGCCGGCGATCTACCGGGCGCTGTGCCATGTGAAGCAGCTTGTAGAAAACGGAGAGAAAGAAAGCGCTGTCCTTCGGCAGGGCTTCGAGGAAGAAATCAGCAGGACGGAGGGGCTTGCGGTGGAATACTGCGCTGTGGTCAATGCCGGTGACATGCAGGAGACATCGGCCGTCCAAGGTGACGGAAGCTGCCTGATGGCCGTGGCGCTGCGCCTTGGAAAGACCCGCCTCATTGACAACATCGAGCTGTAAACATTGAGCTTTTAGTATTTAATCATCCGCATTTAATCATCTGCGGGCAGGGCCTCAATGGCGGGCTGCACGTGGAACATCTGACAGAGAGCCTGATAGCGGCTCTCTGCTTTTTTTGCTTTGACCGGATCACGCTGTGCACCGCGTACAGCTTTGATCATGATGTTCCTTGCAGTGTGCTCCAGGGAAGTGAATTCGATCAGGGAAACATCATAGCCGGCGGCTTCCAGCTTTTCTGCACGCAGACCGTCGGTGAGGATCTCGGTAAAACGATCCCGCAGGATGCCGTGGGACAGCATATGGTCCAGGATGGGATGGCGGATCTGAGAGAAGAGCTCATGCTGGCAGCAGGGAACGGAAAGGATCACTTTCGAATGCCAGCGCACGGCGTTGCACAGCGCAAAATCTGTCGCCGTATCACAGGCATGCAGGCTGACCACCATATCAGCATCGGCGCCCTCGTAGGTGGCGATATCGCCGGCACGGAATCGAAGATCTTCATAGCCGAGACGTGTGGCTGTTTCGCTGCAGAAGGCGATGACATCTTCCTTGAGATCGAGTCCGGTGACATGGATCGGCATCCCGCATACGTCGTGCAGATAGTGGTAGAGGGCAAAGGTTAAATAGGCCTTGCCGCAGCCGAAGTCGACGATCTCCGCCGGATGATCCTGGGGCAGCATGTCCTTTACGTCGTTGATGATCTCCAGGTAGCGGTTGATCTGACGGTATTTGTCGTAGTGTGCCTTCAGCACGTTGCCGCGGGCATCCATGACACCCAGCGCGTGCAGGAAATCGCACGGTTCACCTTCGGGAATGATGCGCATCTTAATGCGGTTGTGGGCAAGCTGCGGCCGCTGCCGCTTTGCACCGCGCCGCGCGATGCGGGGACGCGCGGGATCGGCGGCCAGAACCTGGATATCTTCATTGGTCGTGAAGATATCGACCTGACGGAAGCCGGCATGAAGCTGGCCGTCCACGAAGGGAGGACATTCCTCCGGCGTCAGGTTCTGGTGAGTGACCTTCTTGAGGAAGTGATACTCGCATTGAAACCGCAGATGGCCCTGCAGTTAGATAGGACGCAGGATCAGCTTGCGCACAGGCTGAGAACGCTTCTTTGGATTGCTGATCACCATACGGACGAGGCGATCTTCGGTAAATAGTTCTTCCCATAGGGAATGCAGGGATTTTTCAGTATTCATGGCCTCATTCTAATACGGGGCGGGTGCCTTGACAAGAGAGAACCTGCTATGCTACTATTTTGAGGTGATATCACTTCATTGCGGTAAAGTTATGATAAAACCATGCGATATGGTGTGGATGAAGCTGTGACAGTACGGCAGTGTGTGCATATCATGGTATGAGAGGAATCTTGTTTGTCCTGCGCGCCGGATCGCAGATCGGCGGTAGGCTCTGTATGCAGGGCAGAAAGCATGAGAAGAGGTGCAGCAAAATGAAAAAAAGACTACTTACGATCCTGCTGGTAGCAGTGATGGCAGCTGGTTCGATCTTTGTATTCACAGGATGCGGATCCAAGGAAAGCAGCAGCAGCGATGGCGGCTGGAAGTATATCAAGGATAAAGGCCGGCTCGTGGTGGGACTGGATGATACGTTTGCCCCCATGGGCTTCCGCGATAAGGATGACAAGCTGGTCGGCTTTGATATCGATCTGGCCAGGGCCGTTGGCAAGGAAATGGATATCAAAATCAAGTTCCGCCCCATTGACTGGGATGCCAAGGAATCAGAGCTGAAATCGAAAAAGATTGACTGCATCTGGAACGGCATGTCTGCCACGAAGGAACGCCAGAAGAGCATGGCGCTGTCCAACAAGTATCTGAACAATAAGATCGTGATCATGTCCTATGACAAGGGTCTCAATGTCACCAAAGCCAGTCAGCTCAAGAACTACAACGTCGGCACGCAGGCCGGATCGGCGGCGCTGGATACGCTGAAGGCAAACAAGGATTATGACAGCTTCCAGGACAAGGTCAAGGAGTACAAGTCCTATGATGATGCCATGCTGGACATGAAGGCAGGGCGGATCGACTGCATCGTTATTGATGAGGTGCTCGGAGAGTACAAGAACAACAAGAGCGATCAGAAAATGTATCTCAGTGACTATAACTTTGGCGATGACTACTATGCCATCGGCTTCCGCAAGAGTGATACAGAACTGCGTGACAAAGTAAACGATGCCATCAAGGCGGTTATCGACAGCGGTGAGGCGGCCAAGATCAGCAAGAAATGGTTCGGCAAGGACATTGTTGTCTTCGAGGGGTATGACAAGTAAATGAGTTTCTGGGAGATAACACAGCAGTCACTTCCGATTCTTCTGAAGGGTGGCATCATATCGATCGAGCTCTATGTATTGACCATCGTTTTCGCCCTGCCTTTGGGTCTTCCCATCGCGCTGGGCGAAAACAGCCGCATCAAGCCGATTGCCTGGCTCTGCCGCGGCTATGTGGCATTGTTCCGCGGCACGCCGCTGATGCTGCAGCTGATGTTCTTTTACTATGGCATTCCCATCATCTTTGGACCGGAATATTCTTTCAATCAGATCACGACGGCTGTCATTGCCTTCGTGCTCAACTATGCGGCCTATCTGGCAGAAATCTACCGCGGCGGCCTCAACGGCATCGACAAGGGCCAGTACGAGGCTGCGCATTCTCTGGGGCTCACTTCCGGGCAGACGATGGCCGGCATTATTATCCCGCAGACCATGCGCGTGGTGCTGCCGCCGGTATCCAATGAGATGATCAATCTCGTCAAAGATACGGCGCTGGCATCCGTCATTGCGTTGCCGGAGCTGATGCATAAGGCGACAGGTATCGTCAACAGCTCGCAGAATCTGCTGCCGTATTTCTATGCGGCGGTGCTGTACCTGCTCTTTACCATCGTTTTGACATCGCTGCTGCGCCACCTGGAAGGCCATTTTTCCAAGTTCAGTGACAGGGGGGCATGAGATGGAAAAGATTTTGGATATGGAGAATATCGTCAAAGATTTTTCGGGCTTTCATGCGCTGGATGGTGTGGATTTTTCTGTTGAAAAAGGAGAGACTGTGGCCATTATCGGCCCTTCCGGATCGGGGAAGAGCACGCTGCTGCGATGCGTCAACGGGCTGACACGGATTACCAGCGGCCGGATTGCGCTGGGCGGTGTCACATTTGCAGATTCGTCCAAAGGCCAGAGAAAGGGTGACGGCGGCGAAGTTGAAGCCTGGTATCTTCCTGACAAACAGCTGCGGAAGGTCTCCATGCGGAC
>OMZN01000058.1 GCA_900315555.1 uncultured Eubacteriales bacterium
CACCTATATCCGCTCTCTCTGCCATGATTTAGGTGAGGCACTGGGTACTTGTGCGGCCATGTCTTCCCTTGTGCGGACGGCCAGCGGTTCTTTCCGCATCGAGGAAGCGCACCCGCTGCAGACACTGCGGCAGATGCCGCGCGAGGACATTGCCCGCCTGCTGCTGCCGCCGGATCGTCCTTTGACGGAGATGGGTGAGATCCGGCTTCAGCCTGTGCAGGCCAATGCGCTTATCGACGGGAAGAAAGCAGCGTTTTCCCCCTCGCAGCTGGTCAAAGAAAGCTGCCAGGATGACAAGTACCGCGTCTACGCCGAAGGGATATTCATCGGTGTAGCTGACAGAACGGAAGAAACCGCGCTGCGCGCGGATAAGATATTTTGTACGGAGAAGTTATGAGGATTTTCAATTCGCTGGATGACATTCATGATATCGGGCCGACCGTCGTGGCGGTCGGCAATTTCGACGGCGTGCACAGAGGCCATCAGGAAATCATACGCCGAGCCATTCAGACCGCGCGTTCTATCGGTATTTCCAGTGCCGTCTTCACCTTTTCCAATCATCCGCGGAACCTCCTTTCCGGTGACCGCAAGGTGAAGAACATCCAGTATCCTGCCGACAAGGTGCGCGCCTTTGAGGTGCTGGGCGTGGATCTCTTGTTTTCCATCCCGTTCGATGAGAAGATCATGAAGGTCGAGCCTGCGGACTATATCCGGCACATCCTGCTGGAGAAGATGAACATGCAGGAAATCTACTGCGGCTTTAACTATCACTTCGGCCACCGCGCTGCTGGCGATGTGGAGTATCTTGTCAAGCAGGGTCTTCTTTTGGGCTTCGGAACCCACGTGCTCGAACCCTACAAGGTGGACGGCCGCGTGGTCAGCTCCACCCTGATCCGGGAGATGATTGCTCGCGGAGAAATGGAGGAGGCTGAACGGTTCCTGGGACGCTTTTACAGCCTGGGCGGAACTGTCATCCGCGGCAATCAGATCGGACGGACCATCGGTTTTCCCACCTGCAATCTGGAGGTGGATCAGTCCATGGTCACGCCTCCCAACGGCGTCTACATCACTTACTGCGTCTACGATGGGGTGCACTATCCCAGCGTGACCAACGTGGGCGTCAAGCCGACGATCGGCGGCCAGGTCAAGAATATCGAAACCCATCTTTTCGATTTCGATCAGAATCTCTATGATCGCAAAATCCGGGTGGAGTTCATCCGCCTGATCCGCCAGGAGCAGAAATTTGACAATCTGGAGGCGCTTTCTGCGCAGATCGAAAAGGACTGCATCGCCGGGCGGGTTTACCATAGAGAGCATGTCCTTAATGAGGAGGATCGGCGCAAAAATCCATTGCATTATCTCTAGGAACGTGCTAAAGTAAGTTGTTATGTAATTTGATTTACCCATCCCTGACCTTGCGACACTCCGACGGAGGTTCGGGATCGGGCGTATGCCAAAGAAAAGGAGAACATCATGATTGATCAGGCAAAAAAAGCAGAAATTATCAAAGAGTATCAGACTAAAGAAGGAGACACCGGTTCTCCCGAGGTACAGGTCGCCATTCTGACCTATCGGATTAACGATCTCAACGAGCACCTGAAGGTGCACAAGAAAGACCATCATTCCAGGAGAGGCCTTTTGAAGATGGTCGGCAAGAGAAGAAACCTTCTGGGTTATCTTAAGGACAATGATCTGGAAAGATACAGGAGCCTCATTGCCCGCCTCGGTCTGAGAAAGTAACATCGGAAAGTAAGAGCGGAGCACTGCCTCCGCTTTTATGATAATACGGAAACCCGCATCGCGAAGCGGGTGTTCAGGCCAGGAGGCCGCAAGGAAGCATTAACAGGAGGTAGTTGTTAATGAAGTACACGGATTACAAGACATTCAGGATGGCGCTGGGGGGCAGGCTGCTGGAATGCGAAATCGGCAAAGTCTGCGAACAGACCAACGGACAGGTGTGGGTTCGCTACGGCGATACTGTCGTCAACGTGACGGCGGTGGCGTCCAAAGAGCCTCGTCCCGATATTGATTTCTTCCCGCTGCAGTGCAGCTATGAGGAAAAGATGTATGCGGCCGGCAAGATTCCCGGCGGCTTCATCAAGCGGGAAGGGAGACCCTCTGAGTCGGCCATTCTTTTTTCCAGGCTGATGGACCGGCCGCTGCGTCCGCTGTTCCCCAAGGGGTACTACAATGATGTGCAGGTGGTAGCTACGGTACTTTCCATCGACTATGATGCACCTTCGGAGATCGCAGCCATGATCGGCTCCTCCATCGCGCTGGCTATTTCGGATATCCCCTGGGACGGTCCGACCGGTTCCGTCAAGGTCGGTCTGGTGGACGGCCAGTTCGTCATCAACCCCACCAAGGCGCAGAAGGAAGAGAGTTCGCTGGATCTGACGGTGGCCGGCACCAAGGAAGCCATCATGATGGTGGAAGCCGGTGCGGATATCGTGCCGGAGGAGACCATGCTGGATGCCATCCTCTTTGGTCATGAAGAGATCAAAAAGATCGTTGAGTTCATCGATGAAATCGTGGCTGAGGTCGGCAAACCCAAGATGGAGATCGAGCTGGCGCATGTGCCCGAGGAGATCGAAACGGCGGTCAGAGAGTACGCGGAAGGCAAAATGCGCGAAGCGGTTCTCACCGAGGAAAAGCAGGCGCGTCTTGATAACATGGATGCGGTTGAGGTTGAGACACAGGAACATTTTACGGAAACCTTCCCCGAATCGGAAAGCGACATCGCTTCTGTACTCTATGACATCACCAAGGAGCAGGTGCGCAGCCTGATCCTGGATGAGGGCATTCGTCCCGACAACAGAAAGTACGACGAAATCAGACCGCTCTGGATTGACACCGGGGTGCTCCCCAGAGCGCACGGCAGCGGCCTGTTCAAGAGAGGTCAGACACAGGCGCTGTCTGTGGCTACGCTGGGACCCATCAGCGAGAGCCAGCGTCTGGATGGTATTCAGGATATCACTGAGAAGAGATACATGCATCACTATAACTTCCCGCCGTATTCCGTCGGTGAGGCCAAGCCGATCCGCAGCCCGGGAAGACGTGAGATCGGTCACGGCGCACTGGCAGAGCGGGCGCTGCGTCCTGTCATTCCCAGTGCCGAGGAATTCCCTTACGCAATTCGTGTGGTTTCGGAGATCCTCTCTTCCAACGGCTCCTCTTCGATGGCTTCCACCTGTGGTTCCACGCTGGCACTGATGGATGCGGGCGTACCCATCAAGGCACCGGTTTCCGGCATCGCCATGGGACTGGTTTCGAGAGAAGAACCGGACGGCTCCAAGAAGATCGCCATCCTTTCTGACATTCAGGGCATGGAGGACTTCCTGGGAGACATGGACTTCAAGGTCACCGGTACAGCCGAGGGTGTAACGGCCATGCAGATGGATATGAAGATCCACGGCATCACCAGAGACATCCTTTCGCAGGCGCTGAAGCAGGCTAAGGAGGGCAGGATGCACATCATGGAGGCGATGCTCGAAGAGCTGCCCGAGCCCAGAGCAGAGCTTTCGCCGTATGCTCCCAGGATCATCACGATGAAGGTGGATCCGGACAAGATCCGCATCATCATCGGACCGGGAGGCAAGACCATCAATGGCATCATTGAAAAGACCGGCGTGCAGATTGATATCGATGACGACGGTCAGGTCTTCATCGCCTCGCCGGATGTGGACAGCGCCAACGCTGCACTCAAGGAGATCGAGCTTCTGACCAAGGACGTTGAGGTAGGTGAGACCTACGAGGGCAAAGTGGTTCGCATCATGAACTTCGGCGCCTTCATCGAGGTTCTTCCCGGCAAGGACGGTCTGCTTCACATCTCCAAGATGGCGAAGGGCAGAGTCAACAAGGTCGAGGATGTGATGAACATCGGCGATACCGTCAAGGTTAAAGTTACCGAGATCGACAGCCAGGGCCGTGTGAACCTGGTGCGTGCTGATCTGGACTAGGCGGCGCTGCGCAGGCTATCTGTGCATTGCAGTGCGGCAGTGCAGCTGCCTGATGCGATGCGGATGCTGCAGGATAGGAATGAATCGGCGACCGGGAAGGCAAAGACCTGCCCGGTCGCTTTTTAGAGAACAGAGGAGGAAAGGAAGCTGATGGTGAAGACGAAAGACTGTCAGGTCCGCGTGCTGTATGCGGACACCGATGCCATGGGTATCGTTTACAATGGAACCTATATTGCCTGGCTGGAAAAGGGACGGACCGAGTGGCTGCGGCAGGCCGGCTACTCGTATAAGAAAATCGAAGAGATGGGACTGCTCCTGCCGGTTTCCCACATCGATATCGAATACCGTCATCCGGCGCACTACGACGATCTGCTGACGATCAAAACCTGGATCGAAAAGGTCAAGGGTGCCACCATCATTATCGGTTATGATATTGTCAACGAGGACGGTATTGTTAACGTCCACGCTGTCAGCGAACACCCGATTACCGACCGGAATCTCAAGCCCATCCGGATCCGGCGTGATCTGCCGGAACTCTATGCCATTCTCAAGGAAGAGGAAAAGTAATGATCAAGCAGGGTGACATCCTTACACTTCGGATCACGGATATGAGTGACAAGGGGCAGGGCATCGGCCATGCCGATGGTCTGGCGGTCTTTGCCGCAGGCACCGTGCCCGGCGATGTGGCTGCAGTTGAGATTACACGCGTGAAGAAGCGTTACGTTATCGGCCGTGCCGTTCGCATTGAAGAAGCCGGCAAGGACCGTATCGAGCCGGCCTGCCCGTATGCAGCGATCTGTGGCGGCTGTGACTACCAGGCGCTTGCACCGTCGGCACAGAGGGCGCTCAAAGAACGGCAGCTCAGAGACAAGTTCATACGCCTCGGGGGCATTGCCGACCCCAATGTCAGGGAGATCATCCATGATTCCGCTTCGCACAAGGGCACCAGGAACAAAGCAGTTTACCATATCAGCACCGGCGGAAATCGAAAGCGCAAGGGCGGCATCATCGAACCGCTCGGGCCGCTCTGTGTCGGCTTCATGGCAAGGGGCAGCCACCGGGTGTTTGACTGCACTTCCTGCATGCTTCAGCTTCCTTCTGCGCAGGCTGCAGCGGAGGCGCTGCGCTGCTTTATGGAAGAAGACCATGTGACAGCCTACGATCCGCGATGGAATCAGGGACTGATGGAGACGATGACGGTGCGCACATCGGAGACTACCGGCGAATGCATGGTAACCTTCAGAATTCACGGCAAGGGGATCCCGGGCGCAGAGAAGCTGGTCGGCATGCTGGCAGAGGCGATCGATGCGGCCGGTTATGCGCTGGTGAGTGTCTATCTGGATGATGGCAGAACGATGCGATGCCTTGCCGGCGAGCGTGTAATGCACGATCGGCTGGGCGATCTGGTGTTCGAGATCGGCCCGGGAAGCTTCTATCAGGTGGGCAGTCTGACGAAGCGGATGTATGAGCAGGTGAAGGTGTATGCCGGTCTCAGCGGCGAGGAGACGCTGCTGGATCTCTATTGCGGCACCGGGACGATCGGTTTGTTCTGTGCGGCGGATGCAGGCTTTGTGCTGGGCATCGAGGCGGATCACCAGGCCGTTCTGGACGCTAACCGCAACGCTGTCATCAACGGAATTACGGCCGCAAGGTACCTGCAGGGGCGTGCTGAGGCGGTGCTGCCGGCATTGCTTGCTGCAGGCGGTGAGCGTGCGGGGATAGAGGATGCTGCTGCTAAGGGCACGGGGGCTGCTGGCGGTGCATTCGATGCGCAGCTTACAAGTGCGGCAGCAAGTGCCGACGTGGTCATTCTCGATCCGCCGCGGGCAGGCTGCCGTCCGGCGCTGCTGGATGCGGTTGCCGCAATCAGCCCGCAGCGTATCGTCTACATGTCTTGTGATCCCGCAACCTTGGCGCGGGATATCCGGCTTCTCGGCGAAAAGGG
>OMZN01000020.1 GCA_900315555.1 uncultured Eubacteriales bacterium
ATGAACCTTCTCCTGCAGTCGGCCAAGCCTGTCTCGGAGATCAGTTATTCCTGCGGCTACAATAGCCCCAGCTATTTTACCAAGCTCTTTAAAAAGAAAACCGGTCTCACACCATTCCAATACAGGAAGCAGAGACAACAACATTAAAATATACCAGAAACCGCCGCAGCCGGCCTGCTGCGACAGCCTCTGTACGCCGCGCTCCACCGCTCATAACGGGTGCGGCTTTTTTGTTTTTTCCCAACTGCCGGGCACTGCTGCCGCGCCCGGCGGCAGCAGTCACATCACAGATGAAAAGGCTGTCCATTGCAAAGGCGGCTCTCAGACAGTGAATAGGGCCGCAGGGTTTGTGGATTCTAAAATGTTTGATTCTTTTCATCCTGTCATGGTATAATAAATGGGTATATTGAAAACGAACCGGAGGTCAGCGCGTAATGTTGTATCGCGATCTCTGTATTCATTCCGCGCACCGCACTCTTCATCTGTGCGCACCGCGTCCGGGATACCATAAAAAGGGGGGACAATTATATGCTCAACTTTAAATCAAAACGCGAAAACCATGGGAAGCGCTCCGGAACATCAGCTAACCCGATCGAACCTGCAGCCTATTATGCGGAAATGGCCGACAGACTGGAAACAGTCGATGAAATCGACAGCGGTCTGTATCCCAAATACAATGTCAAGCGCGGACTCCGCAACGCCAACGGCACCGGCGTTATCGTCGGACTGACCAAAATCGGCGAAGTCTATGGCTACGATACCGACGAGAACAAAAATAAAGTGCCCCGGCCGGGCAAGCTGTTTTATCGCGGCTACGAAATCCATGATCTGGTTCATCACTGTCGTGCCGAGGATCGCTTCGGCTTCGAAGAGGTCACCTATCTGCTGCTTTTCGGTCAGCTGCCCAACAAACAGCAGCTGGAAGATTTCAAGGCGCTGATTGGTGAAAACAGAGAGCTGCCTTATGGATTTGCCCGGGATATGATCCTGGTTGCCCCCTCCCGCAGCATCATGAACAAGCTGGCGCGCAGCGTTCTGGCACTCTACTCCTATGATGACAACCCTGATGATGTGAGCATATCGAACGTCCTCCGGCAGTGCATCGGGCTGATCGGCTGCTTTCCGGCGCTCATTGCTTACGGCTATCAGGCCAAGCAGTCCTTCTTTGAGAAAGCCAGCATGCATATGCATTATCCTATCCCGGAACTTTCCACCTCCGAGAACATTCTGCGCATGCTGCGTCCCACAGGAGAATACCTGGATATTGAAGCCAAGACGCTGGATCTGGTGCTGATCCTCCATGCGGAGCACGGCGGCGGCAACAACTCCACATTCACGACACATCTGGTCTCCTCATCAGGCACTGACACCTATTCGGCCATTGCCGCAGCAGTCGGCTCCTTAAAGGGACCCAAGCACGGCGGCGCCAACATTGCCGTGATCAACATGATCCGCGATCTCAAAGCCAATGTGAAAGACTGGCGCGATCCCAAGCAGGTTGATGAATATCTCCTGAAGGTACTGCGAAAGGAAGCCAACGACAGATCGGGACTGATCTACGGTCTGGGCCATGCCGTCTATACACTGTCCGATCCCCGTGCCGAACTGCTGAAGGGTATGGCCGAACAGCTGGCACGTGCTAAAGGCGCCATGGACAATTTCCAGCTGTACAGCTATATCGAATCCCGCGGTCCGGAACTTTACGCCGAGGTCACCGGTGTGGAAAAACCGATGTGTGCCAACGTGGACCTCTATTCAGGCTTTGTCTACAATACGCTGAACATTCCCATTGATCTGGCCACACCGCTGTTTGCCACAGCCCGGCTGTCCGGCTGGTCGGCTCACCGCATGGAAGAACTGATCGCCGGCAAGAAGCTGATGCGTCCGGCCTACATCAATGTACAGCAGCGCAGAGAATACATTCCCATCGATGAACGATGAACGCGCCCTGCGCACCTAGAAATGAGGAAACCATGAGTTATATCAAGCACCGCTCCGAAGAATCTTCGGAGGACTATCTGGAAACCATCTTGATTCTGAGCGAACGCCTTGAACATGTTCGTTCTATCGATATCGCCAAAGAGCTTTCTTATTCGAAGCCCAGCGTCAGTGTCGCCATGAAGAATCTGCGCAACGCCGGCATGATCGAAACCTCCTCAGAAGGCTATATTACACTGACCGAAAAAGGGATGCAGCGCGCTTCGCAGGTCTATGAAAAGCATGTTCTGTTCACTGAATGGCTTACCCGACTGGGTGTCGACCCCACCGTAGCAAGAGATGACGCCTGCAAAATCGAACACGATATCAGTGCAGAGAGCTTTGAAGCCATCAAGAAGCACATCAAAAACGGTCTGCCTTCTTCCCGTTAACTAAACGGATGAAATGGCCGTCTTCTGCCCTTGCGGGCGTACCAAACGGTAATCAGAACAAAACACAGAGTAAAAACAGACCTGCCGCATAGCGGCAGGTCTGTTTTTACTCTTTTCGTCTTTTACTTTTACTCTTTTCGTCCATTTATTTGCGCCGCCCTCAGCGAAGAAGGCGGTCTCTTTCTTCTTCGTGGACAACGGCTGCATCGGCAACACCATCCATATCCCGCAGAAGACGTTTTGTATGCAGCTTAATCAGAACACCGGCTGCGATAATAGCCAAAAGCACAATCAATGCGATCACTGCAGCTGTACTCAT
>OMZN01000049.1 GCA_900315555.1 uncultured Eubacteriales bacterium
GCGGGGCAGGACCTTTAACGGCGAGACTGGTATGAGGAGGAACGAATAATGTATGCAGTCATTGAAACCGGCGGAAAGCAGTACCGCGTTCAGGAAGGCGATGAGATCATCGTAGAGAAGCTTGCTGCCGAGGTCGGCGAAAAGGTATCCTTTGACAAGGTGCTTGTCATGGGCGAAGGCGCAGATCTTCAGATCGGCACGCCCTATGTTGATGCGCTTGTATACGGCCAGGTTGAGGAAAACGGCAAGGGCGACAAGGTCATCATCTACAAGTACAAAGCAAAGAAGGACTACAGGAAAAAGCAGGGCCACAGACAGCCTTTCACCAAGGTTCTGATCACGGGCATCGGCGAAGACAAGCCGGCTCCGGTCAAGGTAGAGGAAGCGCCCGCATCGGAGGCTGATCAGGAAGCAGCGCCGGCAGAGGAAAGCGGCGTTTCCATGGCCATGAAAAAGGATGAGCTGATCGCTTATGCCGAAGAACACGGCATCGAAGTGGACAAGAAAGCCACCAAGCAGGTCATCATCGATACAATCAATAACGCAGAGTAATATCCGTGAGGAGGTGCAGATATGTCGAGTAAAAAGGGTGTAGGTAGTTCCAAGAACGGTAGAGACAGTGAGTCGAAACGACTGGGCGTCAAGGCCGGAGACGGAAAGTACGTAAGTGCTGGTACGATCATCATGAGACAGAGAGGGACTAAGATCCATCCGGGTCTCAACGTCGGAAAGGGCGGCGATGATACACTGTTTGCCAAGATCGACGGCAACGTGAAGTTTGAAAGAGCGGGTAAGTCGAGAAAGCAGGTCAGTGTCTATCCGAAAGAAGCATGAGTTTGAGAGCCCCTGTAATATACAGGGGCTCGTTTTTTAGGGGCACAGTTAAGGATGTTTGTAGATCGAGCGAAAATATTCATCAAGGCAGGCAAGGGCGGTGACGGCGCGGTCACGTTCCGCCGGGAGCCCTATGTGCCGGAAGGCGGTCCTGATGGCGGTGACGGAGGCCGCGGCGGCAATGTAATCTTTCAGGCAGATGCCAGTCTGCGCACGCTGATGGATTTCCGCTATAAGAAGAAATACCAGGCTGAAAACGGCCAGAACGGTATGCGCAAAAAGAAATTCGGTGCAGCGGGCAGTGATCTTATCATTAAAGTACCGCCCGGAACCGTGATCTATGATGAAGCCTCCGGGCTCCTGATGAAGGATCTTCTTAAACCGGGGGATTCTTTTATTGCTGCTAAAGGCGGCAAGGGCGGCAAGGGCAACGTCCACTATAAAAGTTCGGTGCGGCAGGCGCCGAACTTTGCCGAGGCGGGGGGTGCCGGCAGGGAACGTACCGTCATTCTCGAGCTGAAGCTGATTGCCGATGTGGGGCTGGTCGGTTTCCCCAACGTGGGAAAATCCACACTGCTGTCGGTCTGTACCAAGGCACGTCCCAAAATTGCAGATTATCACTTCACTACCATCGAGCCTAACCTCGGCGTGGTGCAGGTAGGCGATACGGATTTTGTTATGGCTGACATCGCAGGTCTTATTGAAGGTGCCGCCGACGGTGCCGGCATGGGATTCTACTTCCTGCGGCATATTGAACGTTCCCGCGTTCTGATTCATGTGGTGGATGTTTCAGGCAGTGAAGGACGAGATCCGATTGATGACTTTGACAAGATCAACAATGAGCTGGCGAAATATTCGCCCAAGGTAGCTGCCAAGCCGCAGATCGTCGCAGCCAACAAAATCGACTTGTGCGATACAGATGCACCTGTCTATTTGAAATTCAAGGACTATGTTGAGAAGAAGGGCTATGCGGTCTATCCTATTTCGGCGCCGATCCACCTGGGTGTGGATGCGCTGATAAAAGCGGCGGCGGATCTCCTCAAAAAGGCGGAAGAACTCCCGGAAGAACCTGAGGAAACTTTCGATTTTGAACGTGACGATACGGATCCGAATTATCGGAAAGTATATGCTGGCGTAGATAACGGCGTTTATGTGCTGGAAGGCAAACAGCTGCGCAAAATCTTCGATTCCACCAATTTTAATGACATGGGTTCGCTGCGCTATCTCTATAAATACATTGAAAAAAGCGGTGCGCTTAAGGAATTGCGTGCGATGGGCATGAAGGAAGGCGACACCGTACGCATCTTTGATTTCGAGTTCGAATACATCGATGAATTTTAGACATTGACAGCGGAGACTTGCCAGTTTCGCAGGCACACACCGTACAATAGATTGCTATAATAATATTTCAGAAAGCCGGATTTTAATGATAAGTCAACATGAATCAACCCAATATCCCGACAAGGAGCAATGTCTTGCTATGCTGCATGCATATGGCACACCGCCCCACGTCATTGCCCACTGCACTGCGGTTGCCGATGTGGCGGTCAAAGTGGCGGAAGCGCTGAACGAACACGATTTTCATCTCAATGTACCGCTGATTTTATGTGCCGGCATGCTGCATGACATTGCAAGGAAAGAAAAAGATCACCCCAAAGTGGGTGCCGACTATCTGCAGGCAAAAGGCCTTCCTTTGGCAGCCGATATCGTTCGTGATCATATGAAACGCCCAATCACCGAGGATGTCTATGCATCTACCGAAGCCGATCTCGTCTGTCTTGGTGACCGTACCGTCCTTGAGGATCATTATGTCGGTCCCGACCGGCGCATGGCATATATTATTGATAAGGTCAGACGCAGATCCGGTGAGGATACAGACAAAATCACTGCGATCATTCTGGAGAAGAAAGCCGACCTCAAGCGCTATATTGCAGCCCTCGAAGAGATCATCGGCATGTCCATGAACGATCTCATCCAAGGCGGTCGATGAATCAATTCAAAATTTGCACACCGGAGGCAATTGATGGAACAGACGACTCTGCGCCGCAAGCTTTCCCCATTGTTAAAGAAGGTCAATAAACCGGGGCGCTACATTGGCGGTGAATACAATCAAATCATCAAAAACGACGACCTGACAGATGTCAGGTTTGCTTTTGCATTCCCTGATCTGTATGAGATCGGCATGTCCTATGTGGGGATGCAGATTCTCTACAATCTCTTGAACCATACGGAGGGTGTAGCCTGCGAGCGTGTTTTTGCGCCGGCGGGTGACATGGAAGCCGCTATGCGCAAAGAGGGCATTCCGCTCTTTTCGCTGGAGACCTGCCGCGATGTCCGGGACTTTTCCATTCTGGGGTTCACGCTGCAGTACGAAATGTCCTATACGAATATTCTCAATATGCTCGACCTGGCAGGTATTCCGCTGCTGGCAGAGGAACGGACGGAGGACGACCCGCTGGTCGTAGGCGGCGGTCCCTGTGCGTACAACCCGGAGCCTTTAGCTGCTTTCTTCGATCTCTTTCTTATTGGTGACGGTGAGTCGCTGCTGCCGGCCATCTGCCGTCTGCGCCGTGAAACAAACAGCAGAGAGGAATTCCTGCGAGCCGCCTGCCGTTTGGACGGTGTTTATGTACCGTCTTTTTACCGTGTACGCTATCATGAAGACGGCCGCATTGCCGGCTTTGAAAAACTGTATGATGAAGCGCCGGACAGGGTGCTTCGCGCCTTTGTACAGGATCTTGACAAGGCACCTTATCCCGAAAAGCCGCTGGTGCCGCTCATCGAGGTTGCGCAGGATCGTGCGGTGGTGGAAACATTCCGCGGCTGTACCAGGGGATGCAGATTCTGCCAGGCGGGAATGATCTACCGCCCGGTCAGAGAGCGGGAACCTGAAACGGTGCAGCATCTCGCCGCAGCACAGCTTGCGAACACCGGTCAGGAAGAACTTTCCCTTCTGAGCCTCTCCACCTCGGATTATTCCCGTTTTCAGTCGATGACGACCTCCCTGATCGATATGTGCAGCCGGGAGGATGTTTCTCTTTCGCTGCCAAGTCTGCGTCTCGATTCTTTTAACGTGGAGGTGCTGCATCGAATCCAGCAGTACAAAAAAAGCGGGTTGACCTTCGCCCCGGAAGCCGGGACCCAGCGCATGCGCGATGTGATTAACAAGAACATCACCGAGGAGGATATCTTCGGTGCCGTGCGGCAGGCAATCCGGCTGGGATGGAAAAAGATCAAACTCTATTTCATGATGGGACTGCCGGGAGAAACCCTTGATGATCTCGCCGGCATCGCCGAGATCGCGCAGAAAATCATGGAAATCAGCAGGGAAGAAAACGGTCCCGGCAAGGGACGCTTCACACTGAACATCAGCGTCTCCAACTTTGTTCCCAAACCCTTCACGCCCTTTCAGTGGGTCGGCCAGGATGAGGATTTTTACGAGAAACATGATTTCCTCCGAGAGAAGCTGAAGATCAAAGGTGTCCAATTTAACTATCATGACAGCCCGGTGAGCACGCTGGAGGCGGTCTTCGCGCGAGGTGACCGGCGAACCGCTGACCTGCTGCTCGCAGCCTATGAAGCCGGCTGCCGGTTCGACAGCTGGAGCGAAGACTTTCGATGGGACAAGTGGCAGGAGGCCATGGCGCGAAGCGGCATCGACCCGGCCTTTTACGCCACGCGTCAAAGAGATCCATCGGAGATTCTGCCTTGGGATCTGATCGACTGCGGCGTCAGCAAGGCGTATCTCCTTCGGGAATACGAGAAATCGCAGCAGGGGGCAACAACCCGCGACTGCCGCAGCGGCTGTACCGGGTGCGGCATCAACCGTCATGTGGTCTGTCCCTTGGACGGCACCATGCTCCAAATGCAAAAAGAAAAGGAAAATTCCCATGGCGAACTTTGAAATTTGTTTTTCCAAGGAAGGAGATATTAAGTACATTTCCCACCTGGATGTGATGCGGATGTTTCGCAGGGCCTTCAAGCGAGCCGGTCTGGACCTGGTTTATTCTAACGGATTCAATCCGCACCCCAAGTTAAGCATCGCAGCGCCGCTTCCCTTAGGCTTTACCTCCACGGACGAATGGATGGATGTAGAGACGAAAGAGGATTTTCGCGCAGATAAACTCAAGCAGGCCCTGCAGCAGGAGATGCCTGTGGGCATCACAATCCTTGAGGTGCGTGCAAAGGAACTGCAGCCCAACAAAGCCAATCCGATGCTTGCAGCCAGGGTGACAGCGGCCAAGTATATGATTGCGGCAGATCTTCCCGAGCAAACCCTTGCAAAGATTCAGCAGGATACGGCAGAACAATTCCTTGCCCAGGAGCATATCTTTGTCGAAAAACGTCAGAAAAAAAAGAAGACAATGCAAAAGGTCGATATTCGAAGCAAAATCCGGTCGCTGCTCCTGCATCGCGTTGACGATAAATTATTTTTGTCTACGCTTTTGAGTACCGGCAGCGCCTCCAATCTCAATCCCAGCCTTTTGCTGCATGCTTTCCTCGCATGGCTGGATCCGGGAACAGAGCCGCTGGATGTTGAAATCATGCGGCGGAAGCTCTATTTCGATGCGTAATCCTGCGGCCCCTCTTTTTGCAATTGGAAAATATTGACAATTCATCCTCCTCTCTCTTATGATAAAAAAAGGGAAAGGGGGATTTTTCATGGAAAAAATCAAAGCGTACATTTTGGAAAACAAGATGCGATCGGTGAAGATCGCCGTGATCGTTGTCCTGGTCATAGCGGCCGGGTTTGTCTTTTTCCTGCGAACTGGCGAACAGGAAAAAATTCCGCTTACGTCCAGGACGACGGCTACGGAAGACGGTGCAGCCGAGACCAGGGAGGAAAAAAGCGACGCGGCATCCTCTGATGCTGCTGTCAATGAAAGCGGCGTGGTCGTCGTGGACATCGGTGGTCAGGTTGTTGCGCCGCAGGTGCTGGAACTGCCTGCCAGGAGCAGGATCTCCGATGCCATCGAAGCAGCCGGTGGATTAACGAAGAAAGCAGATCTGACCTCCATTAACCGGGCGCAGATTCTGACGGACGGAGAAAAGATCTACATCCCGGCCAAAGGAGAGAATCCGGCTTCCTATAGCGGAACCGGCGGGTCTTCAGGTGTTTCTTCGGCCGGATCTTTGGCCGGTGCGGGGGCATCTTCAGCCGCAGGGACAGGCAGAATCAATATCAACACCGCTGACAGCACCCAGCTGCAGGAGATCACAGGCGTAGGACCGGCCACGGCCGAAAAGATCATTGCTTATCGCCAGAAGACGCCGTTTAAAAAGATCGAAGACTTGATGAATGTCAGCGGTATTGGTGAAAAGACCTTTCAAAAAATGAAGGAACAGGTGACAATTTAAATCCAATTGACATTTCTTGCAGCTCTCGTATAGTATAGTAACGTATCTCTTGAGCGCAAAAGCAGATGATGTAAAGAAAGCGAGAGTAGAGGAAGACATGATCAGCAAAGAAAAAGTGGCAAGGATCAATGCGCTGGCCGCCAAAGCAAAGACGCCCGAAGGGCTGACCAGGGAAGAGAAGGCCGAACGGGACAAGCTGCGCAAAGAATATATCGCCTCCATACGTGCCAATGTCAAGGACCAGCTCAAGCGCGTACGTTTCATCGAAGATCTCAGCGAGGAAGAGAAAGCTGCCTACATGAGCAAAAAATCGAAAAAGCATCATAGAAACTAAGAACGTTTAACTGTCGCATGCAGGTGGTATAACAAGATTGAAAAATATAAGAGATCGAGAAGGAGTCGATATCCATGAAACAAATATATCTTGATTATTCAGCGACGACACCGGTGAAGGAAGAGGTTGTTAAAGAGATGATGCCTTACTTCACGGAGCAGTTTGGCAACCCATCCAGCCTCTATGACATTGGCGCAGCCTCCAAAGCTGCGATTACAGCTGCGAGGGAAAAGGTCAGCCGTCTGATCAACTGCAAGCCATCCGAGCTTTACTTTACTTCCGGTGGCACAGAGTCAGATAACTGGACACTGTTCGGGGTCACCGATGCGTTGAAGAAAAAGGGAAATCACATCATCACGACTCAGATTGAACATCATGCCATTCTTCACTCCTGTGATTATCTGGAAAAGCATGGCGTCGATGTGACGTATCTGCCGGTCGACAAAGAGGGCTTTGTCCGCGCAGAAGATCTGGAGGAAGCAATCACAGACAGAACCGTCCTGGTTTCCATCATGTATGTTAATAACGAGGTGGGGACGGTACAGAACATCAAGGAACTGGCCAGGATTGCCCACGAGCACGGCGTGCTGTTCCACACTGATGCAGTACAGGCACTCGGCAATGTGAACTGTGATGTCAAAGCGCTGGATGTGGATTTCATGTCCATGTCCTCCCATAAGATCTATGGGCCTAAGGGCGTCGGTGCACTCTATATCAAGCGCGGATCCAAGATCAGCAACTATATGCATGGCGGTGCGCAGGAATCCAAACGGCGTGCGGGAACAGAGAATCTGCCCGGCATCGTCGGGTTCGGCAAGGCTGCAGAGCTGGCCGGTCAGAACTTTGATGCGCATGTTGCGCACTGCAGCAAGCTGCGTGACCACTTCATTGATCGCGTCACGAAGGAGATCGATGACGTCTTTGTCAATGGATCCAGAACGCATCGGCATCCGGGGAACGCCAATATCACCTTCGACTACATCGAAGGCGAATCGATCCTTCTTCTGCTCAACCAGAAGGGCATATCCGTTTCCACAGGTTCTGCCTGCAGCAGTGCCTCGCTGACACCGTCCCACGTGCTTACAGCGCTGGGTGTGCCGGTGGAAATGATCCATGGATCGGTGCGTTTCACCTTCGGTGACCCGACGACGATGGAAGATGTAGATTATGTTGTGGACGAATTAAAGGAAATCGTAGCAAAACTGAGAAAGATCTCGGCAGTCAGCAGCGAGAAAGGTTGGTAAAATTATGGCAATGTACAATGACAAGGTAATGGATCACTTCATGAATCCGCACAACGTCGGTGAGATTGAGAACCCTGATGGTGAGGGAATCTACGGAAGCCCTGTCTGCGGCGATATGATGAAGATGACAATCAGCGTGGACGATAACGATGTGATCACCGACTGCAAGTTCAAGACCTTTGGCTGCGGCAGTGCCATCGCAAGCTCTTCAGTAGCAACGGATATGATCATTGGCAAAACCGTGGAAGAGGCATTGGAGATCACCAATAAAATGATTGTTGATGAGCTGGGTGGTCTGCCCGCCATCAAACTCCACTGCAGCGTTCTTGCAGATCATGCCATCAAATCTGCCATCTACGACTACGCACAGAAGACCGGAAAGACCTACAAAGGGCTGGAGGGCTTTGATCCCAACGCAGACGATGATGATCCGGCAGCCCATGAAGAGAACGACCCCGTATAACGGCCTTAGGCAGGATAAGCCGCACGCTGTGATTTGTGCGGGCATCTTCGAAGAAAAGTAATTCCGAAGGAGAGCAGTATGGACTTCCTGGAACTTGCAAGGGCGCGCTATTCCGTCCGCCATTTCGAGAAACGGCCGATCGAAGAGGAGACCCTTCAAAAGATCCTGACAGCAGCGCAGCTTGCCCCCACAGCACGCAATAAACAGCCGCAAAAGCTGTTTGTGCTGAGAAGCGAGGAGGCGCTGCGCAAAATACGCAGGGCAACGCCCTACACGCATAATGCACCGGTCGTCATTCTCATCGGGTACGATGAGGAAGCGGAATGGAAGCATCCTATGGAAGAGGGGTTTCACTCCGGCTGGATGGATGCCAGTATCGCCGGAACCCATATGATGCTGGAGGCAGCGGATTTGGGTGTGGGATCCTGCTGGGTTACAGGATTTTCACCTTCCACCGTGCGATCGCTGTTTCATATTCCGAAAAATATCAAGCTCTGCTGTCTGCTTGCGCTGGGCTATCCGACAGAGGCGTCGCATCCCAGCAGCAAATACCATGAGCCGACAAAATCTTTAGATGAAATCTGCAGCTTTCTGTAGGCAGGGCTGCCCCTGCAGTTATAAAAGTAGGATGGCACGCACGGGGCAGACCGGTGCGCAGTAACCGCAGGTAAGGCATCGATGTGGATCGACAGAAGCGATGCCCTGCCGCGTCATGAAAATGGCGTGGTTGGGGCATCTTTTTATGCAGCGGCCGCAGCCTTCGCAGTCCCCGGAATCAATATGAATTTTCTTGCGGCTGATATCCGGCTGGTAATCGTCGGCAAGTCTGCCTTCGATGTAGGCAGCGGCATCGTCCACCTCTGTTTTTCTGCCGAAGCCGATCATCATGCTGTCAACGCCGGGCAGATGGCTGACATAGTCAAGACACTCGATGTAACGGCCTGTAAGATTGCCGCCACCGAAGACCTTCATCGAAAAAATGCCTTTGCCCGCCTCATGAAGCCGCCGGATGACATCCGCCATGGCCTCAGGCGTGCCGGGTCCATCGCCGCAGCGAATCCCCAGGCCTTCCTTGTTGATCAAAGGGAAAACCACATCGCAGGAGGGGACATCAAGCATGCTCTCTGCCACATCGACATGATGTGTGGAGATTCCGATGGTGCGCACCCATCCCTTTGCCTTGGCCTCCTTGAGCGCTTCCCATGCGCCGCTGCGCAGGGAGAAATCACCGGGGCGTACCTCGTGCAGAAGAAAAATATCGATCGTATACCGCTTGAGCGCGCTGCGCGCTTCCGCAATGGCCGTTGTCATGCCCTGCGCTGTTGGATCCAGCGATTTGCTGCAAATGACCGGCGCAGGAAGCGAGGACATTCTGCCGCCTGCTGCACCAAGGCGCTGCCGCTCGATCTTGGCGAGGCCGTCTGCGAGGTGGGGATACGTCTTGTAGTACTGTGCTGTATCAAAGAAATTAATGCCCTGCTGCCAGGCATACCGGATGAGATCGCCGCTTTCTTCCACCGATAAAGCCAGCTGCGTAGCGCCAACGGTGAGAACGCCAAAGCCGATCCGTGAAACCCGGATGCCGGTTTCTCCTAGTGTTCTGTATTCCATGACCTCATTATACCCTGTGTGGGATACCGCGTGCAACACAGTGCAGGTGTTGCCTGCAGCCTGCAAAGGTGATAAAATAAATCGGTATGCGAAAGTAATCTGGAGGAATGAACAAAACTTATGGAAAAACTAGGACTCAATGAGATTAGAGAACGCTTTCTCAGCTTTTATCAGACCAAAGGTCACTATCGGGCGAACAGCTATTCGCTGATTCCTGATCATGATAAGAGCTTGCTCATCATCAATTCGGGTATGGCGCCTCTGAAGCCATTTTTCTCCGGGGAGAAGACACCTCCCGCACCCCGCATGACCACATGCCAGAAATGCATCCGTACGGCGGATTTGGAGAATGTCGGCCACACAGCGCGTCACGGTACCTTTTTCGAAATGATGGGCAACTTTTCGTTCGGCGACTATTTCAAGAAGGAGTCGCTGACCTGGGGCTGGGAATTTCTGACCAAAGTGCTGAATCTGCCGGTCGACAGGCTTTGGGCTACCGTCTATCTGGATGATGATGAGGCCTATAACATCTGGAAGAATGACATTGGTCTTCCAGAAGAGCGAATCGTTCGTCTGGGCAAGGAAGACAACTTCTGGGAAATCGGCACCGGCCCCTGCGGTCCCTGCTCGGAAATCTATTTTGACCGCGGCGAGGAATACGGCTGCGGCAAGCCTGACTGCAAGCCCGGCTGCGAATGTGACCGGTATGTTGAGTTTTGGAACCATGTATTCACCCAGTTCGACAATAAGGGCGACGGCACCTATACCGATCTTGCCCACAAGAACATCGATACCGGCATGGGGCTGGAACGCATTGCCTGCATCATGCAGGGAACGGATTCCATCTTCGATGTTGATACGATCAAGCACGTTCTCGATGAGGTAAGCCGGATCAGCGGTGTCACCTATCAGGACGGTGCAGCAAAGACGGATGTTTCCATCCGTATCATCACTGACCATATTCGTTCTGCTGTCTTCATGATCGGAGACATGATTATGCCCGGCAATGAAGGCAGAGGCTATGTGCTCAAGCGGATTATCCGCCGTGCGGTACGCCACGGCAGATTGCTGGGTATCGACCATCCTTTCCTTGCCGACCTTTCAACAAAGGTGATCGAAGTATGCGGCGGCGCCTATCCCGAGCTAGAGGAACAGCGGGTCTTCATCCAGAAGATTCTTGCCAATGAGGAAGAAAAGTTCCTGGAAACGTTGCAGCAGGGCATGGACATCATCGATCAGTATCTGGCAGATGGCAGCGGCAGCGGCCAGATGGATGGCGAGATTGCCTTCCGGCTCTATGACACCTATGGTTTCCCCTATGAAATGACTGAAGAAATCTGTGAAGAGCATGGATGGCATGTAGATCGGGAAGGCTTTGATGCGGCCATGGCGCGTCAGAAGGCTGCCGGGAAAAAAGATGCTGCCGCTAAAGACTTCGCTTGGAAAAAGAACAGCCTGCAGGGCGCTTACGAGGGTACGACTACTTTTACCGGCTACGACAAGGTGCAGGACACCGGTATTGTGCAGATGATCTTTGATGAGGAAGACAGCCTGCCTTCTCTTGAAGCAGGCCGGCGGGCCAGTCTCATTGTCGATCAAACACCTTTCTACGCGGAAAGCGGCGGCCAGGTGGCTGACTACGGCATGATCTATACCGATGATTTTGCCGGTGAAGTCGTTGACGTACAGAAGGCCAACGAGGTATGGACCTTGACTGTTGATGCCA
>OMZN01000028.1 GCA_900315555.1 uncultured Eubacteriales bacterium
AACATGGCCATCAGGAAAATCGGTGTCGTGCAGGGATCGCCGGGCTGCGGAACGGTCGAGGTATAGCCGACGAGCGCGATGCAGCCGGTGGCAATCACGGAGCTGACCGAGGAGATCAGCTTGTCAACGAGGCTGTAAGTGCCGGCGACAACAGCCGGGATATAATTGCCGCTGCGGTCAAGCTCATAGTCAATGATGTCAGCCATGAACGCCGCGTTGCAGGTAGATACGCAGACCTTGGACCCGTTGAGAATGATCGTGAAGACAACAAACAGAATCATCGGAATGCTCATCATCACCGCAATCTTCTTCGGGTCGATGACCGCAAAGAAAACAAGAAGGACAAGGGCGATGGCGATACAGACCTCGGTCCATCGGACGATCCCTTTCCTGGAACCGTTTTTGCCCGCATAATGAGCCGCAAAGATCGCAAAGAGGATGGACGGGAGCATAGTGATTGCACTGAGGATCGTGGACAGACCCATATTGCCGATCACAACGCCGCTGAGCAGTGTGACGATAATGGACTGTGAAGCGACCTGCTGGGCAATTTTGTCGGATGCAGCGGAGGCAATGTAGCACTGAAGCGGACGATTGTACTTCAGAACAGAGATCATTTCGCGGACTGAGAGATGCTCCTGCTTAGCCGTGGTGCCGCGGAAGTTCTCCGGCTTGTCGATACGAGAGGCACCGATACACTGAAGAACGGTACCCACAAGGCCGAGTGACAGGCAAAGCGCGCATGCTGCCGAGAGAAATCCCTGATTGTAGGTCCCGTACCTTGCGAGGATGACGACGTTCAGAATAATACTCAGCACAGTCGGTACAAGATAATTGAAGGCTGTGTTCCAGACGCCGAGGATCGGCCGCTGCTTCGGGTCATTGGTGAGAAGCGGACCGATGGTCTGCGCCGTCATGTTGTTGATGGTGTAGCCGATCACATAGATGACGTATAGAGCACAGAAGGCCGCAATACCGTGGCCCTTGCCGGAGAATACGGTGAACATTCCCCACAGCGCCACCGCTTCGATGGCATATCCGAGGATCAGAAGAAGCCGGACCTTCCCATATTTTGTGTTCACCCGGTCATAGAGAAAAGCAAGAAGCGGATCCGTGACGGCGTCCAGTATTCTCGTGCCCATCAGGATGACACCGATGACGGTCGTGGTGATGCCATATCCGATGCTTGCACTGTAGCTGGCAAGTCCGATTAAAGTGTAGATGGACATGCCGCAGATGGCGCCGCACGAGCTGAGAATGATTTCCCAGAGCGCAGCGCGTCTGTACTGAACCCCATCTGCTTCACTGGTAGAAACGGAATGATGAATACCCATAATATCCCCCTGTTTGATTAAATAAATTTGTTGACGCCGTCCGCATGATCCTCCCGCACTTTCCTGCCGGCCGGAAGCATCGGGCTTGCGAATTTACCCGCAAGACTTGCGGATTTCCCCAATCAATTCATAATGAATTCTAGCATCATGCTTTCGCGGACAGGGTGCATGGATTTGCAGGCATGTTCATAAATTCGTGAAGGATGCGGGGAAATCACAAAATGGAAATGAATGGGCGCGGGCCGGGTTCAGAGAGGAGAGCACCGAATGACAAGAGAAGAACGGCTGGATTTCTTTCTTGCGATGATGAGATGCCGGTATTCGATGGATGTATGGCAGTATGACGGCAATGTGCACCTGAAGAAGACATCCGCCGTCTGGAACATGCTGGAGAAGGCGGATTTCAATCAGCTGGTAAAGAGATATCTGGCAAAGGGCTTAAGAACTCCGGCCGAAATTGACACACATCTCGGTATACGCTGGATTGTCGGCTTTGCCTGGGACAGAGACGAACTTCTGGAAATCGTCGTGCTGGGTCCTTTTATTTCAGGGGATGAGGATCGGCAGGTTCTCATCGCGAGAATGAAGAATCAGGATTACCGGGTGCAGCTCAAAAAATTGATTCTCGATCACTATTCCGGTATCCATGTGCTGACGGAGTCCGCCCTCCGGTCGATGGCGGTCTGGCTCCATTTCGCGCTCAACAATGAAAAAATCAGGGAAGATCAAATCGGAATGATCGGACAATCTTTGCAGGAAGAATTCTGCCCGGAGCTTTTATCAAGGAAAAAGGATTATGCACAGATGTGGGCGGGCGAACAGAAACTCACCCATATGTTCGAGACAGGAGACCCGGATTATCAGGGGAAAATTTCCTATACGAGTGCCTTTGATGAAGGATTTCTCCCCGGCACGCGCGACAGCCTCCGCTCCGCAAAGGATTATGCCATCACCCTGTTCATCATCTGCTCGCGCGCCGCGATGCGCGGCGGATGCCAGCCGGCGAAGGTGTACAGGCTTTCGGACAGCAGCACTGTCCGCATTGAGCAATGTGTGATGGTGACGGAGACCGAGATGGTAGCCGCCGATTTTATGAACGAACTCTCGGAACTTGTGAGGGAAGAAAAAAGACTTGCGGGCGTATCGCTGCCGGTACAGCAGGCATGCTGGTTC
>OMZN01000065.1 GCA_900315555.1 uncultured Eubacteriales bacterium
CCGCTGGCCGTCCGCACAAGGGAAGACATGGCCGCACAAGTACCCAGTGCCTCACCTAAATCATGGCAGAGAGAGCGGATATAGGTGCCGCGGGAGCAGCGAATCAGAAGCTGCGCCTCTCCTTTATCGTACTCTTCCAGTACAAGCCTGGAAATCCTGACCTTCCGGCTCTTGACCTCTACCGACTGACCGGCACGGGCATACTCATAAAGCTTCTTTCCCTTGACTTTGATGGCGGCATACATCGGCGGCACCTGTTCGATCTCACCGCGGAAAGCCGCGAGCGCCGTTTCAATCTCCGGCCCGGAGGGGATGCGGGACGATGTCCTCACAGTCCGTCCCCATACGTCATAGGTGTCCGTTTCCAGCCCGAAGCGAAGACGGCAGCGATACTCTTTCTCATGATGATCCAGGTATTCGATGATCCTCGTGGCGTTTCCCACACAGACCACAAGAACACCCGTCGCCATCGGATCCAGTGTTCCGGTATGCCCGATCCGCTTTTCTCCCAGCAGACGCCGCAGGATCGCCACAACGTCATGGGAAGTAAATTCCTCGGGCTTGTTGATATTAATGATTCCTCTCATATCCCTGCAGTTCTTTCTCACATGCCGCGAGGAGAAGGCGGCGGGCATTGGGCAGTGTATCGTAGATGGTGCACCCGGAGGCCCGCACATGACCGCCACCGTGATTGGCCGCACAGATCTTCTGCACGTCGGCAAAAGTCTTGGCACGCAGCGAGGCTTTGATGACCTTGCCCTGCTGTTCCTTCAAAAGGACAGCAATCTCTACGCCGCGGATGCTGCGCAGCGCCGCGACAATGCCCTCGGTGTCTTCCATCCTGGCACCGGTGGAGGCAAGGTCTTCCTGCGAGACAATGCCCATAATCCCCATGCCGCCGGCAAAACATTCAGCTTTTGCCAGCACGGCAGCATGAAGCCGCATCTTGGCAAACGACTCCGATTCATAGATCATGACATTGACCTCGTTGGAATCCATGCCTGTCCGCATCATGGCGGCAGCAATCTCGTGCGTCTGTGCCGTCGTGTTCGAATACAGAAAATTTCCCGTGTCCGTAGCCAGACCGGCATAGATACGCAAAGCCATCGCTTCATCGAAAGCCACATCGAGTTCGCGCAGCAGGAAATACACCAGCTCGGCCGAAGCCGCCGCAGTATCATCGATATGATTCAGGTCAGCGATGCCCTGCTCCGCTTTATGGTGATCAAGGCAGATCGTTTTTCCGGCACCGCAGAACAGCTTCTCCCGCTTGGGGAAGCGATGCAGGTCGCTGCAGTCCACGCAGATGGCAAGGGAAGGCGCTTCCTTCACCTTGCTGACGGGCACGCAGAGACCTTTCGTCAGAAAGGCCAGATTTTCCGGCGGCCGGTCTTCCAGGACAACCTGTGCCTGCTTTCCCAGCTTGCGAAGACCCAGGCAGAGCGCCGCGGCACTGCCGGCCGCATCACCGTCCATGTGCTCATGCGGGATGATCAGGATGCTGCCGGCCGCACGGATCTCTCCGGCGATCTCACCGAATGTATCATTCTTCATGTTCATCCCTGTCCACGACTTCCTTGATCAGAGCATCCATGTGCTGGCCGTATTCCATGGAACGATCAATTTTGAAGATCAGCTCCGGCGTGTGCCGCACCTTGATCTTCTTTCCGATCTCATGGCTGATCAGGCCTTTGCTGTGCTCCATGCCTGCCAGAACATCGGCCTCTGCTTTTCCTCGTTCAGTCTCCCCGTACGGCATCACCGACAGATAGACCGTTGCATAGCTGCCGTCGCTGGTTACCTCACAGGCGGTGATGCTGATCATCGATCCGGCAAGCCTGGGGTCCTTCAGCTCCCGCAGGAGCATCTGGCTGATGATCTTTCGGATCTCCTCCCCCAGTCTTCCCTGTCTGTACCCTTTGCCCATGGGCTAGTTCCTTTCCACTTCGACCATATGGAAGCATTCGATGATGTCGCCTTCCTTCAGGTCGTTGTAATTTTCGATTCCGATACCGCACTCATAGCCCTGCGCCACTTCGCGCGCATCGTCCTTAAAGCGCTTCAGCGAGGAGATGACGCCCTCATGGACCACCACGCCGTCGCGTACCAGCCGGATATCCGCATTGCGGACGATCTTGCCGTTGGTCACATAGCCGCCGGCAATGATGCCGACGCCGGGCACCTTGAAGGTATTGCGCACCTCGCACTCGCCCAGAACTTCTTCCTTGAATTCCGGATCCAGCATACCTTTCATCGCGTTCTCCACATCGTCGATGATGTCGTAGATGACGCGGTAGGTACGGATCTGCACCTTTTCGCGCTCTGCCTTGCTGCTGACGGCTGCGGTGGGCCGCACGTTGAAGCCGATGATGATCGCGCTCGAGGTGCTGGCCAGCGTCACGTCCGAATCATTGATGGCACCGACGCCTGAATGGATGATGTTAACCTTGACCTCGTCGTTGGAAAGCTTCTCCAGAGACGAAACAATAGCGCCCACCGAACCGAATACATCGGCTTTGATGATCAGATTCAGTTCCTTGACCTCGCCCTCCTTGATACTGGAGAAGAGCTCCTCCAGCGTTGTGCTGGACGTCGTCGCCATGACTTCCTCTCTCTGCTTTTCCTTTCTGCGTTCGGCAATTTCTCTTGCCTGCTTGTCCTTGCTGACCGCATAGAAGTCATCGCCTGCAGCAGGAACATCGGTAAGACCCAGTACCTCCACCGCTGTGGCCGGTTCGGCCTTGCGGATGGTTTCACCCTTGGAGTTTGTCATCAGACGGATCTTGCCGTGGCATGTGCCGGCTACAAGGCTCTGTCCTGCCTTCAGCGTACCGTTGGTCACAAGCAGCGAGGTCACAGGGCCCTTGGTCTTATCAAGACGTGCCTCAAGGACGGTGCCCATGGCCAGACGGTTCGGGTTGGCCTTCAGCTCAAGCACCTCAGCCTGCAGAAGAATCATCTCCAGCAGCTCCTTGATGCCCTCACCGGTCTTGGCAGAGACCGGCACGCAGATCGTATCGCCGCCCCAGTCTTCCACCAGGACGCCGTGGTCGGCCAGATCCTTCTTGACGATATCCGGATTGGCGCCGGGTTTGTCCATCTTGTTGATGGCAACGATGATCGGCACATTAGCCGCTTTGGCATGCGAAATGGATTCGACGGTCTGCGGCTTGACGCTGTCATCCGCTGCCACCACCAGGACGGCAATGTCCGTGATATTGGCACCGCGCGCACGCATAGCTGTGAAAGCTTCATGACCCGGAGTATCCAGGAAGACGATCTTATGTCCGTTAATCTCGACTTCGCTTGCACCGATATGCTGCGTGATGCCGCCGGACTCGGAAGCGATGACGTTCGTCTTGCGGATGGCATCCAAAAGGGATGTCTTGCCGTGGTCTACATGGCCCATGACCGTGATGATCGGCGGTCTTGGAACGAGATCCTTCTCCCGGTCTTCGTGCAGATCCAGGCCTTCTTCTTCCAGCTCTTCCTCTTCTTCCACCTGACCGATAACAATGGAAAGTCCGAGCTCCTCGCCGAGCATCTCCACCGTCGTTTCATCGATGTTCTGGTTCTGGTTGGCAATGATGCCCATCTTCAGCAGGGTCATGATCACCTGCGAAACAGAGACGCCTGCCTGCTCGCTGAAGCCGGCAATGGTAATCGGTACGTTGATGACCTTGGTGCCTGCGGGAAGCTGTTCCTCAATCGGTTCGGGTGCCGGCTCCGCCTTCTGCTTGACATGCTTCTTTCTCTGCTTCTTTTCCAAAGAGCGGAACCCGCGGTTCTGCTGCTTTCTCTCCATCGAAGAGAACTTGTCGTGGCTGTTTCTTTCTTTGTCACGCTCTGCACCGCTGCGCCGGCGGCCCTTCCGCTCGCCCCGCGACGAAGACTCGGCAGGCGCTGCGCCGCCGGCATGCCGCCGCGTCTTCTTTTCCGCTGCAGCCTGCTTTTCTCTCTGTGCGCGCTTCCTCTCCTGCTCGGCCTTTTCCGCCTTTTGCTCTGCGGCCGACTTAATGATTTTGATCTCCTGACGGCGTCCGCGGATATCCGGATTTTTCTTCCTTACAGGTTTGGAAGCAGCTTTCTTTTCACCGGCCGCTGCGGTCTTCTTCTCGGAAGCGGGTGCGGCTTTCTTTTCAGCGTGTGCCCCTGTCTTCTTCTCAGCTGCGGCTGCAGGTTTTTTCTCTGCAGACGATGCCGTGCTCCTGGCTTCCCCTGCAGGAGCAGCCTTCGGTGCCGGCTTCTTCTCTGCAGCCGGCGCCGCTTTCGGCTTGCTTTCGGCGGCACCTGCCGCTGCCTTTTCCTCATCGGCAGCACGGCGAATAATCTTCACCTGCGGCATAGGTTTTTCTTTGGGTGCGGTCTTCTTTTCCGCAGCCGGTGCAGCAGGTGCTGTCTCCTCAGCTTTTTGGACCTGCCTGGCCTCTTTAGCTTCCTTGGCTACATCCGCAGCGCTTTCCTTCTTGGACTTGGCATTTTCGATAGGAGGATGCGAAGAGCTACTCTTGCTCTTGGGCACCGGTCTCCCCGGCAGCTTGCGCCCCGATCTGGCCCTTCCGCGCTGCTTGTCGCCGGCGTTTTCCGCCGCATGCTTTGCCTTGGGCGAAGTCTTCACCTTCGCTGCTTTTACTACTACTTTGGGATCCTTGTCACGCGCTTCCTCGCCGGACGTGGCTGGTCCCTTGACAATCTTGGTCTCATGACCCTGGACATCTTTGTCTTTCGTTGTCATACAAGCACCTCCTTTTCCCTACGGAGCTCTTCGTCGATAGCCTCAGCGATCACTGATGCGAAGCCATCCTCGGTCACACCGAACACCGCCCTGCCCGGCCAGCCGGTCATCCTTGCGATATGGTCTGCTTCTCCGTATCTACGATATGGTATCTTCTCCGAAGCGGCCATCCTCTCCAGCTTCTCTGCGCTGCCGCCAGCCATATCTTCGGTTATGATCAATAATTTGAGTTTCCCCTGCTTTCCAAGGTTCATGCACGTATCCGTGCCGGCGGAAAGCTTGCCCGCCTTCCTGGCAAAGCCCAGATAACTGTCAATCTTCTTCTTTTTCATCCAGTTCCCCCGCAATCTCTGCAAGGATCCTTGCAGCTTCCTCCTTGGGTACCGGACGCCGCAGCGCCCGCGCGAAGACGTTTTTCTTCTGCGCCAGCGCAAGACATTCCCTGCGCGGGCAAAGATAGACGCCTCTCCCCTTGGCTTTGCCGGTGTCATCGCGAACCAGCCCATCTTCAGTGGCCACGATCCGCAGCAGTTCAGCCTTGGGTCTGGATTCCATGCAGGCGATGCATCGGCGCATGGGAACCTTCTTCACTCTAGTCTTCTTCACCTTCCGCTGCACCTTCTTCCTGCAACTCCGAAGATGCCTCCGGTGCCGCATCTTCTACTGTATTTGAAGGCATCTCCTCAGCCTCCGAAGGCTCCTCGGGATCCGCCTCATCCTCTGCAGCTTCATCGTCGGCCGGTTCTGCCTCCGTCCCAGCTTCTTCATCATAGGCCTCTTCGTCAGAACCTTCCTCAGGAGGATCTTCCTCGAAAGCGTCTTCCTCCGGCAGATCATCTGCATAGACATCGTCTTCTTCAGCGTACGCCTCTTCAACCTCGTCGCCCGCCGGCACCTCATCGTCCAGCACATCGTCGTCAGCCAGTTCCTCATCTTCGGTATAGTACTGGCTGTGGCTCTTGATGTCGATCTTCCAGCCGGATACCTTGGCGGCCAGTCTGACGTTCTGACCCGCTTTGCCGATGGCCAGCGACAGCTGATAGTCCGGCACGATCACCAGCGCATAATTTTCATCCTCGCTGAGCAGCACGTCCTCCACCTTGGCAGGTGAAAGGGCGTTGCTGATCAGCTCCACAGGATCGTCGCTCCAGACGATAATATCAATCTTCTCATTCGACAGCTCGTCGACGACACTCTGCACACGGCTTCCCCGCGTACCGACACAGGCGCCGACGGGATCTACATCCTCGTATTCGGTCCAGACGGCCATCTTGGTTCTGGAGCCGGCCTCACGGGCAATGCTCTTGATCTCCACGGTACCGTCCTCGATTTCAGGCACTTCCAGCTCAAACAGCCGCTTGACCAGTCCCGGATGGGATCTTGAGAGGAAGACCTGTGCACCCTTGGTGGAGTTCTTGACATCCATCACGTAAGCGCGGATCCGGTCGTTGACGTTGTAATGCTCACCGGGCACCTGCTCCTTGACAGGCACGATGCCCTCCGTCCTTCCCAGATTGACAAAGAGTGTCTCACCGCTCTTGCGCTGCACCTTGCCGGTGATCACATCTCCTACCCGTTCGATGTAATCATCGTAGACAACACCGCGCTCAGCCTCGCGGATACGCTGAATGACAACCTGTTTCGCTGTCTGTGCGGCGATCCGCCCGAAATCGGAAGGACGAACCTCGAACTCCACAACATCGCCGATCTCATATTCGGGGTCGATGTCCTGCGCATCCTCCAGGGTGATCTCCCGTCCTTCATCCTCAATTTCATCGGGATCCACCACCGTCAGCTTGGTGACAACGATCATTTCACCGGTCTGCCGGTCAATACGCACCTCGATGTCGCCGTCGGTGCCGTAGTTCTTCTTGTAAGCGGAGATCAGGGCGGATTCCACGGCTTCGAAAATCACATCCTTGGAGATACCCTTCTCCTTTTCCAGCATGTCAATGGCCTGAACAAATTCTGCGTTCATCAGTTTCTCTCCTTTACCAAAATCGCTGCACTGCGGCCGTCCGCATGGGGGAACCGCAGTCTGCGGCGATTTTTCAGAACACCACCGCCAAATTCGCCTTGGCGATCTTTTCCAGAGGTATTTTTAGCGTCTCTTTATCACTGCGCTCGACGATCACTGCTCCGTCTTCGATGCCGCCCAGGACACCGTGGATCTCCTTATCGCCGTCCAGCGGCTGGTAGAGCTTCAGATCCGCCTGCTTTCCCTTGAAGCGTTCGTAGTGCTCGGGGAGGAAGAGCTCTCTGTCCAGTCCCGGCGAGGACACGATCAGATAGTACTTTTCGCCGCCACCCTCTTCTTCATCCATGCGATCCGAAAGATAGCGGCTGACCAGCTCGCAGTCTGCGGTTCCGATGTATTCCCCCTCGGGGATCCCCGCCTTGTCAATGTAGACCTGCAGGCACCAGTCGCCCGCATCTTTCACATATTTGATGTTGTAAAGCTCATAGCCGTGGGCCGGCAGGAATTCCTCCAGCAGTGCCCGCGCTGTCTCCTTGCGTTTCTTTCCGGTCATAGACCCTCCGCTGAACGCTGCAAAACGAAAGCTGCAAAGCAGGATTTCGCGCAAAACATAAGAGTGGACGCACTGTCCACTCTTAGAAATAACGTACTAACTGTATTGAGCATAGCACAGCCCGCGGGAAAATGCAAGCCGCTAGAACAGGCTCAGCTGATCGGTCTCCTGCATCCCGTCAAGCAAACCGGCCTGGCGGAAGGCTTCGATCACCGTCTTGTTGGCCCGTGTCCTTGTCTGCAGCTCTTCCACCGTGGCAAAGGGCTTCTTCCGCTGCTCGAGGGCTATCGCCTTGCCTGCCGTGGCGCCCACGCCGGCCAGGCCGCACAGAGGCACCTGCACCTTGCCCTCGCGCACCGTGAAGTTGACAGCCTCCGAATGCTCCAGATCCGGCGGAAGGAAATCATAGCCTCTGGCATACATCTCATAGCAGATCTCCAGTACCGTCACCTCGTCTGCTTCCTTGTCGGTTGCGTTCCTGCCTTTCATCTCGATGGCGCTGATCCGTTCCAGGCATGCTGCAGCACCGTGCGAAACCACATCCCAGTTAAAATCCGTGATCTTGCTCGTCAGATAGACCGCATAGAATGCCGCCGGGTAATAGACCTTGTAGTAAGCAATCCGGTAACTCATCAGCACATAGGCCACGGCATGCGCCCGCGGGAACATGTACTTGATCTTCAGACAGGATTCTATGTACCAGTCAGGGACATCATGCTCGCGCATCAGCGCAATGCGCTCCTCGGTAACGCCCTTGCCCTTTCTGACTTTCTCCATGATCTGGAAGGCTTCCCCCTTGGGTACGCCTTTGAGAATCAGATAGTTCATAATGTCATCACGGGTGGAAATGGCCTCCTTCATCGTGGCTTGTCCGCTGCGGATGTATTCCTGGGCATTGTTGAGCCAGACGTCCGTCCCGTGCGAAAAGCCGGAGATCCTGACCAGATCCGCAAATTTGGTTGGTTTGGTATCATCGAGCATCTGACGGACAAACTTGGTGCCGAATTCAGGAATGCCATATGTACCATGCGTATAGCGATAGTCGGGATCCTTGATATCCAGTCCCTCAATGCTGGTGAAAATGCTCATCACCTTGGGATCGTTCAGACGGACCTTAAGGGGATCCTTGCCGGTCATATCCTGCAGATGGCGGATCATGGAGGGAATTTCATGTCCCAGAATATCAAGCTTGAGGAGGTTCTTGTCGATGCTGTGGTATTCAAAATGCGTGGTAACGATGTCCGTTGTCCGATCGTTGGCCGGATGCTGCACCGGACAGAACTCGTAAATGGAACGGTCTCTTGGCACGATAATGATGCCGCCCGGATGCTGCCCCGTTGTCCGCTTGACCCCCGTGCAGTGTTGCGTCAGCCGCTCCGCCTCGAACTTGTTCACCGGAATCCCGCGTTCCTCAAAGTACTTCATCACATAGCCGTAGGCAGTCTTGTCCTTGATCGTGCCGATGGTTCCTGCCTTGTAGACATTCTCCTCGCCGAAGATCTCCCCCACATACCTGTGTGCTCTGGCCTGATATTCGCCGGCAAAGTTCAAGTCGATATCCGGCTCCTTGTCGCCGTAGAATCCAAGGAATGTCTCGAAAGGAATAGCATAGCCGTCCTGCTCCATAGGCGTGCCGCATTCAGGACAGGTCATGGGCGGCATGTCGATGCCGCAGTCGTACTCCTTCTCATCACCCCAGACAAGATGCTTGCAGTGAGGGCAGATATAATGCGGCGGCAGAGGGTTAACCTCGGTGATGCCGGCCATCATGGCCGCAAAGGACGACCCGACCGATCCCCGGGAACCAACCAGATAGCCGTCCGACATCGACTTGTCTACCAGCATCTTGGCTGCCACATACATGACGGCATAGCCGTTGCTGATAACCGAATCGAGCTCCTTGTCAAGCCGCTCGCGAATCGGTGCCGGCAGCGGATCGCCATACTTGGCGGCGGCATTCTTCTCACAGGTGTCGCGCAGGATCTCGTCCGCATGTTCGATCTTGGGCGGGCATTTTTCATCGGGCACCGGCTCGAATGTCTCGCACTGATCAGCAATACCGTTGGTATTTTCAATGACGATCTCATGCGCCTTGTCTTCTCCCAGGTAAGCAAATTCGTCCAGCATCTCCTGCGTTGTCCGCATGAAGAGACCCTGTCCGGCCGTGCCGGACACATCGAAGCCTTTGCCAGCCATCAGGATATTCCGGTAGATGTAGTCACTGGCCTGCCCGTAGTGCGCATCGGTGGTGGCGACAACCGGCTTGCCCAGCTTCTCGCCGAGCGCCACGACCCTGCGGTTCAGGTCACGCAGGTCTTCCTCCGTGGAGACAATTCCCTTGTTGATCATAAACGAATTATTGACAATCGGCTGCACCTCGAGGTAATCATAGAAAGAAGCCAGGGTCTCGATCGTTTCCTCGTCCGCACCGCCGGTGATGGCGCGGAAAACTTCCCCTGCCTCGCAGGCTGAGCCGATGATCAGGCCTTCTCTGTATTTAGCCAGCACCGACTTGGGCAGCCTGGGCCGCCGATAAAAATATTTGATATGGGAAATGGACACCAGCTTGTAAAGATTCATCAGGCCGGTCTTATTTTTGGCCAGAAGGATGACGTGATTGGTCTTCTTTTTCTTGTAATCGATGGTGCCATCCTTTTGCATACAGTCGTGATCATCGAAGAGATAGCCTTCCATTCCGTAGATCACTTTGATCTTGCCGGCTGCGGCACGGGCAGCCAGAGGGAAGGACTGCACCACGCCATGATCGGTGATGGCCACAGCGGGCTGCCCCCAGGCAATGGCACGTTTAACCACATCCGCCGCCTCGTTCAATCCGTCCATGTCGCTCATCTTGGTGTGGCAGTGCAGTTCGACCCGCTTTTCGGGCAGCGCATCGATGCGGACCGGCCTGTCAGCTGCCTGCACATCCCGCACCATGAGTACATTGGCATTATCGAAGGTATCAAATTCCATGCTGCCCCGCACGCGAACGTAGGCACCCTTTTGCAGGCGGTCAGAGATGGCCTGCCACTTGTCGCCGGGCACGAAGCTTTTGGCACACATAGAGTTGGTTCCATCAGAAAAGAGGAACTTGACGATCACCTTGCCGTTCTTGATCTCCCTAGTCTCCAGATGAAAGATTTCGCCCTCCACGGTGAGTGACCCATCAGCTTCTGCTGCCTGCTTCATCGGCACAGCGGGATCATGAAAAGACCGCCCGAGAAGTCTGCCGTCGGACGGTGCCGCCTTAGCCGCCTTGGCTGCCTTCGGCTTGCCGGGCTTGACGGCCGGTACCGGCGCCGGCGTTCGTTCGGCCCTGCCAGCTTCACTGACAGCTACGCGGTAGCTTTCTTCATCATTGGCAAAACGGACCTGGCAGGAACGGCCAAAGGCTTCATGCAGCATCTCGCTGAAAAGATTTCCCGCCTTGTCGTTGAGCATGTCCGAGACTTTTTCTCCCACAGCGAAAAAGGTCACGCAGCCGTCATCAAGCTGCACCTTGTCCCGGAGAATAGAGTGGGTGAAAAAGGCATCGGCTTCCTCACAGGAAGCGATCATGCAGGGAAGGAACGAAAGCAGGTCCTGCCTGTCACACGCTGCCTCATGGTAATCAAAGGAGAAGCGGACGCGGGAAAGGCCGGGCACCGCTTCTGTAAGATCGCCGCTGATGCGCTGCAGGCTTTCATAAGAGACTGCCTTGGACGCGGCGATAGTAAGGCGCAGCTCTTCGCTGCCGCGCACCAGCTCCGCCTTCTTGATCTCATAGGATATTTCTTCCTGTTGTTGTATCTTTGCCATGATCCTGCTTATCCTTTCGATCTATCAATATCGTCCGCATCCCGTCACCGTATCAGGTAAAGCTGCGGATCATCTCAACCAGCGCCGGGACGATCTCCTCCTCCGTCACGGTTCTCTGGATGGCGCCGTGCGCAAACAGCACACCCCTGCCTTTGCCGCAGGCCACGCCAAGGTCAGCGCCGGCCGCCTCGCCGGGGCCGTTGACCTCACAGCCCATGACCGCGACCTTAAGCGGATGGGACGGCGTGATACTGCGCACCGCCGCTTCCACCTGCTCTACCAGACGCACAAGATCCACCTGGGTGCGCCCGCATGTGGGGCAGGAAATGATTTCCACCGGAGCGCGTCGCCTGCCGCAGACCTCCAGAATCTGCTGTGCCGCATGCACTTCCGGCAGCGGGTCGCCGGTCATCGATACGCGCATGGTGTCGCCGATCCCCTCCAGCAGCAGCGCCCCGAGTCCGGCCGCCGATTTGACCAGCGAGGCAGCCGGCGTACCGGCCTCCGTCACGCCGATATGCAGAGGATAGTCGACCATCTGGTGCATCATCCTGCAGGCTTTTGTATTCAACACCACGTCGGAGGATTTCAAGGAAACAACGATATCCTCAAAGTCCATCGCCTCAAGAAGCGCCACCTCACTCATGGCGCTTTCGCACAATCCCTCAGGCGTGACCCCGCCGTACCTGGCAAGGACTGCTTTTTCCAGGGAGCCGGCATTCACCCCGACCCGGATGGGAACATGGTGCGCACGCGCAGCGCGCACCACGGCGCGCACTCTGTCCTGACCGCCGATATTGCCCGGATTAATCCGAATCTTGTCCGCTCCGCGCTCGATGCAGGCGATAGCGAGCCGGTAATCAAAATGAATATCGCAGATCAGGGGGATGGGGCAGTCCTTTTTGATCTCCTCCACAGCCTCGGCGGCCGCCTGATCCGGCACCGCCACACGGATGAGGTCACAGCCGGCCGCCGCAAGCTGCCTGATCTGAGCAAGCGTTGCCTGCACGTCCCGTGTATCTGTATTGGTCATCGACTGCACCGAAACCGGTGCACCGCCGCCGATGGGAACACCGCCCACCATCACTTGTTTCGTCATAATGCCTTCTCCTATTGGAAATGCGGAACGATGAATTTGATGACATCGTTCCAGGTCACATAGATCATCAAGCCGAACAGCAGAATCAGGCCGGCAAAGTTGATCCTGTTCTCCACCGCATCCGTAATGGCTTTGCCGGTGAAGGAACGCACGATGATAAACACCAGCCTGCCGCCATCCAGTGCCGGGAAAGGCAGCATGTTGAAAACGCCCAGGTTGAGGGAAATCAGCGCCATCAGGTACAGGAAGTAGACAAAACCCCGGCTGGCCGACTTGTTGACCATATAGACGATACCCACTGGTCCCGACATCTGGTTCATAGCAACTTTGCCTGTCACCATCTGCTTGATGATCACATACATGCTCTTGGTCAGTCCCCATGTACTGGTAAAGCCGGTGATGATGGAGCGGCCGGGATCCTTCACCATCTTGGGCGAAATGCCGATCATGGCTCTGTTCTGGTTTTCCATCAGCTGCGTCTTGATCGTTTGCGTTCTGCCGTCCCGTACCACCGTGATGGCAACCGTTTCATTCTTTTTTTTGTTGTCCAGTGCCTTGCTCACATCGTCCCATGCACGGATCGCCGTACCATCGATAGCCGTGATCTTGTCGCCGGCCCGCATGCCGTCAGCGGCCGCATGGCTGCCCTTGACGAACGAATCAACCGTCGTGCTCGCCACACCGATGGTATAGGAAACAATGCACATCAAAATGATGGCAAGGATGACATTCATGGCAGCGCCGGCGCACACGACGATGGCTTTCTGCCACGGCTTTTTGTGATTGAATGCCCTGGGATCTTCAGAATCCTCATCTTCACCTTCCATGGCACAAAAGCCGCCGATCGGAAAGGCGCGCAGCGAGTAGGTGGTTTCACCCCTCTGTTTCTTGATCAGGGCAGGCCCCATACCCAGCGCAAACTCATTGACCCGAATACCGCATTTCTTAGCGGCGATGAAGTGCCCGAACTCATGGATGAAGATCAGGACACAGAACATCAGGATCGCATAGATAATCGTCATTTTGCTACTCCTGCAACAGCCATGGTCTCCTCTCTGGCCTCGCGGTCGATGGCCAGGATTTCCTCGATATCATGGAAAGATTCGCCGCGGTGGCGCGCCACCACATCCTCCAGATTTCTTGAGATTTGATTGAACATCAGTCTGCCCGAGAGGAAAAGTGAAACTAACACCTCATTGGCGGCATTGAGCACAATCGGATAGCTTCCGCCCATTCTGGCCGTCTCAAGAGCCAGCTTCAGGCAGCGGAACTTTTCAAAATCCGGCCTGTCAAAGGTAAGATTCAACCTGTGTTCAAAATCAAGTTTCTCAAAACCGTTCTCCAGCCGCCGCGGCCAGGAGAGTGCCAGAGCAATGGGAATCCGCATGTCAACCGGTCCCATCTGTGCTATCACGCTGCCATCGCAGAACTGCACCATGGAGTGCACAATGCTCTGCGGATGGATTACAATCCTGATATTGTCCGGTGACTGATCAAAAAGCCACATGGCCTCGATAAATTCCAGTCCCTTATTCATCATCGTCGCGGAATCAACAGTGATCTTCGGTCCCATTTCCCAGTTGGGATGATGCAGCGCCTGTTCCAGCGTAACCCGCTCCATAGCCTCATAGGAATAGTTGCGGAAAGGACCGCCGCTGCCCGTCAGGATCAGCTTGTCGACCTCGCTTTTGTCCCTGCCCTCCAGGCACTGAAAGATGGCACAGTGCTCGCTGTCCACCGGAAAGATCCGTGCACCATGGTCGCGCGCGGTATCCATGATGATGCCGCCGCCTGCCACGAGCGTCTCCTTATTGGCAAGCGCCACATCGTTGCCGGCAGAAAGCGCAGCATAGGTGGGGGCAAGTCCTGCAATGCCGCTCATGGCATTCACCACAAGATCGCAGTCCTGCGCCGCAGCCTCCCGGTAAGCCTGCTCACCGTAGGAAACATCCACATCCGGATGATCCTCTGCAAGCTTTCGCGCATCCTCCTCACGGCGTACCACCACCGCCTCGGGGCGATGATCCAGAATCTGCTGCTCCAGTTTTTCGATATTGGTGCCGCAGGCAAGACAAGTCACCCGGTATTCCTCCGGGTGACCGCTGCAGACATCCAGGCACTGGGTGCCAATGGAGCCCGTACTTCCCAACAGACAAATTTTTTTCATTGATGCTTCCTCACTGTTCTCCTTTCATCCCCAACATGCCACAGACATTCTTTCAACACACGGCTCTTCTTGCAGGCTGACACAGCTCAGTGCATGACCAGCACAATGTAGTAGTAGATCAAAGGCCCGGTAAAAAGTACGCTGTCAAAGCGATCCAGGATACCGCCATGGCCGGGAATCAGATTCCCATAGTCCTTGATGCCCATCTTGCGCTTGAATATGCTGGCGGTCAGGTCGCCGAACTGCGAGAAGACGCCGCAGAGCACACCCAGAATCAGGCAGTGAACGAGCCAGGGCTTGGCGAAGAACAAGCCGAACAGACCGCAGACAAGCACACTGCCGAGGATGCCGCCGATCGATCCCTCGATGGTCTTCTTGGGACTGATATTGGGGCAGAGCTTGTGTTTGCCGAAGGCCACACCGCAGAAGTAGGCGAATACATCTGTACCGAAGGCGCCGAAGATGACCAGCCAGACCAGGATGCCTGTATTGCCGGTTCTGTCTACCATGGTCACATGGAACATGAAGAAGATGATGTAGACGATGCCGATCAGCGTCGCCATCGCATCCTCCAGTCTGCGCTCGTTGATGCGGAACAGATAGAGCATGCACGCCAGCACCGAAAGGAAGAGCCAGAGCATATACCATTTCTGCCCCAGATGCAGGAATTCTATCGCATACAGACCGATGGCGCTGGCTACCGCGATGGGATAGCTCGGTTTTACATCCATCGCATGAAAACCGCGGAAGAATTCATAGACCGCAATGATACTCAGCACAAAGCAGGCGCCGAAAAGCACGTAGTCGCCAAGCAGCATGACGATCAGC
>OMZN01000076.1 GCA_900315555.1 uncultured Eubacteriales bacterium
GAAGTTAATTAAAAAACCTGTAATCCGGCCGTCTTCTGTTTTATCCATTTTTACCTCTTCATGACAAAACCTCACAATCCATTGTTAGGTTATTGTGAGGTTATTGTGAGGTTATCTAATTGGTTCGTATGTCTTCTCAAAAATATCCGGCTTGCACGGGTACTGCTCCCCGTTCACCCCTGTAATGATGTAATCTCCCGGGCTGGCGTGCATCGTGCCTTCCAGCGTTTCAATATCCATCGGTTTGTCTGTCTGGTACGCTTCAATAACAACTGGTTTCTTTCTGTATTTCATCATTCCTCCTACGAAAAAGGCACCGCTGTGACCGGTGCCTTTTATGCTTCATAAGCTATCTTTTTTTTAAATTCTCCATTAATAAACTCACGTCTATGTTTTTTGAGTACGCTTTCTAAGTGTCTACTAATAACTTTGTATTTCACTGGGCTTTTTTTTATTTTCAACACATCATTCTCAAAATTATATTCCACCTCGCCGGTCATATCATCAATAGTTTGACCGTACGAATAGGTTACAGTCTTTTTTGTATTTTCAATGTAATCACAATAAACCATCTGGTTCACCTCGTGTTCCAACCTCTGATTCAAGTCTTGACTGCCAATCATATTTTTTTGTTGCCATCGCATGTGCCTCTGCTACAGTTAGATTATATCTCTTTTCCATCTGACTTTCAAAAAGTTCATGCTTCAATAGCAATATGTCCCGTTCTTTCGGGCGTCCTTGCTGTAATCGTTTCCATGCTACGGCCATATCGTAGTCTGGGTCAAGCATTCCATACTCTCCGTCATATTTCTTATGCTTATCAAAGAATATATGCCTTTTAATTTGACGTATCTCATTATGCGTGAACCCAGTGTTCTTTGCTATCAAGTCTATATCATTTGTTCGGCTGATTTTCCTATATGTAGATGCGGCCTTAACATCTTTGGGATTATCAATATCATAAGGCTTGTAGTTCTTACCACCAGTTGCTACATAACTCTGAACTTCCCTTTCTTTCCCTCCCGTTTGCAACTTTTTCTCTTGTGAATGTCTATGTTTTCTATCTGCTAATATCCGTTCCCTTCTGGCTTCCAGCTCCCGCTGATCAATCCACTTCTTTGTGTGTGCGTCCTGATAACCTTTGTCTGAAATGTACGTCACTGTGCAATTGCAGTTATCATGGCGGCGATAGATATCTTTCGGAGCCTCGTTCGCATAATATTCTCCGGCCATACTGCTGCACCATGTGCAGCACTTGCCATCTGACGATCTTACGATACGCGGACGCATCCCGGCCGATATCTCAGACTTTACGTTTGCATTCACAAAGTCATCCACTACGCTCCTTACCGTATTCTCCACAGACCGTGTGATCACCTCTTCAATTTTCTTCTGATTACGCATTCACATCCTCTGCTTCAAACGATAAATTCACAGTGCGGTTCATAATCGCATCACACCGATCCTGATTGAACCCTGCCCGGATCGGCTTCATTCCGATTCGCTTTTTCTTATGTTCTGCTTCGATAATGCTTACCATCGCGTCATTGACCATCTCCGTGGCCTCCCGGAGAAGCGGTTCAATCGTACGTTTTGCAATATTCCAGTAGATCCGCCCGTCCGGAAGATTTTCAGCCCTCAGCGACGAGCTGAGCGCGCTGGCAGCATGCTTGCCGATCCTCCCGGCATAGTTCTGTGCTTCTTCCTGCGTGGCTTTTCCTGCTTTCAGTCTCTTACTGAACGCCTTGACCCACGGATCCATGGCGACGGATGAGCGAAACCTTTTCATCATCTGATCGTACAGATCAGGGACAATGTCATCCTTCCGTATCGTCTCCATTTCCAGCCTCCTCTTGCTTCTCTACCCGGCGCACCAGCTTGTGAAATGCTGCCGGTGAAATGCTTGTACGGAACCTTTTCTTGCATGCGTCATAAAAATCCTTATCGGATATATAGACTCCAAGTAAGCCCCTGATCCAATTATAGACTGCATCGTCCGTTGTGATCCCCTTCGTTGTTTCTGTGCATGTATCCACTGCTCTCATTCCATTCTCTTTAACTATGTATGTCACAACAGAATATAGAGTAATTAATGCCTCAATTCCCCATCATTGTAAAAGTAGGGAAAATATTTCTCATAAAAAAAAGAACCTGCAGCCTTGACTGCAAGTCCTTTTTATCGATTCGCGCAACCGGCAGAATCCTATCTGTCAAGATAACGGTCGAGCCTTTAACAAGTGCTCTTCCTATGCTCAGTACCCTACAAACACATCCGTCTTAATGTTATCTGCAGCGACACCCAGTCCCTGCAGGCGTTCCGTAAAGGCAGTATTCATGCCGGGAGAACCGGCAACCAGATAAGCTGCCTTGTTTCCGTTGGCTTTGGCAAAGGCATCGGTCATGTCCATGAAGCGGTCTCTGTCCTTCAGCAGATGCAGCTCCAGATCCGGCAGAGCAGCCTGCACATCCTTCCAGAAAGGCTCATAGGCGAACTCGCCCCGGTCATCCGAATAAAGAACCTGGATCTTGTGACCGGCCTTTGCATGTTCCATGTAGTCACGCAGCAGTGAACGAATCGGCGTAATGCCGATCCCGCCGGCAATTACCAGGGTGCTGTCATAGCTCTCTACTTCGAATGCAAAATTTCCAAGCGGCGTCGCCACCTCAAAAGGATCACCCGGCTTAATCTGATGAAGCAGGATTTCCTTAAAGCTTGTATGCGGATCGGCGATCCTGGTAGTAAACATCAGAAAGCCATCCTGCGGCGCCGATGCAATCGTGAACACTCTCGTATCACGATCCTCTGCATCAACCTGATATCCCTTGAGCTTCCAGAGCACATGCTGTCCGGCTTTCCAGACAAAACCTTCGGGAACATCCATAATAAAGCTATAGGTATCACTCGTTTCTTTCCTAATCTCTCTGATTTTCGTTTCATAAAATTTCATGTCTGACCTCCTCCTTGATGAATCCTTCGATTCATGTCGGGATTAACGTACTGAATATATATCCCATTCTTTTGTTTTCAAGCACAGAATTTATAATTGTTCGAATTTTCTTTTGCATCATCGGCCCGTAGCGCATACGGCGTGTGCATCCCCGGTTATCAACTTTACCTTGTCAGAACACGGATCCAGGTTCCTTTATTGACCTTGATCCAGGCAGGGATGCATTTAAAGAACTGATCCATGTTCAGGCAGAAAGCGATAAGGAGCGGCGGCCAGTGAAAAATGAATGCGCCACAGGCGCTGACAGGCAGAACGATACCCCAGATGCTGACCAGATCCAGCACCAATTGAAACCTGGTGTCTCCACCGCCCCGGATAATCCCGGTGATGGTGGGCATCTGATAGGTCATGCCGATGATCACCAAGCTCTGCAGCGTCATGAACTGCGATGCCAGCCGATAGGTATCCGGCGCCAGGGTGTAAAGGCTCAGGAGCGGACCCTTAACCAGAAAATAAATGGCACCGAGGCATATGCCCATGGCAAGGAAGAGGACCTGCAGCGTCCCGGCATACTCCTCCACCCTGTTTCGATCCCGCTGCCCCACGGCCTGCCCGACCAAAAGCACCGCTGCGCTGGCACCGCCCTGCGCCGCCACCTTCAACAGCTGATAGAGCACCGTGCTCGCAGAATAGGCCGCCAGTGCCCGGCTGGACATCTGCCCCAGGATCACATTCTGCAGGGCGTTGGAAAATCCCCAGAGGAATTGACTGATCATAATCGGTGTACCGGCTGCAAGATAGTCCCGCGCAAGCAGGCGGTCCCGCCGCAGGAAATCCCTGCCGCAAAGCTGCAGCTTTCGATCCACCCTGAAAACATAGACTGCAACAATCAGCAACTCGATACTACGTGCCGCAAGCGTACCGACAGCAGCACCCTGCACTCCCATCCGCGGCGCACCGAAACGACCGTAAATCAGTGTGAAGTCAAGGAAGAAATTAATGCCGAGAGAAAGAAAGGAAACATAGATTGATATCATGATCGTCTCCACAACCCGCATCGCGCCCAGGAGACAATTCGAAACAGCAAAGAACAGATACGTATACTTGATAATCTTCAGATAAGCTGTTCCCTCTGCTATCACAGCTTCATCCGAGGTGAAACACCGCATCAGCTGTGTCGGAAAGCATGCCGCAATGATAAAAAATACTACCGCCACCAGCAGTGCCATACGCATGGCAGATGCCAGAATCGCTTTCACCGGATCATTTTGACCTTTTCCCCGGTATTGGCTGGCCAGGGCAAGCACACTGCTGCTGACGCCATAAATCAGACATTGAAAAACAAACTGTACCTGATTGACTGCAGCAATCCCCGCAAGCGACGCCTCCGCATAGTGGCCAATCATCACATTGTCCAGCAGGTTCACACACAGCACGGCAATCTGCTCCAGAATCAATGCTGATCCCAGCTTCACAAAGCGTCTATAGAATTCTCTGTCCCTTGTCAGTCTTCTTCGTTCCGCCATAGCCCGATCATACCACAGGCGCCCGTTTTTGTCCTGCTTTCGGTGCACGGAACTGACCACCTCAGCAGGCTGTTCCGACCGGGCTGCAGCGCCTGTCAAACCCGGCAGTCCGCACTTCACAGAACCTGCACGTCACAAGACCTGCACTTTACAAAAAGAGAAACGACCTCCCGCTATGCAGCGAGAGGTCATTTCCCACTTCAGCACAGATCTACTACATGATCTCGATGATGTCTACCGCTCTGATCCATGCAGACAGAGCCTCTTCATTCGTGCCGGTGTAACCGGCAAAACGGGCGATTCCGGCGAGAATGTCCCGCTTTTCCGCTGTCGAGATATCAAGGCATGCGTTGATCCTTTCCTTGGCATTCATATCCGGATCGACAGACCGCATCGAATTAGCTACGGCCATACCGGCCAGCACAGAGGCTGTTGCCATCTTCTCCTTGGCATCGGCGCCCTCCGCACCCGGCTTAATGGCACGGGGCAGATTCTCCAAAACCAGCCGCACGGCATCACCGGCAAATCCCCTGGTATAATCAGAGGCATTCTCTGTCAGGCAGGCATCCACCGCGCGTACAAAGGTATTCCTGCCGCACGCTCTCGTCAACTTGTCCGACATATTGCCTGTGTAGTCGGCATCTACAATAGCCATTTCCGGAAGCAGATCATAGCTGGCGATCAGGCGCTTCTTCCCTGCCGCATCCTTGGCGGCGGCAAAAGGCGAGCACTCTACGCCGGTTCCGGTGGTCGTCGCCGCCAGAACCAGCATTGCCTTTTTCCCCGTAAGCGGGACACCCGACTCCTCTTCCGGAAGAACACTGTGTTCCTCTGCCATCTTTTCAAGATCAATATCCGGATTCTCATGGAGCAGCCACATGATCTTGGCCATGCTCATGACAGACCCTCCGCCGACGCCAATGATGACATCCGGCTGGAAATTCTGCATCTTCGCAAGTCCCCTCATGGCATCGTCGAAAGTCGGATCCTCCGAAAGATCGAAGTATTCCGCTGTGCGGATCCCCTGCCGTTTGAGATACTCCTCTACAGGGCGTATGATCCTCAGCTTGTACAGATTGGCATCGGAGACGAGGAGGGCTTTCCTGCATCCGTAGATCTCGGAGAGCTCTCGCAGCGCGACGGGCATCGAGCCTCTTTTGAAGTATATCTTTTTAGGTACTCTCAACCGATTCATCGAATCATCTCCCGTCTGCCTCTATTTGAATCCGCCTACCTTGTCCAGGCCGATCAATTCAACCGGGCCGTTCGGATAATCTGCATGTCTGTCGACCGGCAGATCCACATCCACACTGAGAACATCGCCGTACTTTTCTTCGAAGACCTTGTTGCCGTAGAAGGAACGCAGGTACAGCGCCTTCAGCTCGGAGATCGTCGGATAGACCGGGTTTGCACCGGTGCAGGCATCGTGGAATGCCCACTCGGACATGGCGTCAACTGCCTCCAGGAATTCCTTTTCAAACTGCTCTTTGGTCTTCTCAGGATGTGCCTCAAGCAGCCAATCCAAAACAGTTTCCGGAATGTCGGTTGCTTTCTTCAGATCCTCAGCAGCCTTGATCCAGTTTTCGAAGGTTTCCTCATCCGTCCTGCCCTTTACGCCAATCAGCTCGCCCAGCTCGACGTATCTCTCAAATGCCTGAGGATACTTGTACTGGGAGAAGGTACCCATGTGGAACGGATGCTTCTGTGCGTTGAAACGGCACACGTAGGGGAATAACAGCGCGTTGGCCGTGCCGTGCGGAATATGGAACCATCCGCCCAGCTTGTGGGACAGAGAGTGGTTGATTCCCAGGAAGGCATTGGCAAAGCTGATGCCAGCCAGTGCAGAGGCATCTGCCATCTTCTGTCTGGCAACCGGATTGGGTTTGGCCCCCTTGAACGCTGACTTGTAGGCAGCAGCCTGATACTGGAATACCAGCTCTGTGGCCGTCTTGGCAAAGCCGTCAGTGTAATCAGTCGCATAGGTGGAAACATAAGCCTCTACCGCATGCGTCAGTACGTCGTAGCCGGAGGCCTGCGTCGCTCTGGGCGGCAGCTTCATCATATTGTCGGCATCGACGATTGCCATCTCAGGCATCATTTCATAGCCGATCAGCGGCCACTTCATGCCGGTGTTGCCGTCAGAGATGATGGTAAACGGCGTCATCTCCGAACCGGTACCTGCTGTGGTGGGCACGCAGACCAGCTTGGCCTTCTCGCCCATCTGCGGGAAGAAGCGTACCCTCTTGCGGATATCGATGAACGTCGTCGCCATATCCAGGAACTTTTCTTCCGGATGCTCGTACATGATCCACATAATCTTCGCCGTGTCGATGGCTGATCCGCCGCCGATGGCAATGATCACATCCGGCTCGAAGTTATGCATCTTCGGAAGGCCCTTCATCGCATCCTGGATCTGCGGATCCACACGAATATCAAAGAACTCTGCGGTCTCGATGCCCATATCCTTCAGCTGTCCGATAATGGCATCGCAGGCTCCGATCTGGTACAAGTTGGCATCCGTCACGATGAAAGCTCTCTTGAAGTCATAGACTTCCTTAAGTTCGCGAATCGCCACCGGCGTGCAGCCCTGCTTGTGATAGACCTTCTTGGGAAGCTGCAGCCAGAGCATATTTTCCTTCCTGTTAACGATCTTTTTGATGTTGAGCAGCTGCTCGAAGTTGGTGTTACCGCAGTAAGCGGAATGACCCCAGGAGCCCGGTCCCAGCGTGAGGGACGGCGCAATGTCGAAGTTGTACAGATCACCGATACCGCCGAAGGATGTCGGCGTGTTGATGATAATACGGCCGGCCTTCATGCGTTTGCCGAACTCTTCGATCTTGACTTCCTCGGTAGGATCGATATACAAGCAGGCCGAATGTCCCGGGCCGCCTTCAAAGACCAGCTTTTCACAGATGTCAAACGCCGTATCCAGATCCTTGGCTCTGTACATGCCCAGAAGGGTGCTCAGCTTCTCGCAGGCCCACGGGTTATCATGGGAGGTTTCCGCGGTTTCGGCAATCAGCACCTTGGTCTCCGGCGGTACCGTAATACCGGCCATTTCTGCCAGATGAACTGCTGACTGTCCTACCGCCTGCGGCTGTACACCGTGCGTTCTGGGGTTGAAGAATACAGCAGCGACCTTCTGTGCCTGCTCCTTGTCAAGGAAGTAGCATCTGGCATCCTGCAGCAGCGCCTTGACTTCGTCATAGATACTGTCAAGAACGGTCAGATGCTGCTCTGCCGCACAGATCATGCCATTGTCAAACGTCTTGGAGTGAACAATGGATTCCACGGCCATGCGCAGATCAGCGCTCTCGTCAATGACCACGTTGCAGTTGCCGGGGCCGACGCCGATAGCCGGGGTACCGGAGGCGTTCGCCGCATGCACCATGCCCTCACCGCCGGTAGCGATGATCATGTCGACACTCTTCATCAGGACATCGGAGATGTCAAGAGAAGGCTTTTCCACCCAGTTGATGATATTCTCCGGCAGACCCGCTGCCTCGGCCGCTTCCTTCATGATCTGGGCAGCTGCCAGTGTGCATCTGACCGCCTTGGGGTGTGGAGAAATAATCATGGCATTTCTTGTCTTCAAGCAGATCAGAATCTTGAAGATCGTCGTCGATGTCGGATTTGTCGTCGGAACGATCAGCGCCAGAACGCCCTTCGGGCTGGCGACCTTCTTCGATCCATAAGCAGGATTCTCCTCGATGACATCGCAGGTCTTTGCATGGCGCATATAATTCCACACATGCTCGGAAGCATACTGGTTCTTGGTTACTTTATCAACCACGACGCCGTAGCCGGTCTCTTCGCAAGCCATCTTCGCCAGAGGAATTCTCATTTTGCTGGCAGCCATGGCTGCAGCTTCGCAGATCGCATCGACCTGTTCCTGAGAAAATTTGGCAAATTCCGCTTCCGCTTTCCGAATCTCGGGCAGTGCAACCTGCAGCGATTCAACAGAATCGATCATCAATTTCCTTGTCATCTAAAGCTCCTTTCTGTTGTAGTAGATCTCTTGCCTGTCTGCCTTTGCAGACATCTCCAATAACTCATAATTGGATTTTACATAATTCTACTTGTTTGCTCTATATTTGTCAATAATTTAACAATTCCTATTTTGAATGTTGAAAATTCAGAATACTTTGATTCCTTATTTTAAACCATTGCGGGCCTGTTTTATCTCAATTGTCTTGAACCCGCATCAGTCCCTCTGCCGCAAAGCCTCGTAAAGAACACGATTTGTTAATAATTTGTTATCATTCCTTTTATATTTTATATTCATTCAGTTTTGAAGCACAAAAAAATCGCTCAGGATATGTATCTCGAGCGATTTTTCCAGGATTTTCAAAAAATCATTGTGCAATAAATCATCTTGTTATTGTTCGATAAATAACAAAGTTTTTGTTCGGATGCCTCATTGATTTACTTGAACAGCGCATCTCCACTCTGGAATTCAAAGGCAGGATGGTAGTCGAACCGCACAGCGCCCACCGCAATCGAAGGACCGCAGGCCTTTTTGATCCGGGCCACGCCCTCCATACCGAAGCCGGCACAAAGCTCCACTGCCGTGCAGCCTTTTTCGACCAATTCCCTGGCCGCTTCCTCGGCCTGATCATAATTAGCGCACCCAATCACGGTCATGTTGATATCCTGTGAGGGAATCTCCGCCCTCTGCTTTTTCGGATCCAGTCCGGGCGCCACATAAATAAATCCACACTCAAACATCATTTACCTCCTTTGTCTTCCACATCCCAGCCAGGCTGACGGCTGCAGAGCCTATCCCAAGCTCATTCATATCTTCTTCGCAGTATATCGCATAGCACGGCCTCTGCAAATGTGCATTTCTCCCATTTTTCACCTTCTTCCGTGCGCCTGCTGCTTACCGTGACCGCGCCTTCTTTTTTTCTGCCTTTCCTCTTTCGGCGCTCTGTCCGCCCCGGCTGGCCATCAGTTTCCTGGAAAAGGCCCAAAGCAGGACAGGCAGAATAATATCTGCTGCGATGCTCAGGATCAGCATCATCATCTGGGCACTGTTTTCCGGCGGCACATTCGGCCACTCCAGCACAGTGACAGCCGAGGTGACAATACAGGCACTCGTCCAGATATTCAAGCCGATCCGCTTGCGTCTTCCGAACAGGAACCATATCAGCCCGGCAATCATAGCAAACAGCGAGATCAAAAGTACAATATCAAAAATCCTGATTCCCATGGGGAACAGCATAAACAGCTCCGCCACCGCCACCGCAACAGCAATCCAGGCCGTCACAACCGCATCGGCACGCAGCTTCTCCCTTTCCTGCTTTTTATCAAAACTTCGCACGCGCGGCGTGTTCCGGCGAACAAGATGCTTCACCGTCCGCGCTTCCATCTCAAGCAGCGTCGATCCTTCCTTTTCTGTTACTTTCTCTTCCAGTTCCCGCTGTTCTTCCTTCGAGATCCGGCGCCAGATCAGAAGAGAAGCGATATTGCTGTCGCCGCTTTCCCTGCGGTAGATGTATTGGTAACCCAGCAGGCTGAAGCCGACGGCACCCAGCAGGTTTACGAACAAGTCCTTCATGGTGTCCACCAGACCCATATCCGGATAGCCTGCCACCACATACTCCCTGCCGCTGCCATCAACAAGCACCGTTTTGACGATATGGCGAATCGCCACCGTACCGCTGCTTCCCGGCAGTTCGCCGCCTGCCAGTACCAGAGAATGCAGAATGGTGTTCTTCTGCATATTCATGCCATATGTCCAGTCCATTGAGAATTCAATGAACTCCCACAGCACACCGATCGTCACGGAGAAGCAGAAGGCCGCAATGGTTACGTAGGCCGGCGAAAGATTGACCCGGCTGCTTTTTTGGTTCAGCAGATCCACCATGGAAAAGCCAACCGCCGCACAAAGAAAGCCGTTCATCGTATGCAGCAGCGTATCCCATCCGGGAATCAGAATATAGAATTCCTGAATTTCCCCAAGAACACAGGAGCCGTAAATGAACAGGTAGATGATCATTTCGAAGGGAGCCGGAATCTGAATGCGGAGGGATTCCTCCGCCAGGGACGGCAGAAGGAAAAGCAACAGCGCCAAAACACACAAAGCGGCATTCTCATACTCACCTTTGACAAAGCTGAAAATCATAACTGCAAAAACCAGAATCCGAAGAATGGAATACAGAATGAACCGCGGCCGGTTCAGGGATATTCTGATCTGCAACCTGTGAATAAATTTGTTGAACTTGGCCGGATCGCCGGCCTGCTTGATCGGATCTTGCATCACTCCACCTCTGCACACATCGTCCGCCGCCTGCCGCAGCGCTCCTGTCACCTGTCACAGCGCTTCTGCCGCCTGCCGCTTCTCTAACATGCTATGCTGTCACTTCCGACCCGCACCGAGCCGAAGACTTCAATGACCGAATGAACAGATCCTGCACCGCATATTGCAAAAATCGGGTGCAGGAATTCTGCACCCGATGGTTAAAAACAGTTTTTTTAAAGCTGCGGGCCCGCCGCCACCAGCGCCTTGCCGGCTGCATTGGTGGTGTACTTGTCAAAGTTCTTGATGAATCTGCCGGCCAGATCCTTCGCCTTGGCATCCCATTCCGTGCCGTCCGCATAGGTATCGCGGGGATCCAGAATGCCGGTGTCCACGCCCTCCAGCTGGGTGGGCACTTCGAAATTGAAGAAGGGGATCTTCTTGGTGGGGGCCTTGTTAATGGCACCATTCAGAATAGCATCGATGATCCCGCGCGTATCCTTGATCGAAATACGCTTGCCGGTGCCGTTCCATCCCGTGTTGACAAGGTATGCCTTGGCACCGCTCTTTTCCATCCTCTTGACCAGTTCCTCTGCATACTTGGTCGGATGCAGTTCCAGGAAGGCCTGACCGAAGCATGCCGAGAAAGTCGGCGTAGGCTCGGTGATGCCGCGCTCAGTTCCAGCCAGCTTGGCAGTGAAGCCTGACAGGAAATAGTACTGGGTCTGCTCCGGTGTCAGGATGGATACCGGAGGAAGAACACCAAAGGCATCAGCAGAAAGGAAGATGACGTTGTTCGCCGCCGGCGCCGCAGAAATCGGACGCACGATATTCTTGATATGCGTGATCGGATAGGAAACACGGGTGTTCTCCGTCACACTCTTATCGGCAAAGTCGATTTTGCCATCCTTGTCCAGCGTTACATTCTCCAGCAGCGCATTTCTCTTAATGGCATTGTAGATATCAGGCTCGGCATCCTTGTCCAGGTTGATGACCTTGGCATAGCATCCGCCCTCGAAGTTGAAGACACCGTCATCATCCCAGCCGTGCTCATCATCGCCGATCAGCAAGCGCTTGGGATCTGTGGAAAGCGTTGTCTTGCCGGTACCGGAAAGCCCGAAGAAGATGGCTGTATTTTTGCCGTCCAGATCGGTATTGGCCGAGCAGTGCATGGAAGCAATGCCCTTCAGCGGCAGATAGTAATTCATCATGGAGAACATACCCTTCTTCATTTCGCCGCCGTACCAGGTGTTGATGATCACCTGCTCACGATCGGTCAGGTTGAAGACGACTGCGGTCTCCGAATTGAGCCCCAGCTCCTTGTAATTTTCCACCTTGGCCTTGCTGGCATTATAGACCACGAAGTCCGGCTCAAAGTTTTCCAATTCCTCGGCCGTAGGCTGAATGAACATGTTCTTTACAAAGTGCGCCTGCCAGGCAACCTCCATGATAAAGCGGATCGCCATGCGCGTATCCTTGTTGGCACCGCAGAATGCATCAACGACAAACAGACGCTTGCCGCACAGCTCATCGACAGCGATCTTCTTCACGGCATCCCAGGTTTCCTTGGAAGCAGGGTGATTGTCATTGGGATAGTCATCGGTGGTCCACCATACGGTATCCTTGGATTTCTCATCCATCACGATAAATTTATCCTTGGGAGAACGTCCGGTGTATACACCCGTCATGACATTGACGGCACCCAGCTCACTGACCTGCCCCACATCATATCCGGTGAGGCCGGGTTTGGTCTCTTCCTCAAACAGAGCTTCATAGCTGGGATTGTGCACAATCTCTGTCGCACCAGTGATACCATACTTGTTCAAATTAATTTCAGCCATTTTCAAACCTCGTTTTATCACTCAAAATGTATGATTCCTTAAGCATCCGCATGTCCGGAATGCATCAATTCTATTTTACAGAATGCGCCCGTTTTTTTCAATGGGCTATTGAGGATTGTCCCGAAACAGCTCAGCGTCTGCCGCGGTAGGGGACGCCTGGCGCCTTTGGCAGAATCCTGTCCGCCACCGGCTGCAGGAGCCTCGTATAAATACTGATGATATTTCCTACCAGCAGCGCTGCAATTACGGTGCCCTCGCGCACCCCGGTCAGTGCATGGAGAAAGACAAGACAGAGGACGGCGGCTGCCCCCGTCATCACAGAATCCGAGATCAGCCGGACACGGCCGAACCCTACGCCGCTGACCCTGGCGACGACAAGAGAAAACCCATCACCAGGCAGCATGACGACATCCCCTACCATTTCCAGATAGGCACCGAACGCCAGAATGAGGCATCCGATGAGCAGCGCCAGGATTTTTCCCCAGTACCGTACCGGATCCATATCACTCAGGATCCACATGCCGAAGTCAATGCAGTATCCAAAGACAAGCGTGACGCCCAGCTGCAGGAAAATTTCAATCCAGTTGACCTTGCCCTTGAGAATGATAACCTGGCCCGCCACCAGCAGATAGTTGAACAGGATCGTCCAGCCGCCCATCGAAAGCATCCCGGTAATCAGATACAGTGTATAGGGAATCGATGAAATGGCAGATGTCCCAAGCTGTGCTTTCGTCACAAAGGCAATACCGAACGAAACGAAAAAAAGACCACAAAAAAAGACCAGGTACCTTCTTACCAGGTGATCTTTCTTCTTCATCAGCGCGCTCCCCCTTCCATATTTTACCGCGCTTATTATACCACATTTTTCACAGGATGACAGAAAGGAGATCCGGAAAACGAATCCTGTCAAGCCGCCGGACCGCAGCCGCCGCCCAAAAGCAGCAGAGAACTTCAGGATGTCATGCGCGGGGACGGCGAGGCGGCGCTCCTTCCCTGCCAGACAGAACGCCGCCGCGTATTGTATTAAAGTGCCGCAATAAATTTCTTTAAGCAGGTCCACACCTTCTGGGTTGATGAGATGGTCACATATTCTCCCGGCGAATGCAGGCACCGCACATCCGGACCGGTGGAAATCATATCCATCGGCCGGTCCATGTTTCTTGCGAACTCACTGACCTCAATGCCTGCATGGAGGATCATCAGCGAAGGAGCCTTTCCGAATAAGCTATGGTATACTTTTTTATAGATGCTGACCATTTCCGAACGGACATCAAATTCCCATGCCGGACAATTGGACATCACGGAATACGTGCCGTGATACAATTCCGTCAAACGTACAATTTTCTTGTACATCATCTCATACTGGCTTTCTCTTGAGCTTCTTGTCATGACAATCATCACCGCCCGCTCCGCTTCCGTTCTGACAACGCCAAGGCTCACAGAGCTTTCTACAAACTGAGGATAATGCACATCCATGCGCAGGATACCGGTCTGCGTAAGATCCATATATTCCAGCACCGTCATCTTGGCTTCCTCACACAGCGTTGTCTGCGGGCTATCCGCCGTCTCGCACAGCACATTGACTCCGGGATCGCTTAGACTGTATTCTTCAAGGAAAATCCTGCTGAACTGTTCCGCCTCGGCATAAAGTGTTTTTTCATCCTCCGGTGCGATACCCACAATCGCTTCCGCATAGCGGGGAATCGCATTGTACTGCACGCCTCCTTTTACTTCTGCCAAGTCAAATGAAAGCACACTGCCGAGCTCCAGCAGAAACCGTGCAAGCAGCTTATTCGCATTGGCCCGGTTCCTATGGATATCCTCCCCTGAATGCCCGCCCAGCAGGCCCTGCACGGAAAGTCTGTAATAGGTCTTGGCCGGATCGGCAGCCTGTCTTCGGATCGGCAGTTCCACACGCACGACCGGGCCGCCGGCGCAGCCGACAATCAGAACGCCCTCATCATCACTGTCCAGATTCAGGACTCGTGATCCCTGCAATTTCGAAAAATCAAAGCTTTCAATCCCCAGCATGCCGACTTCCTCATCGGTGGTGGCAACAAATTCAAGCGGAGGGTGCTGCAAATCCGGATCCGCCAGCACAGCCAGGCAAAGAGCAAGGCCGATGCCGTCATCAGCGCCCAGCGTCGTATCGCGGGCTATGATCTTGTCGCCGTCAACCGAAAAGCGGATGGGATCTTTTGAAAAATCAAACACCACGTCGTCCTTTTTTTCGCAGACCATATCCATATGCGCCTGCAGAATCAGCCCAGGATGCGTCTCATACCCGGTAGATGCCGGTTTTCGAATCAGAACGTTGTTTGCTTTATCCCGTTCACATGCCAGGCCATGCTGCTTGGCAAAAACAAGCAGATAGTCAGATACTTCTTTTTCATTCCCCGACTGGCGGGGAATCCTCGTCAAATCCTCAAAGTAAGAAAAAACTTCCTGCGGTTCAATATGTTCAAGTATTCTTTCCATTTTCTTCATGTCCGCCTTTCTTCCCTAGTAGAGCACCATACATGCCACGACAAGGACAACGACCGTCGCAATCCCTGCAAACAGCAGCAGTTTCCACACGAATTTAATCCATGTTCCAAAGGATGTTTTGGTCATGGCCAGGACACCCATCAAGAGACCGCATGTCGGCGCTATCAGGGAAATCATGGCATTGGCCGACTGGTAGGCAATGATGACAATTTCTCTGCCGACACCGGCAAAATCCGCCAGAGGTGCCATGATACTCATCGATAATGTCGCCAGTCCGGAACTAGAAGGAATAAAGAACGACAGTACGAGGAACACGATGTAGTTAATACCTGCAAAGAGACCGGAAGACATATTGGCAACCGCCGTTTCGCAGTAGTGCAGAATGGTATCGGTGATGGAAGCATCTGACATGACGATGGATACACCGCGTGCAACACCGATGATGATTGCCACGCTCAACAGCTCCGCTGCACCGCCAATGAACAAATCCATAAATTTGCCCGGTTTCACTTTGTCAATGATGCCGACAATGATACTGGCAGCAAGGAACACCGCCGTCAGCTCGCTGAACCACCATCCCATGGTGGGCCAGATGGTGATGCCCAGATCGCTCCACGGCAGGACACCCCAGATCATAACCAGGAAAGAGGCAAGAAAAACGCCCATAATAAGCTTCCGCTTCACAGTGAATTCCGGAAGCTTCTCCACATCGTAGTTATCGTCTTTAAGGAAGAATTTCCTCTGCTCTTCACGCTGATGATATACCAAGGATTTTGTCGGGTCCTTTTTGATCTTGTTGGCGTAATGCATCGTAAAGATCACGCCGGCCGGAATATAGATCGCAAGCAGCACTAGGCGAATACCGATGCCGTCACCCATCGATATGCCCGCGAATTTGCTGGCGATCGCAACGGCGAAAGGATTGGCTACCGATCCCATGACACCCAGCGCCGCGCCGATCTTGATGACCGAAAGACCCACCATGGAGTCATACCCGGCAGCAATGAAGACAGGGATCAGAACAGGAAAGAAGGGCAGCGTTTCCTCTTCGATACCGAACATAGCGCCCGCCAGGGAGAAGATCAGCATCAGAATGGGGATCAGCAGGAATTCTCTTCCCTTCAGTTTTTTCATTGTCTCGCCGATCGCCGCGTCAAAGGCGCCGGAATTCTTTACAATGGCAAGGTATCCGCCGATTACCAGACAGTACAGGATAATGTCCGTGGACTGCATGAAGCCTTTGATAGGCGCCATTAAGATATCCCAAAGATTCTGCGGATTCGACGCCACATGATGGAATGTTCCGGCAATCGGTTCCAGCTTTTCCGCATGAGGATCGACATAATCGTAGGCACCGCCCGGAATGATCCAGGACAGAATCGCTACAAACACAATAATTGCCATAATGATGACATAGGAATTAGGCGTTTTCAGCTGTATTCTTTTCCGCCTTTTTTTCACAGCTGTGTTCTTCATTTTGACCTCCTAGTCTAACCAGAATAAACAGTACAGCCATATACAGAAGCAAAAACTGTGCCATAATAAAAAGCAAGCTGCATTCACTGCGCTTCGAAAGCGCCTGCAGCCTGCCATCATGGGATCCACAGCATGTACTCATTAAGAGCAGGATGCCTTTCGGTGATCATTTTTTCCATTCCGCAGTGTATTTTCACTTGTTCAGTCTGTGTTTTAAGTCGTTTTCAAATTAAAACGTGAGATCATCTAAGTTAGTTTTAACTTGGATGCTTAGTGCATTGCGTATTAAAGTCGTTTTTAACTTTAAAGAGCGGTGCATAACTGATAAATTGACCTCGCATATATTTTCGCCGTCTTTACAAGAGAATCAATCTCTATATATTCATCGGTCTGATCCCAGATGATCCCCTCACCGGGAAAATGGGCTCCGAAAGCAGCCACATTAGGCATCGCTTTGGCATAGCTGGCACTGCTGCCGCTTACCGGCTCGCTTTCATCCCCGGTCACCTCTCTATAGGATTCCAAAAGCGCATGAATCAGGAAGTGATTCCTGGGAAAATATGTGGGAGGCCAGTAATTGCAGCTGACCTTTCTGAATCCCGCTTCCTCGAACAGCTGATTGATCGTCTCAATCGCGCCGATATAATTACAGCTGGTGGGATAACGGCAATCCAGCGCCACCTCGAGCCAGCCGTCTTCAATGTCCATGGTTCCCAGATTAACGGTCGTTTTCCCGGAGAAGTCATCTTCATAAGCAATGCCGAGATTTTCACCATAAATATCCATACCGATTTTTTCATTGAGAAAGTCACAGGCCTTTCGGCAGGGCCCTGTGCCCAGGTCAATATAGCTGAGGAAATCCAGCATAATGGCAATACTGTTGATGCCCTTCTCCAATGCGGCACAGTGACGTTCTCTTCCGAAAGCCTCGATCAGCAGCCCATCTTCCAGCATTTTGACATTGATGTCACGCCGGTTGACTTCCGCATACTCTTCCAGCGCCTGCACGATCTCGTTCTTTCGCTTGGTCACCACCACGGCGCGGCAGTATCCCGGCACCAGATTATCCAGTTTGCCGCCGTGGAGCGTCCGAATATACTCTTCCCCTTCCTGCGGCACCTGCATGTCAAAGGCAAACATGGCAAGTGATTTTTCCGCATACGTAACAGGAAAATGACCATCAATAGTAAACCCTGCAATTGGCGGGTTTTCATGCTTCAGGTAAGAGGCCATATCCCGGTACAGTCTTCTTTCATCCGTTCCTACGATTAATCGTACCTTCCTTTTCAGCCGGCCTGCATTTTCTTTTACGGCGCGAAGCGCATAAAGTGCAGCAATCAAGGCACCTTTGTCCACTGCGGCTGCACCGTAAATTTTCCCGTTAACGACCGTGCCTCCATAAGGATCGTGTTTCCAGTTGTCTGCGTCCTCTTTGTTGACATCCACGTGTCCCATGACGCCGATGTAGGTCTCTCCCTCACCGTACTCTGCATAGCCGCAGTAACCGTTGATTTTTTTTACCGTAAAGCCCATCTTCCGGGCGATATCCAGTACATAATCCAGTGCCTCGTCAACAGCTTTTCCAAAGGGCATATCCCCTGCCGGTTCTTCCTGCACGCTTTTCATGCGGATCAAACGCTGCGTTTCCCGAATCATCGCATCCTTGTCCAGATCAAGCTTTGTATACAAATCCATCTGTCTTCCGCCTCTTGCATTCTCCATGTGAAAGTTATCGTTTCGTGCTATAATGTTTTATTATAGATGATTTTGTTTTAAATGAAAACGGCTATGGAAGATCAGTTCTACGAACATATTCTCAATGAGCTTATGGAGCCTGTCTGTGTTCTCAGCACCAGCGGGGCAGTTCTTTACCACAACGAGGCCTTTGCGTCCTGTTTTTCGCTGTCTGCATCGGCTGTCGGCACCCTGTTTTCTGATCTTCCGGCAGCCTACCGGGACGTCTCCTGCCATGCGGACTGCTTCCTCCAGGGCCGGAAGATCAAGCGGAAGAAAGCCGGCATGACGGTCTATGCCGTACCTCTTCATGATCAGGCAGGCAGAATCAAGGCCTGCGCAGAGGAGATCCTGACCGCCCCCGGTGACAAAGAAGGAGACGGCATGGCGGCGGCCCCTTCCGAAGAGTTAATCCTCAGTGATGCTGCCATGCAGGATATCAACCTAACCATTCAGCGGACCGCCTACTTTGATTCCACTATTTTGATCCAGGGAGAAACCGGCACAGGGAAATCCGTACTGGCAAAGCATATCCACCACAGCAGCAACCGTGCATCGAAGCCTTTCATCACCATCAACTGTGGTGCGATTCCCGAAAATCTAATCGAATCCGAACTTTTCGGCTATGCTTCCGGTGCATTTACCAGTGCCAGCAAAAAAGGAAAACCCGGGCAGGTCGAGCTGGCAGCCAACGGAACGCTTTTTCTGGATGAAATCGGTCTGCTTCCCTATCCGCTGCAGTCCAAGTTACTGCATCTGATCCAGGAAAAAACCTATACACCCGTTGGTGCCTTGAAGAGCAAGACCGTTGATGTCCGCATCATCGCCGCCACCAACGAGAATCTGAAGCAGCATGTCGCAGAGCACAAATTCCGTGAAGATCTGTATTATCGTTTACGCGTCATCGAGCTTTTCCTGCCTCCCCTGCGGGAGCGTCCGGATGCAATGGAACCGCTGATCCACTTTTTCCTGCAGAAGTACAACGCCAAATTCGGCACCCACCGTTCCATCACAGCGACGGCTGTCAGTGCCCTGAAAGACTACGACTGGCCGGGCAATATCCGCGAGCTGCAGTATGTGATTGAAAGAATCGTGCTGACCACAGGCAGCGATACCATCACGTCGGAAGATATCCCGCCGCTGCACAACACCGCAGAAACCCAGGAGCCGGCAGAAGACGCACCCATTATTGTCGCCGCAGAAACCGATTTCGATACGGCTGTTGCCGCCTTTGAAAAAGAGCTGCTCACCCGTGCATACAAAGAGCATCCCAGTTCCTACAAAGTAGCCGAGGCACTGGGCATTACCCAAACCAAGGCCTCCAGGCTGCTTCGCAAATACAGCATTTCAAAAACCAGAGCCCGCTGATAACAGCGGGCTCTGACCTGTTTATTTTCTTTTCTGTCCGACTGCCGTGCGGTTTCCTGCGGCACACACCTAATTACAATGCCGCAAATCCCTTCTCCAGATCCTCAAGAATATCCTCGACGTTTTCCAGGCCGACAGAAAGCCGCACCATGCCGCCGTCGATGCCGGCTGCCTTCAGCTCTTCATCGGAAAGCTGACGATGGGTCTCACTGGCCGGATGCAGAACACAGGTTCTGATATCGGCCACATGCACCTCATTGGAGGCCAGCTCCAACGCATTCATCCATTGCATAGCCTTCTCCCGTCCGCCTTTGATGACGAAAGAGATCACCCCGCTGCTTCCCTTGAGATACTTCTGTGCAAGCTGATAATTTTCATCGCCGGGCAGACCGGGATATTTGACGCTTTCCACTTCCTTGCGGCCCTGCAGATACGCTGCCACTTTCTCGGCATTTTCGCAGTATTTCGGCATCCGCACCGCCAGCGTCTCCAGTCCGAGATTCAAAAGGAAGGCCGAATGCGCTGCCGGATAGCATCCAAAGTCGCGCATCAGCTGCATCCTTGCTTTGATGATATAGGCAGCCTCACCATACTTCTCCGTATAGGAAATCCCGTGGTAGGTGACATCCGGTTCGGTCAGCCCCGGGAACTTGCCGTTTGTCCAGTCAAACCTGCCGCTGTCCACAATGACACCGCCGCCCTGTACCGCATGACCATCCATATACTTTGTCGTCGAGTGGGTTACAATATCAGCGCCAAAGTCAAAGGGGCGGCAGAGAATCGGTGTGGCAAAGGTGTTATCCACAATCAGCGGCACACCGTGCTCATGCGCAATGGCCGCAAACTTTTCGATATCAAAGACGTCCAGTGCAGGGTTGGCAATGGTCTCTCCGAAAACCAGCCGCGTATTGGGTTTGAATTTCCTGCCGATCTCTTCGGCCGTCTCATTCTTGTCTACATAAATGCACTCAATGCCCAGCTTGCGCAGCGTATGCGTGAACAGATTGATGGTTCCGCCGTATATCTCCGGCGTTGAAATAATGCTGTCACCGGCATCACACAGATTCAGCACCGCCAGCAGATTGGCCGCCTGCCCCGAGGAGGTACACATAGCACCGACGCCGCCCTCCAGCGCTGCGATCTTCTCCTCGACCGCCATCACAGTCGGGTTGGCAAACCGAGAATAGATAATGGACTTCGTCGGATCATCAAAAACCGCTGCCACCTCTTGGGTGGAATCATACGTATACGTCGTACTCTGCACGATAGGCACAACGCGGGGCTCTGCATTGCCGGGCGTATAGCCGGCATGCAGGCATTTTGTTTCGTCTTTCATAGGGGTCCTCCTTGTTTCATCTATACGTGCCCATTATACTTGTTTCGGCGTGCACGATCAATTCCCCGATAACAAGGGAGATACCAGGAGGGTTCCTTTCTAAGCATTGCCCGACAGCGATGCTTCCGCATCACGCATGTGACGGCGATCGTTCCGTCCTCACCTTAGCCGGACGCCGAATCAGCACGGCAAGGAAGATCAGCACCGCTGTCGCGAACAGACTGGCCGGATAGGCCATCATGATTGTCCGGAAGGTATGATGCACCGGAAAGACCGTGTAGATCCAGGTGATCCGCACGCCGCAGACCCCGATCACGGTCAGAATGGCCGGAAGCACAGAGATGCCGAAACCCCGCAGATAGCCGGACATAATCTCATACAGCATGCTGAAGATATAGGCGGAGAAGATGATCACCAGCCTCTGGTATCCCACCGAGATCACCTGCGCATTCCCGTTGAACAGTGATAGGATCTGATGCCCCAGGAGCAGAATCACGCCCACCGAAATACCCAGCGCAATGGCATCCTCACCGATGCAGATCAGCATGGTCCGCTTGCAGCGCGCCAGATTGCCGGCGCCGTTATTCTGCCCGACGAATGTGGTACAGGCCTGGCTGAAAGAATTGAGAACATAATAAGCAATGATCTCGATATTGAGCGCCGCACTGGAAGCTGCCATCACCACGGTGCCAAGACTGTTGATCGCCGCCTGAATAATCACATTGGCCACTGCAAATACCGCCATCTGAATGCCCGAGGGCAGACCGATACGCATGATTCTTCCCAGAGCACCGCGATCGATCCGCATCTCCTGCCTGCGGATTCTGATTTCCGCATCCGAGCGGCACAGCAGAATGAACATCATAACCGCGCTGATGATGTTGGAGAGCACCGTTGCCGTCGCCACGCCATCCACCGTCATGCCGAGAACGATGACGAAGAATAAGTTCAGAATCACATTGAGTACGCCGGAAATGACCAGGGCAATCAGCGGCGTCCTGGTATCCCCCACACCGCGATAAATAGCAGCCTCAAAATTATACAGGAGGATAACCGGCATACCCAGGAAAAAGATCCGCAGATAGTCCACCGCCATCGGCAGCACCTCCACAGGAACATGCATCATCATCAGGATTTCCTTCGCCAGCAGTTCTCCGGCAATGGCAATGAGCACACCGCCGATCAGAGAGATCAGCACCGAGGTATGCACCGCCCGGTGCACCTGATCAAAGTCGCGTCGTCCGATCGCATTGGCAATGACCACATTGCTGCCAAGAGAAATACCCACAAAAAAGTTCAGCACCAGGCCGACGATGGGGCTGCAGGCACCGACCGCCGCCATGCAGGCTTCCCCCAGACTGCCGGTAAACCGGCCGACCACAGCCACGTCCGCCGCATTAAAAAGCTGCTGCAGAATACCCGTGGCAGCCAGCGGCAGAGAATACACCAGGATCTTATCCCACAGAGATCCCCGTAGCATATCGATTTCATTTCCACGTCCTGTCCTGCTTTTTTTGTTGCTCAATCGACTCCCTCTTTCCCTCATTTTTATGACCACATCATATTCTATGCATCAGGACGGCAGCTTGCAAGAGACAGTAAGAGAAACTTCGGCACCAATACAATCTATTTCATTTTTCATAAAGCATTCATAAAGCGAAATAGTCAACCATCAGAAGATCTTCCGGGCACCCGGGGCCCTGGCAAGCCGACAGGCTTTCTGCTATAATCAAACGAAGAAACACAAGGGAGGAAACAACTATGTCAATCAAGGCCATTGTACACGGTGCCGGCGGTCACATGGGACAGATCCTGTGCCGCCTGCTCATAGAACACGACGCCATGGAACTGGCGGACGCCGTCGATCCTTTCGGCGGTACCGTCGAAGCCGACGGGCGAACCATTTTGAAATCACTGGACGAGATCACGCAGCCAGCCGATGTGATCATTGACTTTTCTCACCACAGCTGCTGTCCGTCCCTGATGGCATACGCCGAAAAAAAGCATCTTCCGGTCGTACTGTGCACTACCGGGATCACGGAAGAGGAACAGAAGACGGTTGAACAGGCCGCTAAATCCATCGCTGTCTTCCAATCCGGCAACATGTCGGTTGGCATCGCGCTGCTCCGCCGCCTTGCGCGGGAAGCTGCGCAGATCATGGAAGGCTGCGACATCGAAATCGTTGAGGCACACCACAACAGAAAGCTGGATGCGCCCAGCGGCACCGCCCTGATGCTGGCTGATGAAATCAAGAAAGTACGCCCCGAGGCGGAATACGTCCTCGGGCGCGCCGGCGAACACAAACGCACACCGCAGGAGATCGGCATTTCCTCGCTGCGCATGGGCAACGTCGTCGGCGATCATACCGTGATTCTTGCCACCGAAAATCAAAGCATCACCATCCAGCACCACGCGCAGGATCGTGCTCTCTTCGCCGACGGTGCCATCACGGCAGCAAAATTCCTCATCAAACAAAAGCCCGGCATCTACGACATGGATGATATGCTGTAGAAGAGAACAACGCTGCGCATCACCCTGCATCACTCTGCTTGATCAGGAAGGCATCACGCAGGCAGGAGTAAGCAGGCGGGAGAGAAAGCCGGCAGGAGAAAATCAGTTCACACAAAAAGAGAACACACCGCCTGTGTTCTCTTTTTTCTTTCTGCCGTTCAGCGAAATGCCGGGCTGATCACGCTGCCTGCTCCATCCGCAGAGCGGCAGCCTGGCAGCTGTACCGTCTACTTTTCCTTCTCTGTCTTCCGCAGCACCGCTTTATGGATTGCCTTGGCAAGAACCTTTCTGGGATCGGAAATAAGCACACGCACGATCCAGATCACCAGCGCCAGGGCGATAACCGACAGGCCAAGGAATGCGTCATTCAGCATTTCCGCCGGAGCCGGTGTGAAATAGGCTGCATGCAGCTTCGCATATTCAAAGATTGCATCCACGAGCCACATCAGGGAAGCCGCCCAGAACATGACCACAAGCATGATCAGCTTATAGGTATCCTCCGGCAGTGCCCTATACCATACAATCGTCGCAATGACAGCTGCAAATACCGTAAGCAGCAGGGTCATAACGCTGCGCCGCCCTTATTTCTCTGCCTGGAGAGAAGAGAATCCGCCACCTTGCAGACAACAAACCAGACCGCTGTGACCAGGACCGCCATGCCCACGCCGATCGTGGCCATCTCATGCAGCATGGCCGATGCATCGCCGGGACTTTGCATCGCCGTCAAAAAAGGGAACCAGGGAACGATCTCCCCGTGCCAGATATGCTCAAACAGCAGTAAAACAGCACCGCCAAGCAGCATATTCCTAAGCCACGCCAGCTTTACACTCAATGGCAGTCCCAGTGAAACCGCCGTTTCTGACTTTTCAGCACCTTCTTTTTTCTCTTCTGCCTTTTTCACAGCCTGCGCAGCTGCAGCCTCTGCCGCAGATATCAAAAAACAAGCCATTTTTGCCTCCTAACAAATTCAATACAATATGCAGTGCCAGTATATCCTATTCTATCCGTGATTGCAAACGCCCTGACTCCCCCCCGCAGCGCATTCTTCTTCCCCAAGGGACATTCCCCCGGGGACCACGCTGCTGAACATCGGCGCCGAGAAAGATACCGGCACGGTCTACAGCATCTCGATTTCCATCGTTCTGTGCTTCAGGGAATAGCGTACCACTTTGAAACCATAGTCGATAAGTTCCTTCCTGTGGTATTGGAAGGAACTGTCAATCTTGACATCGCTGACTTCCTCTGCCTTGTCAAAGGTGATGATTTCATGCGGACCGCAGTTAACCTGAATATAGCGCCAGAGAGGATCATACTTGCTCATGCGCACCTCCATTGCATTTGCCGCTACTGTTTTGCTTCCTTCAGCAGCTTCTCCCACTCGCCAATGATCGAGCGGTCTTCAAAGTAATCGATGCGCATGGCCTTCCGCACCCTGCCCAGCGTTTCATTGGTGATTTCCTTTGCCTTCGATGTGCCTTCCAGAAGGATGTCATAAACGCTCGCGATATCCGCTTCCCACTTGGCGCGTTCCGCCCGGATCGGGCGCAGCGTTTCCTCCAGGACGTTGATGAGGAATTTCTTGCAGGTGCCGTCACCCAAGCCCCCGCGCCGGTAATGCTCTTTCATTTCCTCCAGATTCGCGTAATCAGGGAGATATTCCGCAAAATAATCATCCCTGCAGAAAGCATCAAGATAAGCAAAGACAACATTGCCTTCCGTATGCCCCGGATCCTCGATCCGAAGATGTGTGGAATCGGTAAACATCTTGCCGTTGACCTGCTTTTTCACCGTCTTGGGCGTATCCGACAGATAGATGCAGTTCCCGAGGGACTTGCTCATCTTCGCTTTGCCGTCCACACCCGGCAGGCGCCGCTGAATTTCATTTTCGGGGATTACCGCCTTCGGCAGCACCAGTGTCTCGCCATACGTCTTGTTGAATTTCTCGACGATCTCACGCGTCTGTTCAATCATCGGCAGCTGGTCTTCGCCCACCGGCACAACCGTTGCATTGAACGCTGTGATATCCGCTGCCTGCGATACCGGATAGGTGAAAAATCCGGTCGGCAGCCCTTCGTTCGCGAAACCGCGCATCTGGATTTCCGATTTGACGGTTGGATTGCGTGACAGCCGCGCCGTTGTAACCAGATTGAGATAGTAAAAGGTCAGCGCGTGCAGCGCCGGCAGAGCCGACTGTACACAAATCGTAGTCTTCTCAGGGTCGATACCCGCCGACAGATAATCCAGCACCACGTTAATGATGTTATCACGGATCTTCCCCGGGTTGTCAGCATTATCCGTCAGCGCCTGATCATCTGCAATAAGAATGTTGATCTGATCATATTCTCCCGACTCCTGCAGCTCCACCCGACGTTTGAGCGATCCCACATAGTGCCCGAGGTGGAGGCGCCCTGTGGGACGATCCCCCGTCAAAATAATATCGTTCGCCATGAAATGATTCTCCTCCCCATAAACTACTAAAAAGCCGTCACGCGCACATGCGCTGTGGCTTCTGTATTTGACCTGCGCACAGGATCACAGTATCCTGACAAATCATAAACTGTAACCCAGTATACCACAAAACCCCCTTGCGGGGGCATTCGTGGATCATCCTCATCATATCAGCATCTTATCAGCGTCCGATTACATCTTCTCCTTCCCTCAGACGCTCGGCATAACTGTGAGCATCGTTGAGAACCATATCCTTGACCTTCATCAGACGGGTCTGACTGCCACGTTCGTTTTCATCCAGCTTCATCTGGATATAGCGAATGGTGTTCTCCAGCCGCGGGATCATAACATATTCCAGCGCATTGACACGGCGGCGGGTTTTCTCCAGCTCAGCAGCCAGAAGCTGGGTTTCTTTCTCCCGTGCAGCCAGTTCAAGAAGATCGGGGAAGACAGCGGTAACAGCCGCCATGGCACCGTCCAGCTCGCCGGAGGTACGTGCGAATCCATACGGCAGCAGATTGCCTCTTTCTTCCGCCGCTGCAGTGAAGTCGAAAACGGGCACGTTCACGCTCATAATATTGCGCCGGCTGACTGAAAGCTTCACTCCCTGTTTGGGGTACATAAGAGATTCCTCCAGGACCTCGCTGCTCATAACGGCACGCGCCTTCTCAAAGTCCTTGTACACGACGGCCAGCGCTTCCTCCACTTCGCTGCGGAGACGGGCGTTCTCTTTTGCCAGCTCGAGAAAATTCTTCATCAGCTCATCGCGCTTGTCTTTCATCAGCTTGTGCCCGCGGCGTGCCGTTGCAAGGCGGCGCTTGAGCCTCGTCAGCTGCATTCTGGTCGGATTGACGTTCAGTCGTTCGTCTGCCATAAAGCCTCACCTACTTCTCCGTACTCGCTGCCTTCTCTGCGGCCTCTGCTTTCTCCGCATCCTCTGCCGCATCGTAATACTGCTCCACGAAGCCGTCATCAATACGTTTCAGTTCCGTCCTGGGCAGCAGATGCAGAAGCTCCCAGCCGATATCCAGGGTTTCCTCGATACTGCGATCCGTATCATAGCCCTGTGAGACATAGCGTCTTTCAAACTCCTCACTGAAACCGGCATATTTCAAATCGGTCTCCGTGAGTGCAGCCTCGCCCAGAATCGTCATCAGCTCCAGACTCTCTTTACCCCGCGCATAGGCAGCAAACAGCTGATTCATCGTATCGGCATGATCGGCTCTTGTCTTGCCCTCACCGATGCCCTTGTCCTTCAGGCGGGACAAGGACGGCAGCACGTCGATCGGCGGCTCGATGCCCTTGCGATAGAGATCGCGGGAAAGGATGATCTGCCCCTCTGTGATATAGCCGGTGAGATCCGGAATCGGATGGGTGATATCGTTTTCCGGCATCGTCAGAATGGGAATCAGTGTGATGGATCCTTCACAGCCGCGCTTGCGGCCTGCCCGTTCATACATTGTGGCAAGATCCGTATAAAGATACCCCGGATAGCCGCGGCGTCCGGGCACTTCCTTGCGGGCGGCGGACACCTCGCGCAGAGCCTCCGCATAATTGGTGATGTCGGTCATGATGACCAGCACGTGCATATCCTTTTCAAAAGCCAGATACTCGGCCGCTGTCAGTGCCATGCGCGGCGTAGCGATACGCTCAACGGCGGGATCATTGGCCAGATTGATAAACATGACCGTACGGTCGATCGCACCTGTACGCCGGAAGTCTGTAGCAAAGAAATCTGCTTCCTCATACGTTATACCGATGGCGGCAAAAACCACCGCAAAACTGGAAGCATCATCCAGCACCTTGGCCTGCCGGGCAATTTGTGCCGCCAGCTCTGCATGGGGCAGTCCCGATCCTGAAAAGATGGGCAGTTTCTGGCCGCGCACCAGGGTGTTCAGGCCATCAATGGCGGATACGCCGGTCTGAATGAACTCTGCCGGGTATGCCCGCGCCGCCGGATTCATAGGCAGCCCGTTCATGTCCAGGAACTTCTCGGGGATGATCTCGGGCCCGCTGTCGGCGGGCCGCCCCATGCCATCGAAGACACGTCCCAGGATCTCCTCGGAAACCGGCAGCCGGATTCCGCGCCCGCTGAACCGCACCGCACTCTCCTTCAGGTTAATGCCTGCTGAATTATCGAAGAGTTGCACCAGCACATCGCTCCCATTGACTTCCAGCACCCGGCAGAGCCTTTTTTCACCGTTCTGCAGGAGAATTTCCCCCAGCTCATCATAGGTAACGCCTTCCACACCGCGTACCAGCATCAGCGGACCGGCAATTTCCTGTATGCTCTTGAATTCTTTCTTAATCATCCTGCTCCTCTCCTTCCGCGATCAGGGCTTTGATGCCGGCCTCGAGTTCGCCGCTGATCTCCTCATAGGCAGCATGGACAGCCTCCTCTTCAATATACTTGAAGCGTCCGATACGTTCCTTCATCGGCAAGACCTCCAGCTTGGCAAAGGAAGCACCGCGCCCCACAGCCTCGGTGGCCAGATCGAAATAAAGGAGGATCAGTTTCAGCAGCTTATACTGCTTGTTCATCGATGAATAGGTATCAATATCATGGAACGCATTCTGATGCAGATAGTCCTCGCGCAGCGCCTTGCAGGCGTCCAGCTTGACCCGGTCTTCCAAAGAGAGAGCGTCGACACCGACCAGCTGCACGATCTCGCTGAGCTCGGCCTCCTCCTGCAGCAGCCGCAGGGCACGTGAACGCAGGACAGGAAATTCCGGATCCACGTTGTTCTCGTACCATGGCGTAAGCCGGTCCACATAAAGGGAATAGCTCTGCAGCCAGTCGATGGCCGGGAAGTGCCGTTCATGTGCCAGGCTCGCCGACAGGCACCAGAAGACCTTAACGATCCGCAGCGTCGCCTGTGACACAGGCTCAGAAATATCGCCGCCCGGGGGCGAAACCGCACCGATGGCTGAAAGTGCGCCGATCCGGCCTTCCCTGCCGTTGACAACCACACGGCCGGCCCGCTCGTAGAACTGCGCAAGACGGGAAGCCAGATAGGCCGGGTATCCCTCTTCACCGGGCATCTCCTCCAGCCGGCCGGACATTTCCCGCAGCGCCTCGGCCCAGCGGGACGTGGAATCGGCCATCAGTGCCACCGAATAGCCCATGTCGCGGAAATATTCGGCAATGGTGATGCCGGTGTAGATCGACGCCTCCCGGGCAGCCACCGGCATATCCGAGGTATTGGCAATCAGCACCGTACGTTTCATCAGCGATTCTCCGGTGCGCGGATCCTTCAGCTCCGGAAACTCCATCAGCACATCCGTCATTTCGTTGCCGCGCTCCCCGCAGCCGATATAGACAACGATGTCCGCATCCGCCCACTTGGCAAGCTGATGCTGCACGACGGTCTTACCGGATCCAAAAGGTCCGGGAACGGCTGCCACGCCGCCCTTGGCGATGGGAAACATGGTGTCAATCACCCTCTGACCCGTGATCAGCGGCATCTCCGGCACCAGCTTCTTCCGATAGGGCCGTTCTACACGCACCGGCCATTTCTGCATCATGCAGATCGTCTTTCTTTCACCTTCGTCAGTCTCAACCTCGGCGATCGCCTCTTCGATGGTGAAGCTGCCGGTTTGGATCGCGGTGATCCGGCCGCTGATCCCGGCGGGAATCATGATCTTGTGCAGCACGACAACGGTCTCCTGCACCGTGCCGATCACATCACCGGGCCCGACCTGATCGCCTGCGGCAGCAGAGGCTTCAAACCGCCATTTCCTGTTTCTATCCAGCGGCGGCACCTGCATGCCGCGGGTGATATTGGATCCGGCGGCCTCCATCATTCCTTCCAGGGGACGCTGAATTCCATCGTACATATTTTCGATCAGACCCGGCCCCAGCTCGACCGACAGCGGCGCGCCGGTGCTGATAACCGGTGCACCCGGCCCAAGGCCGGCAGTCTCCTCATATACCTGAATGGATGCGTCGCCGCCGCGCATCTCGATAATCTCCCCGATCAATCCCAGCTCGCCGACGCGCACGACATCATACATAGCCGCATCTTCCATGCCGGATGCAACCACCAGAGGGCCGGATACCTTCACTACTTTTCCTTGACGCATCTATTTGTCACCTCCAAAAAGTATGTCTGCTCCCACAGCACGCTCCACGGCTTTGCGCACATTGTCCAAACCGCGGCCGGTACTCCCGTTCCGATCCGGAATCGCAATCACGGCAGGAAGCATGACGTCGCTGTATTTGTCAATCGTCTCAGGAATCTGCACGGCCAGTGATTCCATAATGTAAATGATGGCGTATTCTTCACGTGCCATCTTCATGACAATTTTCTCTGCTTCCTCCGGCTTGCTGCAGGGGAAGACACTCAGGCCGACAGCACGAAACCCCGTGATAGAATCCATGTCGCCGACCACGCCGATCTTATACATAACTCTCCTTCAGCCTTTCTTCTATCTCTGCTGATGTGAAACCGAACAGAATACCCGACAGCGCCACACGCAGGTTGGCAATCTCCGTTTCCTTGGCATAGAGATAGCCTTGGATCGGATGGATTCCAAACGATTCAAACTTTGCTCTTTTGACATATTGCATGACAGCATCGTCGCGCAGTCTCTCAAAGGCTGCCATGCTGCCGCTCTCTTTCAGCATCTGTCCGCCCTCAGCCACCGCTTCTCCAAATCCAAACGGTGCCAGCCGCTCCGCCATGCGGGAAGCCGGTTCTTCATAGCCGGCCGTCAGCATCGGCAGCGTAATATGCGCCCCCTCAACAAAGACATCCCGAAGTGCGCTCCATGGCCTGCCCATCTCGCGCAGCCGCATCCATGCACTTAGATTGACCGCATCCATCTGCATCTTGACATAGTCGATAAGGAATGTATCCTGTGTCTCCCGGGCTTCCTCCAGCATGTGCCGGCAACAGGCGCGATCCAGCGCCAGGTCGATACTCTGCGGATCGTGACTGCGGGCAAAGATATCCAATGCCTCGCGGATGCCCTGCGCCATCTCCACAGGCATGCGATCGTAGCTACGATCCCGTACCAGGGCGATGAGCGCTGCCGGTGCTATCGTACCCGCCTCCGACATGAACCCGCGCTGCCTCTCCGGCATGGTGCCAAGCTGTTCTGCCTTCAGACAGATTTTGAGATTGCCGTAATCATAGGGAAGCAGATTGAATGCCAGTGCACGCCGGTCGGGAAGCACGGAAAAAACTTCTTTATAGAGATCGTTTCTTTCCCGGCGAAGGAAAGGCTCCACCGCTCCCTCGTGCAGATACTTGTCATCTTCATACCCGTCTTCATACCCGAATTCGTGCAGGATGAGGGCAGCACCCGCAAGATCCCTGCTCGCCGCCACGCGCCTGATATCCCTCCCCGTCATCAAGCGGGAAACGAAGCTTCCGATATAGGCATTGGCAAAAATATACTCACTTTCACTGTGCTTCAGCATATCTTTTCACCACCTCATTCGAAAAGGATATCCGCAATCTCCATGGCCATGCTCTCCCTGGCATCATCAATACAGCTCTCCACCGTACCATTGAAATAGACTTCGCCCGCGCGCAGAATAAGACCGGCCGCGAAAGCGCCGTCTTCCTCTGCCAGCGTGAACTGTCCGTCATCTCTGTTTAATGCTTCCAGAAGCTGCGCTCCAAAGGCAGCATGATCCCTTGCACTGAGAATGATCTCACCGTGCGAAAGGCCGGTTCTTTCAACCATTCCGGCCAGAAACGCCAGATAATCATCCTGTTCCATCGAAGCAAATGCCTGCAGCGCTTCATTAAAGCACCTGTCCATCAGCTCCCGCTTGGCCATGAGGAGCATCTTACGGCTGTCGATATCGGCAGCCGCATCACGGCGGCTGATAATCTTCTTTTCCTCCGCCGCGCCGTCTTTCTCAGCTTTCCGGCGCATACGCTCTGCCGTCTGCCGCGCCTCAGCCCGGATGGTCTCTGCCGTCTGCCGCGCTTCGGAAAGAATCCGCTCCGTCTCCCGGCGCGCCTCCCCCGTTATCGCGGCTGTAATTTTCTCCATACTCATATCCCGCCGACCTTTCATGACCTGCCCAAATCTTTGATTTGGGCAGGTCAGATACAGAAATCACAGCGCCTTCAGCGCGTGGTGATTTTTCAGCTCTATATTTCTATATCTCGATGCCAAACAGAATCAGCAGCGAAACCAGCAGCGCAAAGATGGCATAGGTTTCGCACATTGCCGAATAGACGATGCCTTTAGTCATCTGATCCGGCTTCTTTCCGAGCAGCTGAATACCTGCAGCCGCCGCACGTCCCTGTCCGATGGCAGAAATAGTGCCGACAAAGCCGGTGGGAAGACCGGCCGCAAAGATATACAATCCCTGGGTGAGACTCAGATCCGCCATACCATCACCGCCCATAAAGCCGGTTCTGATCAGAATCAGAAATGTGACAATCAGCCCGTAGATTCCCTGCGTGCCCGGCAGCGCCTGCAGGATCAGGGTGCGTCCGAATTTCTTGGCATCATCTGCGACGACACCGGCACCGGCCTGCCCCGCAATGCCGAGTCCCATGGCGCTTCCTGCGCCTGCACAAGCGGCTACCGCCGCACCGATAAGAGCCCATGCATTTCCAGTCATTTTCTGTTACCTCCCTGTCGCTCATTTCCAACGATACGAATATATTTTGTATTCTGCCGATAGGGGACAAACGGATCACCGCCGTCCACATAGAATTTTCCGAAGAACTCAAGATACTGCAGACGGCTCGAATGTACGAAGGCCCCCAGCAGGTTGATAATCATGTTCAGTGCATGACCGAAAAGGAAAACCACCGCCAGGATAATGGCGCCCTTGACGCCGCCCCCCGAAAGTGTGCCGATCGTGTTCATGACCTGCGCGATCACGCTGGTAGCCATGCCCAGCGCCAGCAGTCTGGCATAGGAGAGAATATCCGACAAATAGCTCGTGACGCTATATACTGCCTTGAGGCCGCCGCCTATTTTGCCGAAAACACTTCTGCTATGCCGGCCGCCGGTGCACAGCAGCACCACAGCACCTGCGATCACCAGCCACTTGCCGATGCCGGCTGCCATGACCGGCACGCTGTCCGTCATGGCACCCGCACCCCATAGAATGCCGCCGGTGATCACCATGTACCAGGAAAAATCATCACTGAGCGCCTCAAGCCACCGGCCATCTCTGATCATCATGATGGCATGCAGCCCCATACCGATAAAAATATGCACGACGCCCATGCCCAGCGAGAATAGCAGCAGACGCGTGGGATCCTCGATGGGATTGAACCACAGAGCCGGTATCGACGCTGTACTATGCAGAAAGGTTCCGGAGAACGCCTCCACGAAGTTGCCGAACCAGCTTCCAAAGAGAGCGCCCCAGAACATAGAACTGATGCCTCCGTAGAAAAAAGTCTTCCACATCCGGCGTGTCATGCCCTCCAGATTGAATTTGTGCAGGATCAATCCGCATACAACTGCAACGATCAGTCCATAGCCGGCATCCGAAAGCATCATGCCGAAAAAGATCGTATAGAAAACGGCAACCCACCCGGTGGGATCATAGCCGCGATAATCCGGCAGAGAATACATCTCCACAATGGCCTCATGGGGCCGGCTCAGGCTGCTGTTGTGCAGCAGAACCGGGGGACGTTCCTCTTCCTTGGGCGCCCGC
>OMZN01000143.1 GCA_900315555.1 uncultured Eubacteriales bacterium
CTCAAACAACCAGGACGGCTTTGCCAATGTCTACGAAGCAGACCTCTCAGGACTTACAGTCCTGAACCTGAATTCACCAGAATACAATATTCTCAACTGGCTTGCTGTCCTCACAAGATACAGAACCTACTGGCAGAAGGCCAGTATCGCAGAAGAGGCAAAAAACTATCTGCAGCAGCATTTCTTTATTGATCCCGATCCATACGATGTCATCATTGGATACCGGGCAGATGACTCCTACTTCTCCTTTGCTCAGGATTTTGTTGCCGGCGCAATCTCTCTCTCAAAGCTTTCAGAGGCGATGCGTCTCGGAAAGCTTGGCGAACAGATTGTATTCAAAAGCCGCAAGGCCTTCTCCCGGCTTCATTTTATCGGCGCAGAACCCGCCGATGCAGCGACCTATTACGAAAGAAAAACAACAAGGGACAGAGATGCGCGCCGCGCTTATCGTGCGGCCAGGCAGACCAGGGACAGTATCAGCGAGCTGTTCATGATTGACGTAATGAGAGAAGGAATCGAAAATGGCGATCCGCGCTTACGATGAGGCCTATCTTAACACTGCGCAGAATATTCTTGGTCATGCGGTGGATTTTGCTGTAATGACCCTGAACCTGGATCCGGATCTGTTTCAGAATGCCTTCACAGTCTCTGCTGCATCCAAACAGTTTGCGTGCGGAAATCCCAGATATACAGCCGGACTGAACGGCTGCGAGCTGGCCCGGATCGTTCTCGAAGAAACCCATACACCCTTTCAGGACGCGGAGGATGCGATGTACCTCGACAAATCTCCTGAATTCTGGGCCGGCTGGGCCCTCGCCTTTTATCAGTGGTACTCATCCCGTTCTTTTATGGAGATCCTGACCGTGGTCCCTCTCTCCAGGATCATTGAAATGTATCCTGTCTATCACGAGATGGACATTACCCATTTTGCAGAGCAGATGGACCGTGCCCTTAGCAGCGCGCGCCCTGCTTCGCGGCTGAAAGCCAGGCGCCAGAACGCCGGTCTCTCCCAGGCAGAACTTGCCAGCGAGTCCGGTGTCGCCCTCCGGCAGATTCAGCTCTTCGAGCAGCGGCACCGTGATATCAATCGCGCTGCTGCCGTTACACTTCTTCGCCTTGGAAAAGCTCTGCACTGCCGCATCGAGGACCTGCTCGAGCCTTGCTCTGCATCCTGTCTCTCAGAAAAAGCCCGGGGTCCCGCCTGATTTCCAGCGGAACCCCGGTCCTTTACTATCTGAAATTGTGATGATTCGGCGCCAAAAGTTACAGACTCTGCATCTTCTGATCGTCAAAGGCAGTCAGGAGCAAACGTGTTTCACGCAGCCGCCCACTCCCTGATTCCTCTTCTTCTGATACATCCAGAGCGCAGCTCCCAGCGCTACGCCAGCCGCTGTCATGATCACGGTGACGGTCTGGGAAGTAGTGGTAAAGGAAGCAAAGAACAGGCAGATCGCATCTAATCCGCAAAGAATCCGGACCGAAAGCGTCACCTTTCCGTTCAGGTAGTTCTCCAGGAAGGCCACAAACATGAAGAACGCCATGGCTGTGATCACAGCCGTCAGGAGCTTTTCATGGAGAGCGCCGTCAATCAGCGGTGTAAACAGGAACAGGAAGGGAACCAGATAGAAGGTACAGCCCATTTCCAGCGCGGTGAAGCCCGTCTTCATGGGATTGGATCCCGCGATTCCCGAGGCCACAAAGGCGGTGATGCAGACCGGCGGCGTAATGCCCGCAAGCTGTGTGAACCAGAAAATCAACAGGTGCGCAGCGAGTGGGGACACCTTCAGGTTGATCAGCGCCGGGGCGCCAATGGCCGACAGGATAATATAGCAGGATGCTGATGGCAGCCCGCAGCCAATGATATAGGACACCACGATGTTGATGAAGACGATGCCCAGGAGTTTTCCGCCGGAGAGGGTCATAATGATGGAGGTGCTCTTCAGCAGGAAGCCTGTCTTCGACATGATCGCGACCACAATCGACGCACAGGCCATGACGCCCACAACCGAGGTCATGGCTATGGAGCACTTTTCGATTGCAAGAACCAGCCGTTTTCCGATAAGCCGGGATTCCGGATAAAAGGCCGCCATCACAACAATCAGGATGCAGCAGATGGCACCGGACAGAGCGGGAGTGTATTTTTTAACCAGCAGGGCGCAGAGGGTGATGATGGGAACCAGCATGGGCAGGCAGGTCATGAAGCTCTTCCCAAGATCCGGAAGCTCCTCTTTCGGCATGCCGCGCATGTTCTTCTTTCTCGCCTTGGCATCCACAAAGAACCAGATGGTGATGTAAAAAAGAAGCGCAGGCAGGAAGGAGACCCGCACCACGTCCCAGTAGCGCACTCCGATGAAATCCGCGATCAGGAAGGCCACGGTTCCCATAATGGGCGGCGTCACCTGCCCGCCGGAGGATGCCACCGTCTCAACCGCGCCCGCTTCCTCCGGCGTGTAGCCGATTTTCTTCATCATCGGGATGGTCATGGTTCCCGTGGTGACCA
>OMZN01000070.1 GCA_900315555.1 uncultured Eubacteriales bacterium
CCGACATATTGAATGTCTTCTGTTATTTTCATGTTTCCTTCCCCCATTTCAACGTTTATTTATTTGGTTTTCAATATCTGTCTTTGATCGATTTCCGCGATGTTATTACACTACAAATTCGTTGAAAAGTCAACATTACACCCTGCCTGTGCGTCGCCGCAGGCCGCCTTTTCACCTGCCTCTGCACCCGGCGCCGGGCAATTGAATTTTCGCGCTGTATTCGTTATGATGGTATCGTTCTATGCATACCAATGAAAGGCGCTGCATCATAGCCCGCACCAGGACGCGGTTATGAAGCGCCACCGCAGCCATAAAGGAGAAGATGCGAACATGCTTACACTTGATAAATTTGAAGAAGCGGCTAAAAAGGTGAAAGAGGTCACCACGCCCACACCGCTGGTCTACAGCGACTACCTGTCCCGCCAGTGCGGCGGCAGAGTCTATTTAAAGCCGGAGAACATGCAGCTGACAGGCGCCTACAAAGTACGCGGGGCTTACTACAAGACCTGTACTCTTTCAGAGGAAGAGCGGGATCGGGGACTGATCACCGCATCTGCAGGCAACCATGCCCAGGGTGTAGCCTATGCGGCCAGCCGCTTTCACTGCAAGGCGGTCATCGTCATGCCTACCACGACACCGCTGATCAAGGTCAACCGCACGAAAAATCTGGGTGCCGAGGTCATCCTTCGAGGTGACGTTTACGATGAATCCTGTGCCTATGCGCTGGAACTGGCCGAAAAACACGGCTATACCTTCATTCATCCCTTCGACGATCTGACGGTGGCCACCGGGCAGGGTACCATCGCCATGGAGATCTTTCAGGATCTGCCGCTGGTGGAATACATTCTGGTACCTATCGGCGGCGGCGGTCTGGCCACCGGTGTCTCCACCCTCGCCAAACTGCTGAATCCGAAGATCCAGGTCATCGGCGTGGAGCCGGCCGGCGCCAACTGCGCACAAGTATCCATCCGCAGCGGCAAAGTAACCACCCTGCCTGCCGTCCACACCATCGCTGATGGTACGGCCGTGAAGACCCCCGGAGAAAAGATCTTCCCCTATCTGGCAAAAAATCTGGATGATATTATCACCGTAGAAGATGATGAACTGATCACAGCCTTCCTGGACATGGTGGAAAACCACAAAATGATTGTTGAGAATTCCGGTCTCCTCACTGTGGCGGCACTGCGCCATCTCGACGTCAAGGGCAAGCGGGTCGCCTGCATCCTCAGCGGCGGCAACATGGATGTCATCACCATGTCTTCCGTCGTCCAGCAGGGTCTGATCCTTCGTGACCGGATCTTCACCATCTCTGTCCTTCTGCCTGATAAACCGGGCGAACTCTCCCGTGTCTCCGGCATTCTGGCCGAGATGAACGGCAATGTTATCCGCCTGCAGCATAATCAGTTCATCACCACCAACCGGTCCGATGCCGTGGAGCTTCGCATCACACTGGAAGCTTTCGGCACAGAACACAAGCAGCAGATCATTGAGCGTCTTACGGAAAAGGGCTACCGCCCGCGGGAAGTACAGGCCGCCCTGTAATCCGCCGGAACGGGCCCATGCAAAACGGCGGGCAATCCTTCGAAAAAGATTACCCGCCGAAAAATGAACGTGCTGTTATTCATGCCGCGCGCTGCGTCTTCTGCCCAGGAAGAGGAAGACGAGCGCCAGCAGCGCTGAAGCACCGGCCACCCCATACAGGAAGGCCGGAAACCGGCTTCCTGTCTTTGGCGAGGAGCCGCTGACTGCGGCTGTTGTTTTCTTCACCTTTGTATTCTCCAGCGTGTTGACCAGGGTGCCGCCGTTTCTTACCCTCGAGGTGCTCTGCGCATAGCCCTTTACACTGTTCTCCCGAACACAGTAGTCAATAGTCTTGCCCGACCGGTATTTCGGAAGACCGGTATAAACAACGGTATACGTATTGTCTCCGTTGTCTTTAATTTCGGGTACAAAGCCGGTCACCCTGCCTTCTCCGTCAAGGAGAGACAGACTACGGGCAAAACTTTTGGCATCGGGGCGCATACCAGCCTTGTCGCCATGGTCTTCCCATTGTTTAGTAAAGCGGAATGCCGTCACTGCAGGCGTATGCGTATTGGTAATGATATACCCCTTCTGCGCATTGCCGACAATGTCCGAGGTATAGCCCGACGCCTTGGAAAGCTCCCGTACAGTATAGTCAATCTCGCTGCCTGACGCTTTCTCATCCAGCCCGGTCCATGTATGGGTCCACTGATCCTTATCTGTCAATGTCACCGGATCACCGCTGGGCTGTCCGTCGGCATACAGCTGCACCTGCACCTGTTTTGGACGAACCCCGTCCTGATCATTGCCGTCCTTCCAGGCCTTGGTTACCGTGACGCTCGTTTTCCCCGGCGTATAGGCGTTGGTGATCTGGCCGCCGGCAATTTCCGTGCTGTAATCCGTCACGGCGTCTTCTGTTACCGTATACGTAATCGCCTTGCCGTTTTCATTTTTGGGAAGATCCGTGAACCGGTAGTTCCAGTTTCCATCCGCATCCGCTTTCACCGTAAGGCTGTCCACCGGTGTGCCGTTTGCCAGCAGCCGCACGGTGATGCTCTCCGGACGTTTTCCGTCCTGGTTATCTGCATCATGCCAAGTTTTTGTCCCGGCGACTTCTGTCTTTTCCGGCGTATATTTGTTGGTGATGGTACCGCCGCCGGAAACAGAATCCGCATCGGCAGCATACGGTGCCATGGCATCCTCTTTCACCGTGTAGGATGCCTCTTCACCATCCACCTTCGCCGGCAGCCCGCTATAGGTGACAGTCCAGGTACCATCCCCCTGGTCCGCCACTTTCGGCGTGCAGTCCGTTATTTCCGTCGTGCCGTTTGCCAGCAGATGGATCTTCGAGGTGAAGGTGTCGATGTCCGGGCGAAGCCCGTCTCTGTTATTCTGATCATCCCATACTTTAGTGAAGGTAAAGCCGGCAGATGCCGTGGATAGTGTGACACTTCGGGAGATCTTTGCCTGATGAATCACGGCGCCGATCATATTCTGGTATCCTTTCCCGTCACTTGCCGTCACATTGCCCGCCGCCGTATAGACTTTCGGATTCGGCTCCATCCAGGGAACTGTGGAAGAAAGGGTCATGGAGACGTTATCCGATGGTCTCACGGAAGAAACCAGTGAAAAGCTGTCCCCCGCTTTGATTTGGGTAATACCGTTTTCTTCTGCTATCCCCTCCGGCAGTTTCAATGTGAAGGAAGTGCTGTAATTGGACGGTGCGGAAAGGACAAGCCGTCCCGTATGCCATTTTTTATCCGCTGTGCTGTAAGAGAACGAAGTATCGCCGGTAACCTTCACATTCTCTGCCTTAGGTGCCTCTGTAAGAATCATATTCTTGGAATCTGCGTCCAGCAGTCTGCCCGTTAATCCGGTTTTGTCGACCGCCGAGTTATTGCTTACCCCGGCCTCATACATCAGCGTCCAGATGGCATTCGATGTGCTCGTATAAGCCTGGCTCTCTGTCACATAATAATCTGCAAGAAACAGACTGGAATACGAGTCAACCGGATCACCGGAAAAATATACCATGCAGTAGGCCGCTCTCCAGAAAGGAAGCTGCGTCAGCTGCTGATAGGTCATGCCGGACTTGGTCGTTCCGCCGCCGTAGTAACTTCCCGCTTCCTGCAGGAACTTCTCCAGCAGAGCTGTCTTGTCAGCAGATGTCCGATCCGCATAGGAGAATGATTGATTGCCGATACTGTTGGGAAAATCCGTGCGGAGATACTGCGGGGGAACCAGCAGCTGATCGAATTCTTCCTCCGAAAGAGAAGAAGGGGAATCAACGATCTGATAAAGGCCATACCCATTATAGGGATACCCCGCGTACAGAACGTTCTGCACGCGCATCTTCAGATCGGCCGCTTTGTCGGCAACACCGCCTTCTTCACAGAATTTCTCCAGTGTCGTTTCCGTATACAGCGGAACATTCGGTGTGCTCGATGTCGCATGAGGCCAGTGCAACCCATTGTTCATGCAGTAGAGAATGATCCTGGTACCATCCGCCGTTGTTATGGAATGAATATCCGTCTGCGGATCGTAATCGATTTTGTAGGAATCGTTGGACGCGTTTTCTGCACCGCTGAGAACGATGGCATGTCCCGAAAACTTATCGGTTGTCAGCACCGCCGCATCCGAGGCACTGTCTAAAGACACCTGCTCCCGCTCCGCGGCAAGATTCTCTGTAAGATGATATGCCTGCACGGTTTCATGCTTCCCGCATTCCGGAAGATCTATCCGGATGGTAACGGCTTTCCTGGGTTCAAGGTTATGCTTTCCGCCTTTTACGTAGAAATCGAAATCATAGGCCGCCACCTGCTCGGACGTCAGGTCAGACACACCGGCAGCCTTTTCCAAGGCCACAAGGATGCTTTTGCCCTGCATCTTCGTTACAGAAACCTGCACGCCGACAGGAAACGCGCCTTCCGGCGCATGAATGCGAACCGCTCGCCCGTCATCCGCTTTTGTATTCAGCGTACATGCCGGATATGAATGCTGCGTATCTTCTGCCTTCTGCCCGGATGCGGGCGCAGCATCAGATGCGGCATCCTTCTGCACCTCATCATTTTTCTGTGCCTCGGCATCTTGTTCCTCAGTGATTTGTGTCTTCTCCTGTCCTGCCACGTTCTGCGACTTGGAAAGCGCTGCCGCCGGATCAGAGGATTCTCCGGCATACACTGCCGGCTGCACCATGGCGGCGATGATGAGCAGAGCTAAAAACAGCCACTTCATACGTTTTCTTTTTTTCAAATTCTCTCCTGCCTTTCACTCTTTAGAAACAGTGGTCCGCACGCGTTATAAGCCAGTAAACCACAGCCCGCACTACTATCATAATATATTTTGACCGAAGGCACAGCAAAAATTGCTGGGCAGCCAAAATTTGTTGCCCGCAAAATCAGAAAACCGCTGCAGCCATGAAAATTTCAATGGTTACAGCGGTTTTCCAAGCATCTTGTTTACAGCGGATTCTATCCTCTGCGCCTCTTTGGCACCGGGCTATTTCAGGAGACGCATGACAGCCTTGACGATACTGTCGGCCTTCATGCCATATTTTTCCATCAGCTCATCCGGTTCACCGGATTCACCAAAGGTATCCTGCTGGCCCACCATCGCCATCTTCACCGGGAAGTTTCTGGCTGTCACACCTGCCACCGCTTCACCCAGGCCGCCGATGACGGAGTGCTCTTCTGCTGTCACAATGGCGCCGGTTTCCTTGGCAGCCTTGATCACAATCTCCTCATCGAGAGGTTTGATGGTATGCATATCAATAATGCGTGCTTCCACGCCCTTGGCTGCCAGCTCCTCGGCCGCGATCAAAGCTTCATTGACAAGTATGCCAGTCGCCATGATGGTTACATCGCCGCCCTCGCGAATCTGATTGCCTTTGCCGATCTGCAGTGTGTCATCTTCCTTATAGGTGACCGGCACTGCTGCACGTCCGAAGCGAAGATAGCAGGGACCCTGCATCGCCACCGCCTGCTCCAGAAGCTTGGCAGCGCTCACTGCATCAGAGGGGTTGATCACCGTCATCCCCGGGATGGTCCGCATCAGCGCCAGATCTTCAAACGTCTGATGGCTGGCACCGTCAGGTCCTACCGTGATGCCGGCATGCGTCGCGCACACCTTGACATTCAAATGCGGATAGCCGATGGAATTGCGAATGATCTCAAAGGCTCTGCCGCTGGCAAACATGGCAAACGTGCTGGCGCATACCACCTTGCCGCTGGCAGCCAGGCCGGCTGCTGTGCCATACATGTCCTGCTCGGAAATGCCCATGTTGAAAAATCTGTCGGGATAAGCCTTCTTGAACATTCCTGTCTTCGTGGAACCGGAAAGGTCGGCATCCAGAACCACCAGGTTTTCGTTCTCGGCGCCAAGTTTTACCAGCGTCTCACCGTAGGCTTGTCTTGTTGCGATCTTATCTGCCATTAAAGTGCACCTCCCAGTTCCTTTACTGCCTGTTCGTACTGTTCATCATTGGGCGCCTTGCCGTGCCATCCGGCCTGATCTTCCATGAAGGAAACGCCCTTGCCCTTGACGGTCTTGGCAATGACCAGCGTCGGTCTGCCCTTGCAGGCCTTGGCAGCCTCCGCTGCCTCGACAATCTGCGTTACATCATGCCCGTCGATCTTAAGTACATTCCATCCGAAACCTTCGAATTTCTTGTCGATAGGTGTTACCGTCATGACATCCTCGTTGCGGCCGTCGATCTGCAGGCCGTTCCAGTCAAGAAAAGCGGTGATCGTATCCAGCTTGTAGTGGGCCGATGTCATCGCAGCTTCCCAGACCATGCCTTCCTGGATCTCGCCATCCCCCAGCACAGTGTAGACACGGCTTTTTCTGCCGTCAAGTCTGGCGGCCAGCGCCATGCCGTTGCACACAGAGAGTCCCTGTCCCAAAGATCCGGTGGACATATCAATGCCGGGTACTTTATTCATGTTGGGATGTCCCTGAAAACGGCTGCCGAGCTTGCGGAGGGTCATCACGTCCTCCTTGGGGAAGAAGCCGCGCTCTGCAAGCACCGCATACAGCGCCGGCGCTGCATGGCCCTTGGAAAGGACAAAACGGTCTCTTTCCGGATCATCGGGATGCTTCGGATCCACATTCATAACCTCAAAATACAATGCCGTAATGATGTCCATAGCCGAAAGCGAGCCGCCCGGATGGCCGGATCCGGCCGCATGGATTGCCTTAATGGCTGTGATCCTTGCATTGTTCGCAGCCTGTTCCAATTGTTGTTTGTCCATACTACTTCCTCCTAACCTTTCGTCATTTATCGACCGATCATGGTTTTAATCGCAAGGGGCAGTGTCTCACAGATATCGCCGGCCAAAAGCCCGTTTTCCCCTTTTTCGCCGGCAGCGAGATCACCGGCCAGACCATGCAGATACACGCCTGCCTGTGCTGCTTCCCACGGAGGGAGCCCCTGCGCCGCCAGGGAAGCGATCGTCCCTGTCAGAACATCGCCGCTGCCTCCCGTGGCCATGCCCGGGTTGCCCGTCTCCCGGTTCACAAGAATCTCGCCCTGGCGGCAAAGAATGGTCTCGTGCCCCTTGAGCACAACGACAGCCTCATATCGTTCGGCAAGCGCTTTCGCCGCTTCAATCCTGTCCGTGATGCGCACACCGCCGAGAAGACGTGACGCCTCCCCGGGATGCGGTGTCATGATCACATGAGCCGGCCCGCGCCGAAGGGATTGTGCAAGATCCATGCGGACGACATCGTTGAGCCCGTCCGCATCCAGCACCAGCGTTCCCTCAAAGCGGGAAAACACATAGTCCAGCACCCTCTGATCCTCTTCATGATAGCCCAATCCGGGACCCATCGCAATAACGTCGACAGACAAGATTTTCTCATCAGGGACCCGTTCATACCACGTCGCTTCCGGAACAGCGATCTGCAGCACATCGCGGATCGCAGCCGGCGCATAGTACTGCATCAGACCGCAGCCGGTGCGAAGGGCGGCGCGCCCGCACAGCACGGCGGCGCCGGCCATGCCTGCCGAGCCCGCCACAGCGCCCACAACACCGCACATGTTCTTATAGGCGTCCGGCGGCCGGTGCAGCGGCAGCATCAGACGGGCGGCCCGCTCTTTTGTGATCGTTTCTTCCATTTCGTTTTCCTTATTTATTTCTTCGACATTTCTTCAACGCTCTTGCCGCCGGCGAAAAGCCCAGCCGCTTCCGGCAAAGAGCACAGCAAATCACCTGATGAATCTATCCTTGTGATGTGCCAAACCGAATAGTCAGCGCAGGACAGACACGGATCAGATATGCAGCAGCATGGTAGCCAGCAGAAAATAGGTCGTCACCGAAACCATATCCGTCAGCGAAGAGATCATCGGCGAAGCCATCAGCGCAGGGTCTACGCCGATCTTCTTGGCCAGCATCGGCAGCATGGAACCGATACACTTGGCAGCCACCACAACGGCAATCGTAGAAAGACACACGGTCAGTGCAATCAGAAAACATCGTGGATCGCTGTGCTGCTCGATCATCACGCGCACGAAATTAACAGAACTGAGAATGATGCCCAGCAGTACGCTGACACGAATCTCCTTCCAGAGAACCCGCCAGCCGTCCTGCAGGTCAATGTCGCCCACCGCCATGCTTCGGATGATCAGTGTGGCAGACTGGGAGCCGGAATTGCCGCCGGTACCCATCAGCATCGGCATATAAATCGTGAGGCAGATAACCTCCTTGAGGGTGGTTTCAAACCCGGCGATGATCGCCCCTGTGATGATATACATGAGCATCAGTGCCAGCAGCCAGGGAAGCCGGTTCTTCACATGGTGCAGCACGCTGGTATCCAGATACGAGGCGGTCGAATCATCGACGACGCCGGCCATCCTTTCGATATCCTCCGTGGTTTCCTCCTCGATAACTTCCAGAATATCATCCATCGTGATGATACCCACCAGACGATTTTCCCTGTCCACCACCGGAATGGCCATATAGCCGTACTTGCGGAAGGTTTCGTAAGCGTCCTCCTGATCCTCATAGACATTGATGGAGACGATATCGGTCATCATCAAATCCCGTATCAGCGCGCTGCCGTCGCTGATCACCAGCTTGCGCAGTCCGATAATGCCGATCAGATGCCGGCCCTCGTCCTTGACATAGCAGGTATACACCGTTTCTGAATCCATGCCGACCCGCTTGATGTGATGCAGCGCATCGCGCACCGTCATATTGGCTTTCAGCGAAATGTAGTCCGGGGTCATCAGGGTACCCGCACAGTTTTCGGGATAATTGAGGAAGGTATTGATCTGCCTTCTCTCGCTCTTCGGCGTCTTCTCCAGGATCTTGTCCACCACATTGGCGGGGAGTTCCTCGAGCACGTCGATCTTGTCGTCGAAATCCAGCTCATCGATAATGTAGGAGATCTCCCGCTCGGTGATGCCGTCAATGATGGCCAGCTGATCCTCCGTGGGCAGATAGGCAAACACATCTGCCGAATCGTCCTTGGGAAGCATGCGAAAAAGGATGATGGCCGCATTCAGGCTGATCTCATCCATGACTTCCTCAATGACCTCCGCCACGTCGGCGTCCTTCCACTGCAGAAGCTCGTCACGAGCACGGATGTATTTCTTTTCCTCCACCAGCCGGAGTTCCTTTTCGAGAAACTCTTCGAATTCCATTTTCTCGTCCATGGCATCCTCCCCTCGTGATTCCTGTATCTATCCTGCACAGCACGACGATCTGGCACGCATGACAAATGAAAAACCCGGCGCCTTAGAGCCGATCTTTCATCTGTGCGCGGGTCGTCTCACAAAAAAAGTATACTCTATACATCCTTTTCTTTTCAAGAGCGGAATTCCCCGTCGATCCGGCGCGCAAAATCCGCCGCGCGCCGGCGGATACCCGCAAGATGCTTGACGGCACCCGGATCATTAGCCGTCTCCATCAGCGCAAAGCGCGCCGGCAGCAGGAAGGATTTGTTCATATTCAAGCCGCTGATCAGCTGCATGGCCACAATGTCGGATCCGCTGTAGCCGGAAACAATCACAGCAAAGAGCCGCTTGTCATAGAAGGGACGCACCCGGAAGATCGCTGTGAGCCGGTTGACAAAGGCAGAGAGATTGGCGCTGATGGCATCGTTATAATTGGGACACACCATCACCAGACCATCGCACTGCGCAATGGCAGGATAAACCTCCTCGGTCATAATTCCGCCGTAAAAGCACTTGTTTTTCTCTCCCAGATGCAGACAGGTCTCATAGGAACATCCGCGGCAGTCCCAGACCTCGCCGTCCCGAAGAGAAATTTCCTTTACATCGGCATGCAGGTTCTCCCGCACCATGTGCCAGAGTCCCAAGGTATTGGAAGTCTGCACATTGCCGGCATGGAGAACCAGGAGCCGCGGCCTGCTTCCCTTGATCTTCGGCGGCACAAAGCCGACCACGCGCCGCACCATCTCACCGACCGCTTCCTGATAGGCGCCAAGGTTGTCCAGACCCTTGATCTTCGCCTGCACATCGAAATTCAAAAGGCTTCCTGTACCTTCCACGATAGGACGTCCGGGAAAGGTACAACCGGAGCGGTTGGCGCTGAAGACGATATCTCTTGCCACCGACTTGGTGAACAGTTCGCTGTTGCCGTCGAGAACGACACCGGCCACGGAACCGTCAAACATGCTGCGATGCGCCCGGATCGTCCGGATCATTCGATACAGCTCCAGGTTGATCCCCGAATAGCCCAGCGCCACAGAGAAAATGATTTTCCTCCCCCGCAGATCGCACCCGGTCATCGCTTCCACCGTCTCCAAGGTCTTTACCCGGCATCCTGCAAAGCCTTTCTCCAGCGCCGCCTCCAGACGTCCTGCGCGATCGTTTCCATCATATTCAGGCTTGATCAGTACAACCTCTTCGTCCATTTGTCCGCACCTGTTCCTTCAATCTCTACACCAAGGCTTCCAGATTTCTGTATGCGCGTTCAATCCTTGCAAACAGCCGTTCATCCAGCGGGAGATTCTCCACCAGCAGACCATCCTCTGTCCGCCGGCAGCGCATCCCGAGGAAAGCGCCCCGGTTTCCTTCGCCGAAATAGGCGGAACTGTAATGCCAGTGTCCGCGCATATCCTCCAGCAGCGAAAGCGCTCCCGAGGAGCAGGCCGGCGCCAGGTAGGGCTTGAATCCCAGCGCACGGATCGCCAGATTGGTATTCACCGTCTGCTGCGTCAGAGCAAGCGCATTGGCATCATCGTAGCTGCGGATGCTGTCTGCAATCACCAGATCCTGCCCGTGCGGCCCGAAGGCACGGCCCTCCCTGAGATAGATGGCAAACACCGGGTCTTTAGCCGCATAGTAGGCCGCCCGGGCATGCATGACACCCAGGCCGAATCCTTTGACCTGGCCGGGGTCCAGTCCGCAGAGAATTGCCTGCTTGCACAGGGGATCCACCGGGTCGGAGACCACGAAGAAATCACCGCGGTAGCCGCAGGCTGCTGCCTGCTCGGCAAAGCCGGCGATCAGTTTCAGATTGCCCTCAAGCTGTGCCATGCGCACGTCTTTGCCCGTCTTCTCTGCCGATGCTTCCACCGGCGGTACGCCCCGGGTGGCGCAGAACAGAAAGACATCACCGTCAAAAAGCGCTTCCTTTGAAATCACTTCAACCGGCGGAAACGCCGCCGGATCATCAGGCATGGCAATCTGGTTCAGTTCCATCTCGTAACGGGCGCATACCTTGTCATCGAGATCACAGATCCCGATACTGCGCACAATATCCGCCCCGGTGAGACGCAGGGCAAGCGCCAGGGTACCGCCCACATCGCCCATCGCCAGGATGTTGACACGCAGGGCTCTGCGCGGAGGATGGTATCCTTCGATCACAAAGCCGTCTTCTGTCAAGTGCATCCTGTCTTCTGCCGCAAACAATTCACTTAATCTTCTCATCGCAAGTAGTCCTTTATCCTCTTCAAACGTTCCATATCATCTTCTATGTAGCAGCTGGCAGCAATGGTGTAATCGTAATCAAGGCTGCTGCCCACATCGGTGATCACCGGCCAGCTGACCGCCTCGGAAAGGCGCTGCAACGTCATCTTGCGTCCGAAGGCCTTCTGGTACTCGGCTTCCAGCGTCTGCAGGATCTCCTTGGTATTCTCAAGGCAGGTCATCGAAAAATCATACAGAGATTCCCGCGAAACATGCTCCAGGAAGTGTGGTGCCACATACGGCATGATCATATTGATCGATGTGAAATCCATGTCCTCTTTGCCTTCGTCATGCTCCACCCCGTCGCCGTCGATGAAGGGATACATCTCCGATTCCACGAACCAGCATTTGAGATTGGGCACGAAATACACGCTGTCCACATCCATGCCGTGAAGCTTCATCATATCCTTGCCGCTGCCGGACATGATCCCGACGATCACGCGTTCCACATCCACGCCGCCCTCCTTCAGTGTCGGCAACAGGCGCTGGATCTGATAGCCCTTATGCAGGATGTCGTCCACCAGGATGGCCTTCCTGTTAAAGGAATGAATCGTTCTCACCTGATCCTCTATGCTGGCGTAGAAAGGATATTCCTTGACATAGGATTCATGCAGATCCTTGGTAAAGCATTTCTGGGTATGGAGAACCTTGGTCACCGTATTGGGCACCACCGTACCCGTCAGGATCTTGCCGTATGGGACGCAGATGTAGGGACCCAGCCGCCGTTTTTTGCGGGGTTTTGCCGGCACATTGTTCTCCACGGTCACTTTCTTGATCAGCTTCTGCTGCATGACGGTGGAATTGATGGCCAGAATCAGTGTCCCGGGGAACATCCTGTTCAGAGATTCCTGCATCCGGATGCGCGCCCTGTTGAGCGTTTTCTGCATCACCGGATCGGAGCGGAAGGGTTCCTTCAGCTTGGTGTCCATATTCTGCAGCAGGACTACCGGATTGCGCATATCCACAGCATAGCAGTCTGTCGGCGTGCCCTTGTTGATGATCTGCGCAAAGCCCTGCCTGGCGAGAACATCCAGGAACGGACCTGCCTCCCTGCGATCGTCAGGATGATACACCGCATAGGTGAAATCCTGCTTCAGCGCCTCGGCCAGGGTCTCCGACAGGATCATCTGAGAGGCATCCGGCTCATCCCAGTCCGGATCCACGTAGATGGATTTGATGATGCAGATCATGCCCACCGCGTACCCGCGGATGTATTTCATGGTCTCAAAATCCTCGAATTCCTCATAGAGGTGCCCAAGATCCAGCTTGCGGACGTTCGCTTCCGCCAGAATCTTTCCATCCCGGCTCTCATCCACGATACTGATGGTTTCTCCCGGTCCTTCCCACCGTGAAACACGATAGCTCAGATCGTTCTCCTCCAGGACGGCCTTATACTGAGAAGACCGCATATAGAGGCTGTTGTCATAGATATAGTTCTGCACCACCGGGTCAATCAGACTGGCGATGTCCCGGTTGTTATCAATGTTCTCACGAATTCTGGTGGAGCTGATGTCCTCCAGCTGCACCGGCAGCGCCAGTTCCACGATATGTCCCCGGATCTGCTTCTTGTTCTGCATATAGTGGTCCTCGCTGCGTTCTCCCTGCTCTGCACTGACCCGGCGGAAGATGATGTGGTTGATGGAATGAATAGAGTGCTCCCCTGCCGGCTTGCGGTAGGAACTGGCGTTGGCCACCACATCGCTGCCAACCACAATATAGAGATCCTTGCCGCTGAAGATCTCCTTGAGGATCTGCAGATCCTCCCCATTGGCAATATTGATCGGTACATCATCGGGCAGCAGGAAGACCTCTGTCTCGCTGGCACAGGACATCTCCACAATCTTCTTGCGGTATTTCCTGGGCTGGGTATTTTTGGACCAGGAAAATTCATCCAGCGCCAGGTACACCTGAAAGCCCATGCTGACAATGGTTCTGACGATCCCCTTGTGCCCCAGCGAGAAGGGATCGAACGTACCCGGGAAGAAAGCCACACGCTTCTTTTCCTCCAGCGTCGTCTCCTCAAGATAGAACTGATAGTCGGAGATGAAACGGTAAATATGGTTCAGCGCTGCCGCATTATTGTAAAAGCGAAGTTCCGCATTTTCATCAGGCTGAATCAGCGTCAGCATCTTCTTGCCCATGATCTGGAAAATATCGAGTTTTTCCTGCAGGCTCAAATGCCCGGATCCGAAGATCTTTTCCCCGATGACCATGAAAGCTTCCTGGCTGACCGACTCATGGTAGTTGGCAAGCCCCCGCAGCAGCATGCCGATAATTCTGATGCGATGCCGCTTGAAGCGCTTTTGCGCCTGGACATCGTAATTGTATTCCATATAGTAATTGAGAAGAACCGCCAGCGTATCGAGCGTGACCCCGGCCACCCGATCATTGCTGCTCTCCAGCAGATGCTCCAGTTCATACAGCGTCTCGTTAAAGCTCTCCAGAGGAAGCTTGGCGATCATAATGCCAAGATAGTCCGGAATGTATTTGGAAAACTGATACTCACCGATCTCCAGGCCCTTGGTGAGCTCGATAACGATCTCTGAACGCTGATCCATGTCCAGCATGTCAAAGAGACGGATCAGGCCTTCTCCTGCACGGTGCCGCACCGTGACCCGTTCGCTGACCTTCAGCAGGTTGGCCAGGTGGGTGGCAATATAGAAAGCGCTTGTGCGTTTGCCGTGTTCCAGTTCCTCCAGCATCAGCTCAATATTGACCACCTTGATGTTCCACGGCGTGCCCACCTGCAGATTCTCCCGGAAGATCCGGCTGGTAGCCTTGCTTAAGTCATAGAAGGCATTGCGGCATCGCGCCGAGCGCTCTCCCCAGAAATCCAGGGCGCTGGCGGTGGTTGCCTTCAGATAGACAACGCTGGCCTCCTCGTCGCCTTCCACGTCCGTCTCCAGCGTCTGCTCCATCAGCTCCACAGCGCGGGCCGAAAGCTTGGCATAGCCGGCTGTGGTTGCAATACACTGCACCGCGCGCAGCGCCGCCACTTGAATCTCCAGCACGTCCCGCATGACCGCCTTGCTGCAGAAAGCCGCCATCAGCTCGATATCCTCCTTGCTGCAGACACCAAAAGGCACCTCCAGCATGGTATCCAGCACGACGAAAAGAGTATCTTCATTTTCTATGCGCCCGCGGAGCACATCAACAAACTGCTTCATGTACAGCCGCTTCTTTTCCCGGCCGCTGGCATTTTCGATCAGCTCGGACATCGTGATCTTCAGGGTATAGCCTCTCCATCGTCTCTGCCGCTCCGTCAGCTTGCTGTCTGCGTTGATCACGTAGTCAATATGCTCACTCCACAGCCGGCTGCTGCCGGTCTGAGGATCCTCCACCACATCCTCAGGCAGTTCCTTACGGCTTTCCTTGTCATAGCTGGCCAGAATCTGACCGATCAGCGAAGCAGCCAGCCGCCGGATATCTCCCTCATGATGAATCAGCAGTTCTCTGGCAAAATTCATGGTCATCCTCTTTTGGGAACCGGTCATATAGGTGAAGTATTCTTCCAGGGTGTTCAGGTAAGCCCGGATATTCTTCCATTGCTTCTCACTGCGGGCATCTTCCAATAGACTTGCCAGGTCCGCATCGTTGCCAAAGTGGTGCATCACCAGAATATTGTGTTCGATGGCCATGTACTTGAAGCGCTGTACCGATTCCTCCGGGTTCAGCAGCACCGCGTCCTTCTTTGTAACGTGCCGCCCCATGTAGTCATCCAGATCGGTGGAGATGCCCAGACTCTTCATGTAGTCTTCAAAGTCATGCAGCTTGGCATAGACACGCTGGTATCTTGCCTTTTTTCGGTCATCAACATTGTCCAGCTTCTGCAGGATTATATCGAAGGCATCATCCAGCGTGTTGATATGGATGATCTCGGTGCCGTCCTCCGCATGGGTGCTCTTGACCCGGAAATCTGCATAGATCAACAGCAGATTCTCCACGGAAAGATTCTCCAGCTCCAGATCCCAGGTGGAATGGTTGCTGGCGATGTGCGCTGTCATGGGCATGCCCAGATGATTCAGACATTCATCCGTATAGTAGTAATGAAGATAGGGTACCCGGCTCTGTTCCTTCTTCCTGCATCCGTACTTGCCGATATCGTGCAGTGCCGCACTGGCCGATACCAGCGCCAGATCAACGGGCACATCCCGCTGCGCAAGCTGCCGGCCCGCAAACATGGCTACGTTATGCACCCCTGCTACATGGCCCAAAGTATTGTAACCAGTAAGTTCTGCTCCAAGATGCATGAATTCATACAGATAGTGATTTCGATCCACCCGGCGGTACGTGAGATATTCCTCATAGGCGCCGCTGCCGCGGATTTCCTCTTCTCCTGGCAGCTCAAAGTCAAATACCGGATCGTCGGGGCGTCCGTCCCGGCTGACCATCAGGATGGTGCGCATCATTTCATAAATGAAATACACGCCCTGATCGTAGCGCGGATCCGCCGGGATCGCTTCCGCTCTGGGAAAAAGATACTGCAGCACCCAGTCATAGCAGTATCTTCGCCAGCCCGCAGGCGGCGTCGGACAAAGCAGCCGGATCCCGTCCTTCATTTCCTCAATGACACTTTCCCAGGTGATCTTCGGCTGTCTGGCGATTCTGGCCGCATGCCCTGCGATATCGATATCCCGCAGGAAGGCCTCCATATTACCTCGTTGAATACCTATCTTTCGCAGATAATGACGGTTTGTCATCCTGCGCTCCAGCGCCTCCTGCAAGTCCAGACTATTGATTTGACTCATGCGGTCACCTCCAAAACATAGTCATTATACCATAAGACACTCTAAGTAGAAACCGGTTCCAACCCATTGATATTACTGGATTTCTTCATGTATACATGATACATTCATCAAGTGAATGTATACATCTTTGCTTAATTTATTTGGAATAAGCACACTTATTGAATTCCTCGTTTTTATGTGCTATGTTTCTAATTGAACGTAGAGACAACTCCCTGTTGAAACGTAAATAATGATTCATGTTTTTATGTTTTTAAAAGCAAAGGAGAGCAAAAAGAATGTTGGATTACATCGAAAGAGTTATTAAAGAGTGCGAGGAAAAGAACCCCGGCGAAGTGGAATTCCACCAGACAGTTGAAGAAGTTCTGCGGTCTTTGGAGCCGGTTATCGAAAGGCACCCTGAATATGAGAAGGCAGCCCTGCTGGAGAGGCTGACCGAGCCGGAGCGCGGCATTACCTTCCGTGTCGTCTGGACTGATGACAAAGGCAAGGTTCGCGTCAACAAAGGATATCGTTACCAGTTCAACAGTGCGATCGGGCCCTACAAAGGCGGCCTCCGCTTCGCAGCGAATGTATATCCCGGCATCATTAAGTTCCTTGGCTTTGAACAGATTTTCAAAAACAGCCTGACCGGTCTTCCCATCGGCGGCGGCAAGGGCGGTTCCGACTTTGATCCCAACGGCAAGAGCGACGGAGAAATCATGCGCTTCTGCCAGGCGTTCATGACCGAGCTTTACAGACACATCGGTCCTGAAACCGACGTACCTGCCGGCGACCTGGGCGTAGGCGCCAAGGAGATCGGCTATCTGTACGGACAGTACAAGAGAATTGTCAATCGCTTTGAGGGCGTTCTGACCGGCAAGGGACTTCCCTTCGGCGGCCTCAACGGACGTACGGAAGCCACCGGCTACGGCATCGTCTACTTCGCACAGGCTATGCTGGAAGCTAACGGCGAAGCGCTGGAAGGTAAAACCGTTGCTCTCTCCGGATTCGGTAATGTGACATGGGGCACCGCAAGAAAACTGAACGAGCTGGGTGCCAAGGTCATCACCATTTCCGGTCCCGACGGCTATATCCTGGACGAGTCCGGCATCTCCGGCGACAAAGTTGAATACCTCAGAGAACTGCGCGCCAGCGGCGAAAACATCTGCTCTCCTTATGCAGAAAAATATCCTGAAGCGAAGTTCTACAGAGGCAAGAAGCCCTGGGAAGTGGAAGCTGACCTCTACATCCCCTGCGCGACTCAGAATGAGATCCAGGCAGAGGATGCACAGGGCTTCGTAGACAGAGGCGTCAAGTTCGTCTGCGAAGGTTCCAACATGTCCTCCACCAACGAGGCGATCAAGATCATGCAGGACGGCGGCATCATTGTCGGACCTTCCAAGGCAGCCAATGCCGGCGGTGTAGCCTGCTCCTGCATCGAAATGGGACAGAACAGCGGCAAGACCGTCTTCAAGGCAGAACAAGTACACGCACAGCTTAAGGACATCATGCTGGGCATCCACAAGGCATGCCAGGAAGCTTCCGAAGAGTACTATGGTACCTACGATCTGGTCAAGGGTGCCAACATCGCTGGCTTCCTGAAGGTTGCCGATGCTATGATGAGCCAGGGTTTGGTATAGTCCTCCTGCACAGACAGTCATCGATGCCTGCAAAACGCATTGACAAAAAACAGCTGAAAAACGGGATCTCCTTGCTGGGAGATCCCGTTTTTACGCAGCTGCAGCGCCGTTTCCACATGCATCCTGTCCTGCACGCAGCCGCCTGTCCTACGCCATGGTTTCACCCTGCAGGCCGGCGGCCTCAGCGTGCGGCCGCCGGCACCGCCATAGGAATGAACCTGCCGGTCTTGAACAGATACAGATACGCCTCATCGACCGGACGCCCTAGGGAAGCCGCCAGCGCACGGCAATAAATCCGGATCTGTTCTTCGTAGCGTTCCTTGATGTGCTCCATACGCTGGTTGGTTTTGTAGTCCAGCAGCACCAGCCCCTTCTCATCCAGAAACCAGCAGTCGATGATACCCTGTACCATGATCTCGCCTCCGTCCAGCTCCATCATCATATTAAAGGGCGTCTCTTTGCGCACCTTGGCGGCGGCAGCCCGGCGGCCTATCGGCGTATCAAAGAACGCCTCAATGGAAGCCAGGTCGATGGTCTCCGCCTCCGCAGGGAGCAGGAGCTGTTCCTCCACCATCTGTGCCAGCGCCTGTGTAAGGTAGGCTCTGCCGCCTTCCAGTGCGGCGGCAAAGTCCAGATGCTCCATCATCGTGTGCACGAAAGTACCCTTCTCGGCAGCGGTGAACGCTTGCCGGGAAACTGTGAAGAGCGGGGAAACCAGAGAAGGCCCGCTCTCATCCCCGCGCGCATTCAGCTGACTGACTGAATACTTGGAGCGAAGCCGCCGGTCGCCCTCGAAAGGATAGCGGAAGCTGAGGCGCCGGTCCAGCGCCTCAGCTTCCGCTTCCTGTCCGGCGGGCGCCGGCGCATGCAGCAGACTCTCTTTCATCGCACGCCTGTGATCCACATTCTCGAGCACCCGGTCTGCCAGAAAGGCTCTGTCCTCCAGATCAATGGCAAAGCCGGCCGCCTTCGCATTAGGATATACCAGATCCAGATAGCAGCTCTCCCCGGCAGCATCGTTGTCATAGGCTTCGATCTTCTTTTCCGCATCGTTGACAGCCGCTGTCAGAATCAATTCATCCTTGGCCCTGGTCAGCGCCACGTAGAGAATCCGGATTTCCTCCTTCATCTCTTCCGCCCGTTCGCGGCGCCGGATCAGATTCTGCGGCAGCGTGTGCCGCTTCCAGTGCTCGTCTCTTTTGATCCGGTTCATGCCGATGCCGATGTCTTTGTGCATCACCGCAAGCGCATTGTCTTCCCTGAAGTTAAACCGGCGGCCCAGGCCGGATACGATCGTAACCGGGAATTCCAGCCCTTTGCTCTTGTGGATGGTCATGATCCGGATCACATCCTCGTTCTCGCCCGTGACACCGGCCTGCCCAACGTCCACCTTGCGGTCCTGCATGGCATCGATATAGCGGAGCAGCTGATAGAGGGTTCCTGTGTCCTGCCGGCAAAAGGCGGCTGCCTTATCAACGAGTGCACGCAGATTGGCCTGCCTCTGCCGGCCGCCCGCAAGCGCTCCCATGAACGTATAATACCCCGTGTCCAGCATCAGCTTCCATATGAAATCATCCAGCGGCATGGCCGCCGCTTCCAGACGCCAGTGCACCAGCTGTTCCTGCAGTGCACGGAGCCTTGCAGCCAGCGTCTGATCCGCACCCGCTGCAGCATACGCCGCTGCAGCATCACAGAAAGCTCCCTCCTTCTCCGCCAGGCGGATTTCGATCAAATCGTCAATGGAAAACCCGAAAGCACAGGAACGCATCACCGAAAGAAGGCCGATATCGTTTCTTTCATTATCAATGAGCCGCAGGAAATCCAGAAACTGTGCGATTTCCGGCGTGTCAAAATACCCGCTGTTGTCGTCGAGCACCGCATCCAGGCCATTCTCGCGGAGCACATCAAGGAACACCGAGGCCGTGCCCCGCACAGCACGCATCAGGATCACGATGTCCTTCTTTTCAATCGGGCGGACCCGCCCGGCTTTATTGTCATATATATCCTTGCCCAGGAGTCCCTTGATCCTGCGGGCCACCGCCATGGCTTCCAGCTGTTCGGTCCGCAGCCGAGCGATCTCCTCGGGAAGATCCTTTTCTTCATCCTGGCCGGCATCCACCACGACAAGGGCCGGCTGACTGTGGATGCCGGCGGGATCGCTGCATCCTCCATGAAGTGCCGCCTCCTCGTCATACTCCTCCATCAGGGGCGCAAAGAGGCCGTTGACCGCACGGATGATCTCCGGCTTGCTGCGGAAATTCTGGTTCAAATCGATCCTGATGCCCTGCGCGGGATCCTGATACAGCCGGTACTTGCTCTGAAAGATGTCCGGCTCCGCCTGCCGGAAGCGGTAGATGCTCTGCTTGATATCGCCGACCATGAACACGTTGTCAGCCCGCCGAATTCTGTTAATGATCTCCTCCTGCAGGTAGTTGCTGTCCTGGTATTCATCAATGAAAATATAGCGAAAGCGATGCCGGTACTCCGAAGCGGCGGCTGTATCACTCAGAATCTGCAGGCAGTCATGTTCTACATCGCTGAAGTCAATCCGATTGCGATCAGCCTTTCTTTCCTTATAGACCGTATCGAATGCGTGCAGAATCTTCTGCACCATCCTGCCACTGCCTGCTGTGACGGCCATATCCTCCCCGTATACGGCAAGCGGCAGCGTGAAGAAGTCCTTTTTGAGGCTGTCGATTTCTTCTTTGGCGCGCTTGCGCAGGCTGTCCACAGCAGATCGGACGAGCTTATACCCTTCCTTTTCCTCCTTGGACGCTGCAAGCTTGGGCCAGCTGAATCCGCGGATCTGCTGCGCCAGCTCTTCAAATGCAGTGCAGGCGAGCATGGCATCCAGCGCCGTCCTCGCCTCGGCCAGCTTGCCATAGAGGCCTTCCAGTCCCTGCATCTCCAGCAGCGAAAGAGCACGATCCAGAAAGTCCGCGGCTCTTTGCAGGCTGCAGGCGGCCTCGCGCATGACCTCCTTCACCAGGGGACTGTCCTGCGGCGAGGATCCTGCCTCCTCCATCTGCTGCAGTGCATCCTCCAGCCAGCCGGCCGGCGCCGGCATGGCCATCAGTTTCTTATAGAGCTGGATCAGATCGTTTTTGATCCCGTCGTCTCCGCGCGATGCGCCGTAGCACGAGAGAAAATCAAAGAAAGCTGCGTCCTCCGCCGCATAAAAGTCCTCGAAGATCTGATCCATGGCCTCCTGCTGAAGAATGACGGCTTCTGTCTCATCGCAGATCACGGCCTGAGGGTCGATATCGATGAGATAAAAGTAGTTTTGGATCAGCTCGTGCGCGAAGGCGTGAAAAGTGCAGATGCTTGCACGGTACATCCGCGCCAGCTGCTCACGCATCCTGGGAATCTGTGAGGGTTCGCTCTCAATCTCATCGTAGATCGCCGTGATGAGTTTTTCCTTCATTTCCGAGGCGGCCGCCCTGGTGAATGTGACGACCAGCATTTCATCCACATTGACGCCCTCTTCTATGATCAGCCGCTTGATCCGCTCGATCAGAACAGCCGTTTTGCCGGAGCCGGCGGCTGCCGATACCAGCATATTGTGCTCCCTGAGTTCTCTATACTCGCCGTCGCCGATCGCCTGCCGCTGCCGATCGTTCCATTGGATTCCCTTTTCCCTGCTCATCTCGTGCATTCCTCTCCTTGATTCAGAGACTTTTCCGACCTGGCTTTTGACCTATTTAATGTCCATTATAGCATGTCTGTGCTATAATGACGTTGAGTAAATGCGGCCTCTCCCGGCATTGACACGACACCGTGCCAGCGGCGGGAGCCACCGCCGCCAGCAAAACAAGAAGGGACTACGGGATGAAGAATACTACACCGACAATGCTGATGATCTTAGACGGATTCGGCGCCGCACCGGCAGGACCGGGCAATGCCATTTCACTGGCTGATACGCCGCATCTGGATGCTATCTTTGCGAACTATCCTCACACCACCATCGCTGCCAGCGGCCTGGATGTCGGTCTGCCGGACGGTCAGATGGGAAACTCCGAGGTGGGGCACATGAACATCGGCGCCGGCCGCATCGTCTACCAGGATCTGACACGGATCAGCAAGGCAATCGAGGATGGCAGCTTCTATGACAACCGCGCCTTCCACGCGGCCGTCGACCACGTGAAAGCCAACGATGCAGCACTTCACCTCTTCGGTCTGCTCTCCGACGGCGGGGTGCACTCCCATATCGATCACCTGATGGCGCTCCTGCGTCTGGCTGCCCGCGAGGGGCTGGAGCGGGTCTATGTGCACTGCTTCCTGGATGGCCGAGATGTGCCGCCCGACTGTGCCAAGGTGTACACCGACCGCCTCGAGGAGGCAATGGCCGACATCGGCTGCGGACGCATCGCCACCATCGCGGGACGCTACTATGCCATGGACCGCGACAAGCGCTGGGATCGCGTGGAAAAAGCCTATCTTGCCATGACCGAAGGCAAGGGGAAGCACGCTGCAACAGCCGCGGCGGCCATCAGCCAGTCCTATGAGGAAGATACCTGGGATGAGTTCGTGCTGCCGACCGTGATCGACGAGGGAGGCACGGTCAGTGATGGAGATGCTGTCATCATGTACAACTTCCGTCCCGACCGCGCCAGAGAGATCACACGTGCCTTCGTTGATCCCGCCTTTGACGGCTTCCAGCGCACGACCGTCGTCAAGGATCTGACGTATGTCTGCATGTCCCAGTATGACGCCGCCATGCCCGGCGTCCTTGTGGCCTATCCGCCGGAGAACTACAAAAATACCCTGGGAGAATATGCTGCTTCCCAGGGTCTTACCCAGCTGCGCATTGCAGAGACCGAAAAATATGCTCATGTCACCTTCTTCTTTAACGGCGGCGTGGAAGAGCCCAACCCGGGAGAAGAGCGGATCCTGATCCCCTCCCCCAAGGTAGCCACCTATGATCTGCAGCCTGAGATGAGTGCCTACAAGGTCACGGATGCTGTGCTGAAAGAAATCGAAAAGGACAAATTCGACCTGATCATCCTCAACTTCGCAAATGCCGACATGGTAGGGCACACCGGTGTCATGGAGGCCGCCATCAAGGCGATCGAAGCGCTGGATGCCTGCGTTCCCCGCATCACCGAGGCCATTCTTGCCAAAGGCGGTCATATACTCATGACGGCCGACCACGGCAATGCCGATGTCATGCTGGATGAATACGGCAATGTGGTAACGGCGCATTCTCTGAATCCTGTCCCGCTGGTGCACATCGCCAGGCATGCGGCACCCCTGCTGGACGGCGGCCGTCTCTGCGACCTTGCACCGAGCCTGCTGGACATCATGGATCTCCCCATCCCCAAGGAAATGACAGGACACAGCCTGCTTCAAAAGTAACAGCGGCTTCAGCCCTCAGGCTTCCCTTTTGAGGATTGCCTCGGCGATCCGGATCCCGTCCACAGCGGCCGAAACAATACCGCCAGCGTATCCCGCACCTTCACCGCCCGGATAGAGTCCCAAAACCGGTGCCATCAGATGTGCATCACGCAGCAGGCGCACCGGTGAGGAACTGCGGGTCTCCACGCCGATCATCCTCGCCCGAGGATCATCAAAGCCCTTCAGCTTCTTCCCCAAATGCGGCATGGCCTCGCAGATGGCCTCCACAGCAAAAGGCGGAAGGCATTGGGCCACTTTGGAAGATGCGAACATCCCCCACGTCGTCTCCGGCGCTGTATAATCACCGCCGCCGGCCTCGTAGGCCAGATGTTCGTATTTTTGCTGGAAAGCAATCCCCGCCAGAGGATGATCATCGCCGAAATCAGACACCCGTACATCCACCAGCAGCGCACTGTTGGCGAACCGGCCATCCCGCCGCCGGTTGCTCATGCCGTTGGTCACCACCTCGCCCGGTGCAGAGGAAGTCACCACCACTTCGCCGCCGGGACACATACAGAAGGTATAGACGCCTCTGCCGCTGCTGCAGTGCCAGGACAGCTTGTACTCGGCGGCGCCCAGCCGCTCTGCCAGCGTCGGATCGCCGTACTGCACGCGGTTAATCATATGCTGAGGATGAACGATGCGCACGCCGATGGAAAAGGGCTTCTGCTCCATCGGAATCCCGGCCTCCCAGAGCATGCGGAAGGTGTCGCGGGCACTGTGTCCCATGGCAAGGATCAGGTCATCGGTACGAAGGAGACTGCCATCCGACAGCACCGCTCCCTCAATCCGGGATGAGGAAGTATCACTTTGAGACGAAACGGCTGTCTTCAGTCCATCCAGTCTCGTCCCAAAGCGGATCTCCCCGCCCAGGCTGAGAATCTTGGTGCGGATATTCCTGACCACCTGACAGAGCACGTCGGTGCCGAGGTGCGGATGCTGCTTGTAGAGGATGTCTTCTCCGCCGCCGGCCTCCGCAAACTCCTCCAGGACCTTGCGGATCCGTTTGTCCTTGATGCCTGTCGTCAGCTTGCCGTCGGAAAAGGTGCCGGCACCGCCCTCTCCAAACTGAAAGTTCGACTCCGGATCCAGCCTGCCGTGTGCGCGAAAAGCCGCCACATCCCTGGTCCGCTGTTCCACAGCCTGTCCGCGCTCCAGGACGATGGGCCGCATCCCGGCTTCTGCCAGAATCAGAGCGCAGAACATCCCGCAGGGACCGAATCCCGTCACCACCGGCTGCCGTGCATTTTCACGAACCGGCTCAGGAAGGACGTAGGTCAGATCCGGTGCCTGCGCACATCGAATCGTTTCCCGACACGCAAAGTCCACGGTGTACACCAGCTTGATATTCTCCTTGTGCCTTGCATCAATCGATTCCCGCACAATCTTCCAGTCGGTGATGGCAAGTCCCGGCAGGTGCAGCTTCTTTTTAATTTTGTAGGGAATGGAACGCTTTTCCTCGTCCAGTCCCAGCTTGATCTGATGTATCCTATACATGTTTCCTCCCTGCAGCCGTACCTGCCCGCATGCCGGTCTGCCAGGCATGGTTCAGATTAAATCCTCCGCAAGGTCCGTTATAATCCAGCACCTCACCGGCAAAGTACAGTCCCGGTACCAGGCGCGAGGCCATGGTCTTCTCCTCCACCTCCGAAAGCGGAACGCCTCCGCCGCTGCACTGTGCCTGCTTCCAGCCGCGGGCGCCGCAGAGCGGCACCACCCAGCCGCCGCAGAGCAGCGCCTCAATGCGCCGGACAGCCTCATCCGAAAGCAGACGCGCAGGACTTGACAGCGCCGTCTCCCCCAGCGTCTTCTGCAGCAGATGATGCGCCGCCCTGCGGGGCAGAACGGATCGCAGAAGATCGCCTGCCGCAAGGCCCCGGACAGCGCGCCGCGCAGCAAGATCCACCCGGCCGGCCGCCGGCAGAATACGCACAGCGTAGTCACCGAATCCCGTGTCCTTGCCAATGCGCACGAAGCGGCTCAGATTCATGATACAGATGCCGGAGAGACCGTCCCTGGCAAATTGAATTTCCCCGCTCTCGGAAGCGATACAAACACCGCGGCGCAGCAATTCTGCACGTGCTTTCAAGCGTACGCCCTGCAGATCCTCCATGCCCTTTGCCTCAAGTCCAGTCAGCACCGGATACACCGGTGCCACGCTATGCCCAAGAGATCGGGCCAGCCGGTAGCCATCGCCGGTGCAGCCGAAGCTCGGTCCTGCTTTGCCGCCGCAGGCGATCAGCACCTGCGCCGCTTTGATCTCACCGTTAATAAGAAAGCCGGCACCGTGCGGGGAGGAAGCAGCGCCGGATGCCCTTTTCGATGCAGCGGCAGCATCATCTTCTTCCATGCCGCACCGCACCAGCGTCTCTGCCGGATAGGCCGTGATGATCTCCACACCCTCTGCACGACAGCCGCCGACCAGCGCCTCGGCGACATCCGCCGCCGACTCACTCAAAGGATAGATCCTGCCCGCTTCCTCTTCCATCGTCTCCACGCCCAAGGTGGCAAAGAAAGAAAGCGTACTTAGATAACCCTCGCTGTCCGTATTCGTCAGGTTGCAGCGTCCGTTCCCTGTTGCCCGGATCTTCTGCGCCGGCGCCGGCTGCTTCTCCAGGACAGCCACACGCTTATCCGGATCCTCACGCGCACAGCACACTGCGGCCGCAAGACCGGCCGCCCCGCCTCCGATCACACAAAAATCAAAGGAAAAGCCCTCTTTGCCTGAACTTTTCCTTTGCCATCCTCGCTTATGTACGTTGTTATGCTTCCTGCTCCGCCTGCTGCACATCGTCCGCTTCTTCCTCGGGAACCGTAATCAGCTCCACATCGCCTCCGATCATCGCTTTGAGTTCCCTCGTCATATCACTGCCGTTGTCCCCTTCGCGATGAACTCCCATGACCACTTTGCCGATGTCGTTTTTTTCCACCTGACTGGCCAGAGTTGCCAGTACATTGTTGGATCGGATCACTGTCAGGTTGGCGCCATACTCCAGCGACTTCTGATACAGGTATTCCAGCGCCTCGCCATCGTCTGAACCGGCCAGATATTTGAATTCATAACTGGCAATGTGGATGATCATCAGATCACCGCCATTCTCATCAGCCAGCTTTCTTCCATACGTAATCAGACGATCGCATGTTTGCTGCTGCGTAACGCAGACCAATACATTATTCATCTCGCGATTTCTCCCGCTTTGTGTCTATTTCAACTTTCTTTCTCAAGTATACCCCAGCTTCTGCAAAAAGGAAAATGGATTATCCCTGCGCCGCACCCGCGGCATGTTCCTCGTCTTCAGCTTCGGCTGCCTTCATCATCACGGCGCATTCAATCCTTTTTTTGTGCAGTGTGCATCCCAGCTCATAGACACCGCGGATGCTGCCTGTCGTGTGGTAGGCATTGGCCGCACAGCCGCCGCTGCAATAGAGCCTGGCAAAGCAGTCGCGGCATTCTTCATGGGAATACACATTGCAGTCCCGGAAGGGCTCCAGCTTCTCCGGCGCCGTGATTCCCTCCCAGATGTTTCCCAGAAGAAAATCCGGTTCACCTACAAACTGGTGGCATGGATACAGATCACCCTCCGGCGTGACCGCCATATACTCCGTCCCTACGCCGCACCCCGAAATTCTCTTGGCGATGCAGGGGCCGCCCGTCAAATCGATCATATAATGATAGAATGTGAATCCGCTGCCGCTGCGGCGCCTGCGGATCATCTCCACGGCCAGCCGCTCATATTCGCTGCAGAGCTTTTCCGCATGCTCGGGATGCAGTGCATAAGGCGCGTCCGGGGAAGCGACCACCGGTTCAATGGAAAGCTCCTTGAACCCCAGATCCGCCATGTGCAGCACATCGCTGGCGAAATCCAGGTTCTCAGCGGTGTAAGTGCCCCGCATATAGTAATCCTTCTGTCCTCTGGCATCGGCCAGCTTCTTGAAGCCTTCGATGATCCTGTCATAGGTTCCGCCGCCGTCAGGCATCCTGCGCATCCTGTCGTTGACTTCCCGGCGTCCATCCAAAGAGATGACGACGTTGCTCATCTCGCAGCTGGTAAACTCGATGACTTCATCATCGAGCAGCAGCCCGTTGGTCGTCAGCGTGAAGCGGAATTTCTTGCCGCTTTCTTTCTCCCTGGATCTGCCGTAGGCCACCAGCTTCTTGACAACCTGCCAGTTCATCAGCGGCTCGCCGCCGAAGAAATCCACCTCCAGGTTGTGGCGGTTTCCTGAATGTTCGATCAGATAATCCAACGCGCGCTGCCCGGTCTCGTACGACATCAGGGCTCGCTCGCCATGATACTGCCCCTTGCCGGCAAAGCAGTAGCCGCAGTCCATATTGCACGTGTGCGCCACATGAAGACAGATGGCCTTCAGTACAGACTGCCTGTCCTTGAACTCCTTCGCCAGGTCATAGAAAGGATCGTCGGAAAAGAGCTTTTTCTGCTTTTTGAGGGTGTCGATATCATTGAGGATCGCATCGATTTCCTCGCCGGCAAGATGATACCGTGCGCCGATTACGCGGCGGATTTCTTCCTTTGGATGCTCTTCAACCATCCCGATCACATCATACGCTGCCTCATCCACCACATGGATGCTTCCGCTGCAGCCGTCAATGACGATATTGTATCCATTCAGTTTGTACCGATGCACCATCGCTTGCTCTGCACTCCTTCGTCTGCATGACAAAATCGCTGTGAAATGCCAGGCATATCACAGCGATTTCCCCGTTCCATTTATCGACTATTTCTGCTGTTCGCACTTCTGATTGGCGACGCTGCAGGAAGTCTTGCTCGCCGACTGGCAGGACGTCTGGCATTCACCGCATCCAGCCCGGTCAACTTTTGCAGTAAGGTCTCTGGTTGTAAGTGTCTTGATCCGTTTCATTTTCCTTCCTCCTGATTCCTTTAATATCTCCGACAAGTGTAGCAAAAAAGAGCATCCCTGTCAAACGCGGAAGCCGCAGCTGCGCTGCACGGCACGCTTTCAGGCTCACACACGTTTTCATGCAGGCTCACGATTTGGCGGCATCGTGCACGTACTGCCCATGTTTTCTGGTCCTGCTGCCATACTGGATGGCAAAGACAGGGCAGCGGTGCAGACAGCGAAGACACAGGCCGCATTTTTCCTTGACCATGACAGGGCGCGCATCCGCACCGTCTTCCGCTTTCTTCATCGCGATCGCCTGCTCCGGGCAGTCTTTAGCGCACAGTCCGCAGCCGATACAGGCGCTTTCTATCCGCAGGTGCTTTGTCTTCCTGGCTTGTTCGTAAGCCATTCTGGCAAGAATAGCAAGGAAGACAGGCACGCCCCGATCCATATGATCACCCTGGCGGTGGGAACGGATATCCTCGATAATCTCCTCCAGCCTTTCATCGGCAGCGCGATTCTGTGCCGCTACCTTCTCCGCATCCGAAAGATCGAAAAGCGGTGTCCAGGTGTCCGGCATCTTCAGACTGAATCCCGCATCCATTTCCATCCCGCGCACGCTGAAATGACTTCGGATCTGCACACTGGTCGCCCCGCTGGTGGTGCCATAGGTGCAGAGGAAAAACAGATAGGAAGGACGCGGGCCGTGCAGTTCAAGCCGCTGCATGAACTCCTCCACATACACTGGCAGATTCCAAAAGTACACAGGACATACGATGCCCAGCATCTCCCCCTCCCGGATGGTAACAGAGGATGGCAGCTCCGTCATGGATACGGCCTGCTCGCCTGTAGCCGCCGCAATTCTCTTGGCGACATAAGCACTGTTGTCCGTCGCACTGAAATACATGATCACGATTCCTTCTCCTTAGCCCTTCGTTCTTAAAACAGAAGCCGGTTCACACCGAAAAGCCGCCGCACGATGCTATCGATGCGACGGCTTTAATGCGCAGTTTTTCTTTCCGTTTACTGGTTGGCCGCCTCACGCTGTGCGACTTCTTCCAGATGCTCCTTCCAGAGCTTATCTGCAACCGGCTTCCAGTGCTCCGCCGTGGATCTGCAGCGTTCGCAGTAATCGTCCACGCTTTCGGGGCTCTCCAGGTCGGTGGAGTGAGCGCCGCAGCGATGTACCATGTCGGCCAGTCTTCCCGGATTGTCAAGCACCGGGCACGGTCTGTACAAGTTGCTGTTGAACGGCTGGTTGTCATGGTATTCCATGAACATAGGCGACTGATAGGCCTCCAGCAGCGTCTTCTCATAGATGTTGGAATCCGAATAGTGAATGAAAGCGCAGGGCTCGATATCACCGTTCGCATTGATGTGCAGATAGTTACGTCCGCCGGCAATGCATCCTCCTACCGCATCGCCGTCGTTCCAGAAGTCCATCGTGAAGAGCGGCTTGGTGCTCCTGAACTTTCTGATCTGTCTGTACATATATTCTCTCTGCTCCGCCGTGGCAATCAGATCGGTTACAGCATCATTGCCGATGGGCATGTAGGTGAAGAACCATGCGAACTTGCAGCCCTTGGCAATCAGGTCGTCAATGTAAGCCTCACTGCCGATAACCTCTGCATTGGCTCTGGTGTAGCAGCAGCTTACGCCGTAAGCCAGCTTCTTCCTGTGCAGGATCTCCATGGCCTTGCAGACCTTATCGTAAACGCCCTTGCCTCTGCGGTTGTCGGTCGCCTCATCAAAGCCTTCCACACTGATAGCAGGAATAAAGTTCTTCACGCGCAGCATCTCGTCGGCGAACGCCTCGTCGATGAGGGTGGCGTTGGTGAAGGACAGGAAGATGCAGTCGGGGTGCATCTCGCAGAGCTTGATCAGATCATCCTTTCTGACCAGGGGTTCACCGCCGGTATAGATGTACATAAACGTACCCAGTTCCTTGCCCTGCCTGATGATGCTGTCCAGTGTCTCAAGCGACATGTTCAGTTTGTTGCCGTACTCAGCTGCCCAGCATCCGGTGCAGTGCAGGTTACAGGCCGTGGTGGGATCCATCAGGATCGCCCAGGGAATGTTGCAGTTATATTTAATTCTGTTTTCCCGCTGTCTGGAAATACCGGTGTAACAGGCATTGATCATGAAGCTCTCGAAGAAGTTCATGCGGACGCTGTCATCAATATCTGTCCACAGGCTCTTCATGAACTTGTACCAGTTGCCGTCCTTGTTTTCAATCCATCTTCTGAAGTACTTTCTGTACTTCTCAAATTCACCAGTCTTGTCGATCTTGTCGGCCCAGTCGATCAGCTTCGGCAGGTTCTTGTCCGGATCCTTCTCCATGTACTTAAGTGCCTGCTTGATCATGCTCATCTGCACTTTGCCTTTGATAGAACTCATTGACATTGTGTCTCCCTCCTTGCATCCGAGTACCTGACTCGCACGAAATCAATATACCTTTCAATCTTATTTGCTATTATACCCAAACAGGATTATTTCTTCTCTTTACACTTTTTTGCCTTTGTATAAAAAATGACTGGATTTTTTCACACAAAAATCCCGGACAAATTGTATGTCCGGGATAAGCTTCAACTAGATCTGGTAATCCTTACCATGCCGAAGGACAACGGGCGTTTCCGCCGCCTTCCTCAGCGGTGCATCCCCCGAAGGAACGCTTTGTAGCCTTTGTATGTCTCAAAGATATCCGCCTTGCTTGTCACCTCGAAGGGAGCATGCATATTGAGTACCGCCACGCCGCTGTCAACAACCTCCATGCCGTAAAGAGACATAATGTAGGCAATCGTGCCGCCGCCGCCTACATCCACCTTGCCGAGCTCAGCAGACTGAAAGCGCACGTCCTGCGCACGCAGAACCTGCCGCAGGCGCCCCAGGTATTCCGCATTGGCATCGTTGGAACCGCTCTTGCCGCGGGCGCCGGTGAACTTGTTGAATACCATGCCGTATCCCATAAGAGCGGCGTTCTTTTTATCAAACTTAGCAGCATAGACGGGATCATATGCCGCGCTCACATCCGATGAAAGCATCGTGCTGCGGGCCAGGGTCCGGCGCAGCGCCAGATCGCCGCCTTCGCCCATCAGCGCCAGCAGCTCTGCCACTGTGTTTTCAAAGAAACGTGACTGCATGCCGGTCGCACCCACACTACCGATTTCCTCCTTGTCCACCAGCAGAGTGCAGGCACTCCTTTTCACCTTCTCGACATCCAGCATGGCCTGCAGTGAAGTGTAAGCGCATACCCTGTCATCCTGACCGTATGCCATGATCATGCTGCGGTCCAGGCCGGCATCCCTTGCGGTTCCCGCCGGAACGACCTCCAGTTCTGCTGACCACAGATCATCTTCTTCGATCCCGTACTGTTCCTTCAAAAGCGACAGGATCCGTTCCTTTGTGCCTTCTTTCTCCTCCTCTGAGAGAGGACGGCTTCCTACGACAACGTCCAGCGCCTCGCCCTCGATCACGACGCGCGCCTTCTTGTCCATCTGGGAAGCCGCAAGATGAATCAGAAGATCCGAGACGAAGACGACAGGATCGTTCTCGTCCTCCCCGATGCAGATCGGCACGCTGGTGCCGTCGGTTTTGACAACGACGCCATGAATCGCCATCGGGATCGTGACCCACTGGTATTTCTTGATCCCGCCGTAATAGTGCGTATCCAGATAGGCGATCTGCGTATCTTCATAGAGAGGATTCTGTTTGACATCCAGACGGGGCGAGTCGATGTGCGCCCCCAGAATGTTAAAGCCCTCCTGCATCGGATCCGATCCGATATGAAACAGGCTGACCATCTTCCCCATGTTGACAGCATACACCTTGTCGCCTGCCGCAACGGACTTCCCTTCTTTCACAAGCGAATTCAGATCGCGATAGCCCGCTTCTTCTGCGGCAGCACGAATCAGCGCAACGCATTCTCTCTCTGTCTTGCCCTGATCAAGGAAGCGGCGATACTTGCCGCAGAGTGCTTCCAGCTCCGCTTCCGCTGCCTTGTCATAGGTCGTCCATGCGTTTTTGTCCTTCATAGTTTCTGTCCTCCCTTCCCGGCCTTTTCCTGCCGGTCTTGTTTCTGTCTGTTCTGTCCGGGTCCCTGTGCCTTTCCACCGGTTCTATCAGACCGTTTTCTCCTCCTCGGAAAGTATTGAAGTACAGTGGGGACAGCGCGTCGCCTCCAGCGGAATCTCACTCTTGCAGAAGGGGCAGACCTTCGTCGCCGCCGGCGCATCTTCTTCCTTGTGTCCCAATGACATCAGCCGCGTCATCCCCTTGATCAGAAGGAAGATCACGAGCGCAATAATCAGAAAGTTGATGACCGCCGTGATGAAGTTTCCGTAGGCCAGCACCGGCGCATCGGCACCGCTCCCCAGGGTCACCTTGCGCGCTGAAAAATCGACGCCGCCGAACAGTCCCAGGATCGGCATGAGAATATCCTGGTTGAGCGAAGTGACAATCGCCGTAAAGGCACTGCCGACAATGATACCGACAGCCATGTCCATCACGTTGCCCTTGCTGATAAAAGCCTTGAACTCCTGAATAAAGCCTTTTGCCTTGTCTTTTTTATCCATCTTCTCACCTCATATGCTTTCCCGTTGTATTCATGCAGCACACCATGCCCTGCACCGCAGAGCACACCATGGCATACCATGGCACCTGCATCACTCTCACCTTATCAACCTTTATCGCCCTTGTCAATCCTGGTGGCGATCTCCCGTCTTGTCTTTTCCAGTTCTTCCAGAAATTCCCTTGACGAAATCCGCATGGCGCCATGCCCCATGGCAATCATCTGCTCCAGAGCATCGGAGGTGACGACGCGCACGCGAAGCCGCTCTCCCTGCTCATGCGTAAATTTTTCGATCCAGGCATCGGCCGTCTGTTCGTAAGCCGTATAGACCACCTGCAGATCGCCCCGCTGCTCGCAGCTGCCGACAGCGTCCTTCCTTTTATAAGCATCAAAGACCACGATGATCTTCCGCCCGGTATAGCCGCTGTAGTTTTCCAGCACCTCCGCCAGCCTGTCACGCGCCGCATCCAGCGCATCGGAAGACGCATTTCCTGCGTCGATCCCAAGCTGGATGCCGGCAGAGCCGGCGGTGCCCTTTTGTCCGGCCGCAGCAAAGATCAAGTTGTAGCCATCGATGACATAGCACTCCTCCCGCGCGGCCTCCCGCGCCGCCCGCGCCCGGGATGCACCGCCTCGTATCTGCCTGCCGGCCTCGGCTTTGGGCTTGCTTCTGTGACGTTTTTCCCGGGGTGCCCCGCCGGCCCGGCCGACGACCCTGCGCAGCTCCTCATCGCTTACGGCAGACGGACGCCGCTGCACCGCTTCGCCGGGAGCACGCACTGAAGAAAGCACACTTGGCAGATGCATATATTTCTCCACGCGGTCCCAATGCACCACAAAACCGCTGCCGTGCTCGCAGAATACGGAATCCGGCGTATTCTCAAGATCCCGCTCCGGCTGGTAGCCGCTCTCCTCGATGACCCGGGCTGCATCCTGACAGACATCGTAGCCATCATAGCGAAGGGCAATCTCACCCTCTCCTCTGGTGTAGCCGGCAAATTCCACAGGATAGTCCCGCATCGGTGCCACCGGCACGCGGCCCGTGAGGAAAGCTCTGTCTCCATCGGAGACCGGCGGCTCAAACGTGCCCCCCATGCGCTGCATATCCGCCATGGTGCGTCCGATCAGCGCCTGCGGCACCGCCATACGGAAGCGGTACCACGGCTCCAGAAGCACGCTCTCCGCTTTCATCAGACCCTGCCGCACCGCACGGTACGTGGCCTCCCGAAAGTCACCGCCCTCGGTATGTTTTTTGTGTGCCCGGCCCGCCGCCAGCGTGATACGCAGATCTGTCACCGGCGCGCCGATCAGGACGCCCTGATGCACCTTTTCCTTCAGGTGCGTCATGATCAGATTCTGCCAGTTGGCAGCCAGCTGATCCTCACTGCAGCGGCTGGCAAAGACCACCCCGCTGTTTCGCGGCAGGGGTTCCAGGATCAGATGTACCTCGGCATAGTGACGCAGCGGTTCATAGTGTCCGACTCCCTCGACCGTACTGCCTATCGTCTCACGGTAGAGAATCCGGCCGCTGTCGAACGTCACGCGGACACCGAAGCGCTCCTCCATAACCGCGCTGATCACTTCCTTCTGCACTTCGCCCATCAGGGAGACGCGAATCTCTTCCGCTTCCTCATCCCACTGCACCTGCAGCGCCGGATCCTCCTCAGCCAGCACACGGAAATACCCCAGCAGGGTGTGGGCATTACAGTCCTCGGAGAAGACGCAGTAAGCCAGCACAGGTTTGGTCTCGGGCGCATCGCCGTCTGCACAGCGTCCGATACCCTCGCCAATCACCGTATGCTCAGGGCCCGCCACGGCACAGACCTGTCCCGGCGCCGCCGCCTGCACGGTCTCGTAAGCAGGTCCGGAATACAAGCGAATCTCACTGACCTTCTCGCCGTCGATGATATCCCGCACATGCAGCGTACCACTGACCACCTTCATGTGGGTCAGCCGGATTCCCTTTTCATCCCGTTCTATTTTGAAGACACGGGCGCCGAAAGGAGCCTGGGCAAGGGGAACATCGGCAGGGCCGCCGTCCTCTTCCACGGACGCCGTCTCCTCATCCTGCAGGCCCGGCAGGAGCCGATCCATCTGGGTGAGCAGTTCCGCCACACCTGTATGGCGCAAAGCCGACCCGAAAAAGCAGGGGAACAGACGTCTTGCAGCAACAGCCTCCCGCAGCGCCTCCCAGGTCAGCCCGCCGCGCTGCAGATAAGACTCCATCAGCGCCTCATCCACCGCCGCTGCTTCTTCCTGCGGATCCTCGGCCGTAAAGCTCACGCACCGGCTGGAAATCCGCCGCTGCAGCTCCCTGAGAATGTCCTCCGGTTCACGGCGCGCCATATCCATCTTGTTAATAAAGAGAAAGACCGGAATGTTCTGCCCGGCCAGCAGCTGCCAAAGCGTCTCCGTATGGCTCTGCACGCCCTCGCTGCCGCTGATCACCAGGATTGCCGCATCCAGCACCTGCAGCGTGCGCTCTGCCTCTGCAGAAAAGTCGACATGACCGGGCGTATCCAGCAAAGTGAACTCCGTTTCCCCGTAGGAAAAGCATGCCTGCTTGGAGAATACGGTGATACCGCGTCTGCGTTCCACCGACGCCGTATCCAGAAAGGTATCCCGCCGGTCAACCCGCCCTGCTTTGGACAGCACACCGGCCTGTACCAGCATAGCCTCAGAAAGTGTCGTCTTGCCCGCGTCTACGTGCGCCAATATGCCTATGACTATTCGTTTCATCGTTTTCCTCTCTGCAGACTAAATAGCTGCGCTCATTTTCCTGTTTGACTTGCAGGCCGGAGCAAAGATCCGGATCGGTTATCAAAACACAAAGACCGTTACAGCGGTCAACACCATAAAAAGGAGCACTGGCATACGCCAATGCTCCTTTTCACTGCAATTCTGTATCATTCTTTGCACCGCCGGCATGCCGGCGCAAACGCTGCAGCCGGGGTACACGGCGCTCGATGATTCTCCCGGGCAGGGCAGGTACTGCGCTTCGCAGGCGGATTTTCTAGCCGAGGATCTTTTCGATTTCCTCTTTGGGCTGCGCACCGATGGTCTTTCCTGCGATCTCGCCGTCCTTAAAGAAGATCAGCGTCGGAATGGACATCACGCCGTATTTCATAGCCAGTTCCGGCTGTTCATCGACATTGATCTTTCCTACCTTGATATCTCCATGTTCTGCCGCGATCTCATCAACAACGGGACTGACCATCCTGCAGGGACCGCACCATGCCGCCCAAAAGTCTACCAGCACCGGCTTGTCAGAACCAACTACTTCCTGCTCGAAGTTTTCTTTCGTAATCTCTACAGTTGCCATTGGCATTACCTCCTTTGCGAGTAAGTCTTTCCTTTTTCTTACTTATTCCACAATCGGAAGAATTTAAACTGAAAACCAGCTCGCTCCAAGCCGAAAAATCACCGGGCAGCACGTGCTGCCGCAGCTTCCGCTTAAGGTGCATCATGCCAGGCCGTTGGACGCAGGCAGTTCAAACATTAAACCTCTTCCAGATCCACCGCGCAGTTATGATATACCTTCTGGACGTCATCGTTTTCTTCCAGCAGGTCGATCATTTTCTTCAGATTCGGCAGATCTTCCTCCTTAGGCGTTGCCTCGGTTGCCGGAATATTCTCGATATCGGCCTCCACGAATTCATAACCGGCTTCTGCCAGTGCGTCCTTAACTGCCATGAAATCGTTGGGATCCGTAATGATTTCGAAGCTGTCGTCGTAGGTGTTCATATCCTCCATGCCGGCCTCCAGCGCCGCTTCCATCAGAGCATCCTCGTCGATGTCCTCTGTCTTTTCAATGACGATGGAGCCCTTCCTGGAGAACATATAGGATACACAGCCGGGCGTTCCCAGATTGCCGCCGTATTTATCGAATGTACTCTTGACCGAACTGGCAGTACGATTGCGGTTATCGGTCAGCGCTTCCACCATGACGGCCACACCGCCGGCACCGTAACCCTCGAAATTCAGCTCTTCGTAGGTTGCGCCTTCCAGCTCGCCGGTCCCCTTCTTGATGGCCCGGTTGATATTGTCATTGGGCATGTTGATGCTCTTTGCCCGGTCGATAGCATGCTTGAGCGAAACATTGTACTCCGGATCTCCGCCATCCTTGGCCGCCACCGTAATCGCTCTCGCATACTTTGTGAACAGCGCTGCTCTCTTTTTGTCCTGTGCGTCCTTCCTGCCCGCTATCGTTCCATGTCTGCCCATGGGAAACTCCTCCTCAACCAAAATGCATCTGTCATCTAGCTTCTGTAATCTATTTCTGTAACCTATATAGTATACACCGAATGCATTCGGATGACAATCCTTGTGATCAATCGGCAAAATAGAAAGGGTCCTGATCCGTCTCCGTGTCCATCCAGACCTTGTTGAAAAGCATGCCCAGCACCAGAACCCAGGCCAGAATATAGAACCAGAGCATCACGGCGATGATGCTGCTGAGCACGCCGTATACACTGATGCCGCTGCGGTATCCTAAAAAGAGAGAATAGAACATCGTAACGATGACCATGCCCACCGAAGCGAAGATGCTGCCCGGCAGGATCTCCCGAAACCGCAGCCGTTCGCTGGGCATCACGTAATATTGAAAGCTGATGCAGAGAATATAAAGGAGAAGCGCCACCGGCCAGCGCGCCACGGTCCAAATCGTCGGTGACATACCGAGAGCATCCACCAGGAAACGCTGACCATACAGCAGCACCAGCAGTGCCAGCATGATAATGACAATGAAGATCAGCATCGTCACGATCGAACGAAAGCGCTCACGAAAATACCCCCTGCCGGTGGTGCGCCCTTCGGTATACATATAGTTGGAGATCCGCACCATGCAGAACTGAACACCGCTGGCCGCCCACAGGGCAATGAAGACATAGACAATATTGGCCGGCACACCTGCCGATCCCTTGGCACCCAGGATGTTCTGCAGCTCATGGGTGAAGGCGTTGTCCATGCTGCCGATGCGACTGTTCATCAGCCAGGCGATCACGTCGGAGAACTGCAGATGGAATCCAAAGATAAGCAGCTGAGAGAGAATGATAATCATAGGGACGATGGCGCACATGAAATAAAAGGACATCTGCGCCGCAAATCCCTGATAATAGGGATCCCTGATCTGGCGAATCCCCGAAAACACCATTCTGAAAAATCGATTCTTTGACATATACTCTCTGCGCTGCCCCTCTTCGGAACCGGCTTCGTCCTCCGAGAGCCTCTGTTATTCAGCATCCCGGAGGATGAAGCCGTCTCATCGTCCATCGTATCTCAGCCGACGCTGCGATTCTCCTGCTCGTTCGCCGCTTCTGCTTCTTCTCTCTGTTTGGCGGCCAGATTCTTGTGCGCTGCTGCCATCATCAGCTTGATGCGGTTCAGCTGGTTGACATTGCTGGCACCGGGATCAAAATCTATCGCTGCGATGTTGGCCATCGGGTTGCGCTTGCGCATAGCCTTGAGCATGCCTTTGCCCACCACATGGTTGGGAAGGCAGGCAAACGGCTGCAGGCAGACAATGTTTTCCACACCGTTATCGATCATTTCCGCCATCTCACCGGTCAGCAGCCAGCCCTCACCGCACTGGTTTCCTTCGGAAAGAATCTGCTGGGCCTTCTCCGCCGTCTCCTCGATGAATGCCGGCGGGCGGAACCGTTTGCTCCGCTCCAGGGCCTTCCTGGCCGGCGTTCTCAGCCATTCGATGATGGAAACAAACAATTTGTTGATCTCCATCTGCTTGCGCGTGCCCGAAAGGTAACGGAAGTTGAAGGTCTTCGAATGCATACCATAGAGGAAGAAGTCGATCAGCTCCAGCACCACGGCCTCGCCGCCTTCACGCTCGATAACGCCGACGATGTCGTTGTTGGCATTGGGATGATACTTGACAAGGATCTCCCCGACCACGCCGACCTTGGGCTTGACCAGCCCCTCCTGCAGCGGCAGATTGTCAAAGGCTTCCACCGTCTCAAAGATCAGCTTGCGGAAAGCAGTCAGCGAGCCTTTCTCCACGACGGCATCCGCCTTTTTGGAATAAGCCTCCGCCATGGCATTGGCCGAACCGGGCTCCAGCTCGTAAGGACGCGTGGCATACAGCACCTTCATCAGCACGTCGCCAAAGATGAACCCCATCAGAATCCGCTTGGCCAGTCCGGCCGTGATCTTAAAGCCGGGGTTCTGCTCCAGTCCGGAGCTCAAGGCCACCGAAACCACGGGAATCTGTTCCATATGCAGATCCCGCAGCGCCTTTCTGAGGAGCGCAACATAGTTGGATGCACGGCACCCGCCGCCGGTCTGGCTCATAAAGATCGCCGTCTTGTCCAGATCCAGTTCCCCGCTCTTCAGATACGAAATGATCTGACCCAGGGAAACAATGGTCGGGTAGCAGGCGTCATTATTGATATATTTGAGGCCTTCATCCACCGCATTGGTGTCCACCGGCGGCAGAAGTTTCGCTGTATAGCCTTCCTTGGCGAGCGCAGTCTCCAGGAACTGGAAGTGAATCGGGGACATCTGCGGAACGAGGATGGTATAATCCTTCTTCATTTCCTTGGTGAAGACCTCCCGCTCGAACTGCCTGCCCGCTCGATCCGGCTTGATGTTGTTCTTTTCCCGCTCCTCCATGGCAGCCTTCAAAGAGCGGACGCGGATCCTTGCCGCACCCAGGTTGCTTCCTTCATCGATCTTCAGCACAGTGTAGAGCTTGCCGTGACCGCGGAGAATCTCCTCCACCTGGTCGGTCGTAACCGCATCGAGACCGCATCCGAAAGAGTTGAGCTGGATCAGCTCCACATCGTCGGTCGTCCCGACAAAATTCGCCGCTTTATACATGCGGGAATGGTATACCCACTGATCGAGAACACGAATCGGCCGCGGCATCTGCGCCATGTCTGCCACAGAATCCTCCGAGAGTACCACCATACCAAAGGAAGTGATCATCTTGTCCATGCCATGATTGATCTCCGGATCCACGTGATAGGGACGGCCTGTCAGGACCACCGCCTTCTTGTTGTTCTTCCTGGCATACCGGAGTGCACGCGCACCCTCGCGCCGCACATCGTTATGGTAGCGCCGGTCTTCTTTCCTGGCCAGCCGGACAGCCTGCTCGATTTCATGATGGGGAATGCCTTCCTTATGCAGCACACGCGCCAGCTCCCGCACCAGCTTTCTGTCATCATCATAAGGCAGGAAGGGATGAACGAACGGCGTATCATATTTGACGAAGACATCGTCCATATTATTGCCGATGACCTCCGGATATGTTGCCACGATGGGGCAGTTGTAGTGATTGGGGGCTGTGTCATCCTCGCCCCGCTCATAGTTGATCGAGGGATAGAAGATCCAGTCCACGCCATGCTTCACCAGCCATTTGATATGCCCGTGCACCAGCTTGGCGGGATAGCAGGCTGTATCCGAAGAAATGGTCTCCATGCCGCCCTCATAGAGCTTTTTGGAGGAGTGCGGCGACAGCTGAACCCGGTAGCCGAGTTTCGTGAAGAAGGTAAACCAGAAGGGATAGTTCTCATACATATTGAGCACACGCGGAATACCCACCGTTCCCCGGGCCGCTTCTTCCTGCGGAAGCGGCTCGTACTGAAACAGTCTCAGGTACTTGTACTGATAGAGATCAGGGAGTTCGTTCTTCGTCTCCGTCTTGCCCGCTCCCTTTTCGCAGCGGTTCCCGGTAATGAATTTCGAGCCGTCGCTGAACCTGTTGATGGTAAGCATGCAGTTGTTGCCGCAGCGTCCGCATCTGGCATGGGTGTTCTTAACAGAGAAATGATCCATTTCCTCAGGACCGATAATGGAAGATTCCGTACCTTCCACGTAATTTTCCTGCGAAATGATGGCAGCGCCGTAGGCCCCCATCAGCCCGGCGATATCCGGCCGGATCACATTCTTTCCGAGGATGCGCTCGATGCTGCGGAGCACGGCATCGTTAAGGAAGGTGCCGCCCTGCACCACGATCTTTTCGCCGGCTTCCTCAGGATTCCGCAGCTTGATGACCTTGTAGAGAGCATTGCGGATCACCGAAAGCGACAGACCGGCACTGATGTCACCGATGGTGGCGCCTTCTTTCTGCGCCTGCTTCACCTTGGAATTCATAAAGACGGTACAGCGGGTGCCCAGATCGACCGGAGAAGGCGCTGAAAGCGCTTCTTTGGCGAATTCCTTCGTCGACATATCCACCGACTTCGCATAGGTCTCGATGAAAGAGCCACAGCCGGAGGAGCAGGCTTCATTGAGCATGATGTTGTAAATGGCACCGTCCTTGATCTTCATGCACTTCATATCCTGCCCGCCGATATCCAGGATAAAGTCCACCCCGGGCAGGAACTTGCTGGCACCCTTGTAGTGCGCCATGGTCTCGATCTCGCCGGCATCGGCTTTGAAGGCCGCCTTGATCAGGCCTTCTCCATAGCCGGTGACTGTGGTATGGGCCAGGTAGCAGTCCTTGGGCATTTCCGCATAGAACCGGCGCAGCATCTTCATGACCGCCTTGATGGGATCCCCCTCATTGCCCTGATAAAAATCAAAGACCAGATTGTCCTCTTCGTCGATGACAGCAGCCTTCGTCGTCGTGGAACCGGCATCGATGCCCAAAAACAGCTTGCCGTGACAGTCTGCAAGAGGTTTGCGCCGAATCTTGTCCTTGTCATGACGCGCCTTGAAGGCAGCATATTCCTCCTCGTCCTTAAAGAGAGGATCAACTCTCTTGGTATCACTCATCATATCCGGCGTCAGGGAGCCGAACTTGTTCACCAGTGCATCCAATGAGACAGCAGGTTCATCCGCCGCAAGATAGGCTGCACCAATGGCAACAAAATACTTGGAGTCTTCAGGGAAGATGACCTCTTCGGGAGAAAGCTCCAGTGTTTCAATGAAGCGCTGTCGCAGCTCAGACAGGAAGGACAGAGGACCGCCAAGGAAAGCCACATTGCCTTCGATAGGATGACCGCATGCCAGCCCGGAGATCGTCTGGTTGACAACCGCCTGAAAAATACTGGCAGCCAGGTCGGAAACCGCAGCGCCTTCGTTGATCAGCGGCTGGATGTCCGTCTTGGCAAACACGCCGCAGCGGGCGGCAATGGGATAGATCATCTTGTAATCCTTGGCCGCCTCATTAAGACCCTTGGCGTCGGTATTCAAAAGGATCGCCATCTGATCGATAAACGCACCCGTGCCGCCGGCGCAGGTCCCGTTCATTCTCTGCTCAATGGTCTGCCCGTAAAATGTAATCTTGGCATCCTCGCCGCCCAGCTCGATGACGCAGTCCGTCTGCGGAATCAATTCCTCTACGGCGCGGCTGCAGGAAATAACCTCCTGCTCAAACTTCAGCCCCAGCAGTTTGGAAAGAGAAAGGCCGCCTGAACCCGTGACGACTGCACGAACCTCCTGCGGTCCGATTTGCTGCAGCATGTCTTCCAAAAGCTCTGCTACTTTTTCGAACACATTGGACATGTGCCGTTCATATCTCTTGTAGATGATCTGACCGTCTTCCTCCACGGCCACCAGCTTAACGGTGGTGGAGCCTATGTCAATTCCCAGTTTCAGCATAGTACAACCTTATCAGTATAACTTTATATAATATGTAGTATTCTAGTTATTCCTAGAGATTATACCACAACAGTCATGTTTTACACACCGAGTTCTTCTATCGGGCATTCTTGCGGGCGGCATATTTCTTCACATAGAACCAGCGTTCCTTGGCGGCGCTGATCGGATCCACAGGTTCCCGGCCGCACAGCGTACCAAGCAGCGCTGCCTGACAGCCCTTCTCTAAAACAAGACACAGCGCTTCCGCCTCATCCCGGCTGCTGCCGCAGCAGAGTGCCCCATCATCGCGCAGCAGCACGGCATCCCTTCCGTGCAGTGCGCGGCGCAGCGCTTTCATGGACGGCGCCGCCTGCAGGCAGTATATTCTGGTGCCTGCAATCTGTGCCACATCATCGATATAGGGACGGAGGGTTTCGCCGCGGCGGCTCATGGCCATAACAAAAGGCGTCCTGGTATGGATCACATAGCGATCGTACAGATCGTGCATCTGGCACTTGCCGGCCTCTTTGGGAATCAGATCGCCGCAGACTGCCTGATATCTGCGTTCGCACACCGCTTCCAGCGCATCGGCAATCCGGTAAGCTTCCTCCTGGTCGGAACCGATGCTGAGAACGCCGTGATAGCGCAGCAGCACGGCCTTGCATCCTTCATGCCGGCGCACGGCATCCGCCACCATCCGCGCCAGCTTCTTCGTGGAAGACAATCCGTACGCTGCACAGGGGACACAGTCTCCCAGCACCTGCCTTTCTTCGCTGCTGGCTGACGAAGGCTCCATCTGCTGCGGCCGGAGATCCTCTCCCAGCACGCCGATGGCCGAGGCATAGCTCTGGTGCGTGTGGATCAGAAAGCTGGCATCACTGCGGAGTGCATAGACACCCGCATGAAGATGCACCTCGCTGGAAGGCCTGCGATCTCCCTCAAAGGAAGCGTCCTCGATGCGGACTACCACAAGCTCCTCCGGGGTCAGGGTGTCATAAGCCCGCCCGGAAGGTGTGATCACAAAGTGCGTAGGAGAAATCCTTGCACTGATATTTCCCCAGGTTCTGGCAATCAACCCCTTCTTGATCATGTCGTTGCCCGCCTGTATCACCAGTGCCTTTGCTGTATCGATATCATATGCCATGCTTCCTGCCTCCTTCAAAATTCCCAGCATGCTGTTTCCGGAAAACGGCCCTGTCTGTCACCTGGACACATTGTCTCGCACATCAGCGAGACAATAGTATGGACATTATAGCATTAACGTATTCTAAAGGCTATGATTTCAAAGATCCCTGCAGATCAGGGAA
>OMZN01000021.1 GCA_900315555.1 uncultured Eubacteriales bacterium
AAGAAAGCAACAGCATAGAAATCTAGAATAAGAAGGTGAATGATCATGCTTTTGAAACAACTGATGGAAGCATATGAATTACTTGACAGACCAGATGCGTCCGGGGAAATGGTTAAGGAATACCTGCAAAGTATCCAGCCTAGGGCAGATGTAACAACATATGTGCTGGAAGGCAGGCATGGAACTACGGACATGCTGAAAGTAGTGATTCCTGGCAAAAATGGAAAACGCGCGGGTGGTACAGCTCCTACAATTGGCTTGATTGGCCGACTTGGAGGAATGGGTGCAAGACCTGAGGCGGTTGGAATGGTGTCAGACGCAGACGGGGCATGGATCGTAACAGCTATCGCAGCGAAACTGCTGGATATGGCGAATAAAGGGGATTATCTGGAGGGAGATGTAATGATATCAACGCATCTCTGCCCCAATGCTCCGACAAGTCCGCATAAACCTGTTGCGTTCATGGGTTCTCCAGTATCTACCGCGCAGCTCAATAAAGAGGAAGTCAGCGATGAGATGGATGCAATTCTGACCGTTGACAGCACAAGAGCTAACCGGTATGTAAACCATAGAGGGTTTGCTATCACGCCAACTATCAAGGAGGGGTGGATTCTGCGGATCAGCGAAGATCTTCTCGATATTGTGCAGAATGCAACCGGAGAGATGCCGTATGTGATGCCTATCACAACGCAGGATCTTACACCATATGGAAATGGAACATTCCATATTAACAGTATCATTCAGCCTAGTACGGCAACAAAGTGTCCGGTTGTCGGTGTTGCCACTACAGCAGCCGTTCCTGTAGCTGGTTGTGCGACAGGTGTCAATCCGATCTTCGATCTTGAAGCAGCAGCCCGTTTTATGATCGAGGTCTGCATTGCCTTTACAAAAGGAGTTTGTTCGTTCTACGATCCGGATGAATTCGATGAGCTTCAGGAACGTTATGGAACTATGTCGCATTTGCAGACATTTGGAAGCAAGGGGCCTGTTGATGACAGATAGCCTAAAATAGGAGAAATCAATCATATTGGAGGGATCATGGAATTCAAAGAAAGTGCATTGATGTGTTTGTCCAGGAATATGGGCCTCAAGAGCGGAGAATCGGTTTTGATCCTGACAGATGATACGCGCAAGAATATCGGAACAGTTTTGTATGAAGCCGCAGAAGAATTACAAGCGAATGCGATGTTAATGTGCATGCAGCCGGCAGAGGTTTCGGGAACGGAACCCCCGGCTGCGGTGTCGGCAGCCATGAAGGCTGCCGACATTGTCATCTGTGCGACCAAAGAATCCATTTCTCATACGTACGCTCGGGTTGAGGCTGTGAAGGCTGGCGCTCGAATTGCTATGATGGGTGGCATCACTGAAGAAATGTTCTGTGAAGGAGCTATTACAGCGGATTATGGGAAAGTAAAAGATTTAACGTTAAAGCTCTGCAAAGAACTTGATGAAGCAAAAACGGCAGAGATTCGGAAAGAGGGCTACAGCCTCACGCTGGATCTTACAGGAAGAAGGTCCGTTCCAAGCACGGGTGTCTATGAAGAGCCTGGAACGGCAGGTAATCTGCCAAGTGGGGAGGCCTATATCGCACCACTTGAAACAAAAACAGAAGGATGTATGAAGATTGATGCATCTATGGTTGGCGTTGGTCTTTTGCAGGAACCGTTGATTGTGGAAATCCATGATGGCAGGCTGCAGAAAATCACTGGGGCAGATGCCGAAAAACTGGACATTCTGTTGAAAAGACCAGAAAACGGGGTTGTCTGCGAACTTGGAATAGGAACGAATGATGCAGCAATTCTGCGCGGTATTATTCTGGAGGACGAAAAAATATACGGAACGATTCATATCGCATTTGGGTCCAATATTTCATTTGGCGGTGTCAATAAAGCAGATTGTCATATGGATGGCGTTATTCTGAAACCGGATCTTTATCTGGATGGCCGGCTTGTTATGGAGAAAGGCGTCTACCTCGGATAAGCGGTTTTGTTTTTACGTATGTGGTATTGTTTCATGGAAATGGAGTGTGCCAGGTGTATAAAGTAGGTTTGATTCGTGTTGTTACACAGCAACCTCCGCTTTTGGAAGCGCATGCTGATATCTTGAAGAAAGCATATCCTATGCTGGATATTACAAGCAGGTGTATCGAAGGTCAGAGTGATGGTGTGCATGATAAGGAATCTGAAAATCTGGCTATTCCTAAGATTATCTCGCTTGCCAGACAGTTCTATGAGGACGGTATGGAGGCAGTAATCATCAGTTGTGCGGGCGATCCTGCTCTCGATGTACTTCGCGCAGATCTGCCCATTCCGGTTATTGGAGCGGGACGCTCCTGTGCGAGCGCGGCGGCTGGTAGTAAGGGGCTGATTGGCGTCATCGGGATAACTGAAGGTGCACCGCCGGCTTTTCGGGAGATACTGGGCGATCGCATTGTAGATGATACGCTGCCGGAAGGCGTCACCTGTACTCTTGACCTTTTGACAGAGAAGGGGCGTCAGAGTGTTCTGGCGCGTGCCATGTCACAGAAACAGATGGGGGCAGAGGCAATCGCATTTGCTTGTACTGGTCTTTCGACGATAGGCATCGCACCTTATATTGAGGAATCAGTGGGGGTTCCGGTTTTTGATGCTGTGCTCTGTGAAGGGGCTTTTGCTTGCCTTGCTCTTTCGAATCATGTTTATAAA
>OMZN01000048.1 GCA_900315555.1 uncultured Eubacteriales bacterium
GAGAATCGCCATACTGACGGGGGCAATCCTGTAGGTACCGTCCGTGGACAGATCCTTGATTTCTTCCAGACTAGGCCTGATCATAAGAACATCTCCTTTTTTTTCAGTTCATGACCTGCCCAAATCTACGATTTGGCGCGCAGGTCAGATACAGAAATCACAGCGCTTCAGCGCGTGGTGATTTTTCAGTTCATGTCCTGCCCAAATCTATGATTTGGCGCGCAGGTCAGAAAAAAATCCCTGACAGAATAACATTCCATCAGGGACGAATATCTTCATATCCGCGGTGCCACCTTGATTCACAGTTCAAAAATATATATAAAACGAAGAGAACTGTGCGCTCTGGGGATACCATCATATCCCTGACCACTGACGCAGGTCGTGCGTCGCAGCTTAATGGGACATCATGTCCGTTGACTGCGCCCTCGGCGGTCCATTTGATGTACTGTTTCCGGCCCGGATCGCAGCATCCCGGGCTCTCTGTGCGGTCATGTGCACCTTTATCTCCGCTTCATCGGTTTAAAGGCATGCTACAACGAAATGCGGCGGTTGTCAAGATGGGGGTATTATTTGGTCACGGACGGAATGAAAACCAAGTCGGGTTGTTGCAAGGAAGGAATAAATCGGATAGTATCATAAGTGTTGGCTTGTCTGGTCTGCGGTGCGGCATTGTCAGCACGCTGCTCCCTGCCCGGGCACTGCCCCCCGGTATGCGGGTCAAAAAAGGAGCCGCAGCAGCTCTGCGGTGAGATGATAACATAGTTAACAGGAAAGGAACGTATCATGCACTGGAAAGAAGCGTATCAACAGAAACTCTGCACAGCCAACGAGGCTGTCAGCGCAGGCATCCACAGCGGGGACCGGGTTGTGTTCGGTCACGGCGCCTGCGAGCCCGAGATCCTGGTTAAGGCCATGATCGACAACAAGGCGGCATACAGCGACATCACCGTCTCGCAGATGGTATCGGCTTCGCCCGCTGCAACAACACTGCCGGAAAACAGCGATGTCTTCCGCTATGAAGGCTGGTTCACAGGCGCTTATGCGACCAAGGCCATCCAGGAGGGACGTGCCGACTACGTGCCGATCTTCTTTCATGAAATTCCCAAGATGATCCGCAGCGGCGTATTTCGGGTCGATGTTGCCATGATCACTGTCTCCCGGCCCGATGAACACGGCTATGTTTCTTTGGGCGTCTCCTCTGACTACACCATGCAGGCGGTCAAGTCGGCACGCACCGTCATTGCCGAAGTCAACGACCAGTGCCCCTACACGTATGGAGAAACCTTCATTCCGGTTGAGGAGCTGGACTATATCGTAGAAACGTCCCGCCCGCTGCCGGAGATGCCGCCGGTGCCGGTGACGCCTGTGGCGGAAGCCGTGGCAAAAAATGTAGCTTCTCTGATCAAGGACGGCGACAACCTGCAGCTTGGCATCGGCGCTATCCCCGAAGCCACCCTGGCGCAGCTGGGCGACAGGAAGCACCTTGGCATTCATTCGGAGATGATTTCCGACGGTGTCGTGGATCTATATAATAAGGGAGCGATTGACTGCTCCAGGAAGACGCTGGATAACGGCAAGATGGTCATCGGCTTCATCATCGGTACCAAAAAGCTTTATGATTTTGCCGATCATAACCCGGCTATCGAGTTGCGGCAGATTGACTATGTCAACCATCCCGAGGTGGTGGCGCAGCTCAACGACATGGTCTGCATCAACTCCTGTGTGCAGGTGGATCTGCTGGGGCAGATTGCTTCCGAAAGCATCGGGCCCAAGCTGATTTCCGGCGTGGGCGGACAGGTGGATTTCGTGCGCGGTGCCAGAGACAGCCACGACGGCAAAGGGCGTGCCATCATCGCCATGCCGTCTGTTCTGGAAAAGAAGGACGGCACCAGGATTTCCAAGATTGTTCCCGAACTGGACGAGGGCGCCGCGGTGACCACGTCGCGCAACGATGCGGATTATCTGATTACCGAGTACGGCATTGCCCATCTGACCGGACGAACCATGCGTGATCGTGCCCGCCTGCTGATCGGTATTGCGCATCCTGATTTCAGAGAGGGACTGATCAAGAGCTTTGAAGAGCGGTTCAAGACGAAATATTGATTTTGCCGGTTGACATAAAGCCTGCTCCTGTGATAGTCTTTTTCTGTTGCAGAAGCTGCAGCAGCCGTACAGTACGGCAGTTTTTTTCGATTTTCAGTTAGTGTGTCCGGGCGAGGCCTGGACGGGAAAGAGGTGAAACAGCATGAAGGAAGGAATCCATCCTAAGTATCAGGAATGTAAAGTAACTTGCGCATGCGGGAATACGTTCACGACCAGATCCATCAAGCCGGAGATCAGGCTTGATGTCTGCTCAGCGTGCCACCCGTTCTTTACAGGCCAGCAGAAGTTTATCAACCGCGGCGGACGCGTTGAAAAGTTCAAGAACAAGTACAATTTGGACTAGAATTCATGCCAAAAGGTTGGAAACAAGGGAATCCCGGAATGCGGGATTCCTTTTTTTCTCCCCGGAGACTGGCAGATGTTTTTCGGTGTTTTTGCGGGGAAAAAGATGGCGCTTTCGAGGGCGGCAGCCGTGTACTTTGTATACAGGAAAAAGGCCCTCTAACCAAGTCATTGACTGGATTTCGGATGCATCGCCTAATTATTCAAATTTTACATGTTGATTATGAAAAAACCCCTTGATAGCTTTTTAACTTTCGATATAATTGAGGTGGTAAGGTTTAGAACACGTTAACGCTTTTTTGAAAAACCTGAAAAGGAAGGACGAGTGACATGGACTTTTCATTGACCAAAGAACAAGAGATGCTGAAAAAGCTTGCTGCTCAGTTCGCAGAGGAAGAACTGGAACCGATGGCACAGGAGATCGATGAACAGCACGTTTTCCCAGTAGAGAACTTTGCCAAGATGGCAAAGCAGGGCTTCACCGGGGTCAACATCCCTGAAGAATACGGCGGCGCAGGCGGCGGCCAGCTCGAGAAGGCGATCTGCGTAGAGGAATTCTGCAAGAAATGCATGTCCTCCGGTGCGACGTTATCCATCCACCTGATGGCGCCGGAGACGATTCTCAAGCATGGTACGAAAGAACAGAAGGAAAAGTATCTGCCCCAGCTCACCAAGGGCGGTGTGCTTGGCGCATTCGCACTGACCGAGCCCAGTGCAGGTACTGATGCAGCCGGTGTCAGAACGACGGCGGTATATGATGAGGCAACCGACGAGTACATCCTCAACGGAACCAAGTGCTTCATCACCGGCGGATCCCGTGCAGACATCCTGGTCATCTTCGCTATGACCGAGCCTAAGCTGGGAACCAAGGGCATGTCCGCTTTCATCGTAGAGCGTGCATTCGAAGGATTCGATCACGGCAAGATCGAGAACAAGATGGGTCTGAACGGATCCGAGACCGCTGAGCTGGTCCTGGAAGACTGCCGTGTACCTGCTAAGAACATGCTGGGCAAGAAGAACAAGGGCTTCGGCATGGCCATGGGCGCACTTGACTCCGCCAGAGTCGGTGTTGCGGCACAGGCTGTAGGATGCGCAGAAGGCGCTCTGGAGCTGGCTGTGCAGTACGCAAGCGAGCGTGTACAGTTCGGTAAGCCCATCAACAGGCTGCAGGGTATCCAGTGGTACCTGGCCGAGATGAAGACCAAGACTGAGGCGGCCAAGGCACTGATGCTCAATGCTGTTTACGCTGCAGAGACCAAGAAGAGATATTCCATCGAAGCTTCCATGGCAAAATTGTTCTGCTCTCAGACTGCTCGTGAGGTTGTCAACCTGGCACTGCAGATCCATGGTGGTTATGGATACATGCATGACTATCCGCTGGAACGTATGTACAGAGACGCTAAGCTGACCGAGATCTACGAAGGAACTTCTGAAGTTCAGAAGCTGGTTATTTCTAGAAGTCTGGTAAAATAGCAGGAAGGAGTTTATTCAAATGAGAATTTTTGTTTGCGTAAAACAGGTACCGGACACTTCCGGCACTGTAGCAGTTAATGAAGACGGAACGCTGAACCGTGCTTCTATGGAGACCATCATCAACCCTGATGACCTGATCGCTATGGAGCAGGCTCTGCAGATCAAGGACGAGACCGGATGCCAGGTCACCGCGGTCACCATGGGACCTCCCCCGGCAGAAGGCATGCTCAGAGAGCTGGTTGCCATGGGCGCAGATGATGCGATCCTGATCTCCGGCAGAGAGTTCGGTGGTTCCGATACATTCGCTACTTCTCAGATCATCGCCGCCGGCATCACGCACGTGGGCCTGCAGGAAGATGACATGGTATTCTGCGGCAGACAGGCTATCGACGGAGATACCGCACAGGTTGGTCCGCAGATTGCCGAGAAGCTGGGACTGCCCCAGATCTCCTATGCTTCCGAGATTACGAAGGAAGGCAACGAAGTCACCGTCAAGCGCATGCTCGAGGATGGCTACATGATGATCAAGACCAAGACGCCCTGCCTGATCACCTGCATCAGCGACCAGGACAAGAAAGCCAGATACATGTCTCTGGCGGGCATCAAGCATTCTTACGAGAGCCCCTATCAGATCTTCGACTTTGAGGAACTGAAGGACGAGCCTCTCATTCAGCCGGACAAGATCGGTCTGAAGGGATCTCCGACAAACATCTTCAAGTCTTTCACACCCCCGCAGAAGGGCATTGGCGAAATGCTGGAAGGCGCTGACATGAAGACCGCCGAGACACTTGCGGCGAAACTGCTTGAGAAACACGCTATTTAGTGAAAGGAGACAGAAATGGCTTTTGATAGCTCAAAAATTGAGGAATTTAAAGATATTTGGGTATTCTGCGAAGAAAGAAACGGCGAGCTGATGCGGACTGACTTCGAGCTGATCTCTGAAGGCAGAAAGCTCGCTGACGAAAGAGAAGGCGCACAGCTGGTCGGCCTGCTGCTCGGACATAACGTAGAAGGTCTGGCGAAGGAACTGGGCGGCTATGGCGCAGACAAGGTCATCGTCATCGACGAGCCTGAACTGGAAGTCTACACCACCGATGCTTATGCCAAGGCAATCGTTGACTGCATCGAAGACAAGAAGCCGGAAGTTGTTCTCTATGGTGCGACCAACTACGGCCGTGACCTGGCTCCCAGATGCGCTGCCAGACTGGAAACCGGTCTGACCGCAGACTGCACCCACCTGGACATCGATATGAACGAATATACCGATTTCCTGAGAAAGGCTTCCACACTGGATGTTGACGGCACCAAGTGGGATATGGACGATGTCAACCTGAAGATGACCCGTCCTGCTTTCGGTGGCCACCTGATGGCTACCATCATCTGCCCCAGATTCCGTCCCTGCATGTCCACCGTTCGTCCGGGCGTAATGCAGAAGAGAGAATTTGACCAGGCTAAGGCAGATGCGACCGAAGTCGAAAGATATCACATCGAATTCAAGGAAGGCGACATCAATACGCAGGTACAGGATGTTGTCAAGGCCACGAAGAAGATCGTTGACCTGATCGGCGCAGACATCATCGTTTCCGTCGGCCGTGGTATTGCCAAGGACATCGATGGTGGCATCAAGCTGGCTGAGCAGCTGACCGAGGCATTCGGCGGCGGCGTTGTCGGCGGATCCCGTGTAACGGTTGACTCCGGCTGGCTCTCCAAGGATCACCAGGTAGGACAGACCGGTAAAACGGTACATCCGAAAATCTATGTTGCCCTTGGTATCTCCGGTTCCATCCAGCACAAAGCTGGTATGCAGGAATCCGATCTGATCATTGCGGTCAACAAGGATGAGAACGCACCGATCTTCGAGATCGCTGACTACGGTATCTGCGGCGACCTGTTCAAGGTCACCCCGATGCTGATCAAGGCTATCTCCGAGGCGAGAGCAAACAAATAAGCTGTATAAACATTGAATGAAATATCCAGGCGTCGTTTTTTCGACGCCTGGATATCCATGAGTGTGCGGCTTTTCATGATGTAAACTAAATCATTTCAAACCTTATGATTTCCAGGAGGAAGTAAGAAAATGAGAAAAGTTTCTTATCTGAGCTACAACATGACAACGGCTGACGCCAACACCCCTGACGGCATTGTGCCCGTAGGCAGAATGTTCGATTTCATCGGCGATGTAGAGACCGAGGAAATGATCCTGGTGGACGGCGATGAGTCCCTCTGCCTTGGTTACACTGGAGTACAGGTTTATGAAGATGTATACTGCGGTGATATGATGGAGTACAAAGCGACTCTGACACATATCGGCAACACCTCCAGAGACTGCCACATCCAGGTTTACAAGCTGGCAACCCCGGCTGAGAGAGCGGGCAAGACCGATGCCAAGACCGGTGATATGGTCTGGTTCGATGATCCCGTGCTCTGCGCAGAAGGCAACGTCAGACTGGTTGTAAAGAAGCATCTCCAGAGAGGCGAGCAGCCCGACGGTGCTGTTAAGGAACCCTGGGCACCCTTGGACGATTTCCCGGATGCAGCAGATGCCGGCAAGGGCGAAATCGTCTTCCGCTACAGAATGTCCGATCGTGATGTGTTCTACCTTGGCGGTGTTGTCAACGGTGCAAGAAATATCACCCTCAGTGAGGATGTAGCCAAGAGAATGATGGCGAAGACCTTCGGCAACATCGGCCATGTCACGCAGGTCAAGAAGGTTCGTCTCTATGAGCCCTGCTATGCAGGTGACTATCTGGAATACCATGCCAGGATCAACGCCATTGCGGACGACAAGGTCGTCGTAGAGGTAAGGTCCTACAAGTACATCGATCTGCCGGAGAACCCCCCGTTCCCCAGCTCCATCGACGTGCTGCCTGAACCGATCCTGTGCACATGCATCCAGTTCGAAATGGAGACTTACAAGTAAGCCTTGCTTCGACAAAAGCGTGAAAATATTGGTGCTGCCGCCTTTGCGGCGGCACCTCTTTTTTTTGCTGGACCCGGTTTATAGTTTTTGCCAGGTATGGTAAAATAATTAGTTGAAAAACGCACAAAAGCGGTCACTGGGAGAGTGTGCGCCCGGATAGCAGGCGCAGAAGAAAGCAGGGAAACGATGTTTGATAAACTGAATTTCATCACGGACAAATACAAGGAGCTGGCACTGAAGACTTCCGATCCGGAGGTGATTGCCAACCAGAGTGTCTGGCAGAAATACATCAAGGAAATGGGTGAAATTGAGCCCATTGTCAAGAAATACGAGGAATACAAAAAGGTCAAGGAAAGCATTGACGATGCCAAGGAGATGCTCGAAGAAGCCGGCAGCGATGAGGAAATGAAGGAACTGGCCAAGATGGAACTCACCGAGCAGGAGGGAAAGATTCCTGGCCTGGAGGAGGAGCTGAAAGTGCTGCTGCTGCCTAAGGATCCCAACGATGACAAGAACGTGATTCTGGAGATCAGAGCAGGCACCGGCGGCGATGAGGCTGCGCTCTTCGGTGCCGATCTCCTGCGCATGTATACCATGTATGCTGAGCGGCACGGCTGGAAGACGGAGCTGATGGAAGTCAACGATACCGACATCGGCGGCATCAAGGAAGCTGTCATGCTGATCAAGGGCAAGGGCGCTTATTCGCGGCTGAAGTACGAAAGCGGTGCGCACCGGGTACAGCGTGTACCGGAAACGGAATCTTCCGGCAGGATCCATACGAGTGCGGCGACCGTGGCGGTACTTCCGGAGGTGGATGACGTCGAGGTGGATCTTGATCCCAACGATGTCCGTGTTGATGTATACCGCGCCAGCGGTAACGGCGGCCAGTGCGTCAACACCACCGACTCGGCGGTCCGCCTGACGCATATTCCCACCGGCCTGGTGGTCACCTGTCAGGATGAAAAATCGCAGATCAAGAACAAAGACAAAGCCTTCAAGGTCCTCCGTTCCAGACTTTATGATATGAAGGTGCAGGAACAGAACAAGGAAATTGCGGATCAGCGCAAGAGCATGGTGGGTAGCGGTGACCGCTCAGAGCGGATTCGGACATATAATTTCCCGCAGGGGAGAATTTCCGACCACAGAACCGGCGCCACTATCTACAAGCTGGACAATTTCATGAACGGAGATATGGACGAGATCATAGACGGTCTGATCACGGAAGACCAGGCCAGAAAGATGCAGGCGTTCTGATGGCGGACAGGAAGGAAACGATAACTGAAACAATAGCCACGAGGGTTCTGCCGCCGACAAAGGAAAACATCGAAGCTGCCGGGGCGGTTATCCGCCGGGGCGGCCTGGTGGCTTTTCCCACGGAGACGGTCTTTGGTCTCGGCGCCGATGCGCTCAATGCTGCAGCAGTCAAAAAAGTCTATGAAGCGAAGGGAAGGCCCAGCGACAACCCGATGATCGTGCACATTGCGGCGGCGCCTGAGCTCGCTGCCCTGACTGACCAGCATGACGGGATGCTGGAGCAGATCACCCGTGCCTTCTGGCCCGGGCCTCTCACCGTGGTGGTGCGCAAACGCAGTGTGGTACCGGCGACGACGACAGGCGGCCTGGACACTGTGGCTGTGCGCAATCCCGAAAGCACCATTGCCCGGGAGCTGATCCGTGCAAGCGGCACACCGATCGCAGCCCCCAGTGCCAATATCAGCGGACGGCCCAGTCCGACGAAGACGGAACATGTGATCCATGATCTGCAAGGGAAAATCGATGTGATTCTCAGTGGACCCGACTGCCGTGTCGGCATTGAATCCACGGTCCTTGACATGAGCGAAGGGCATCCGGTGATTCTGCGGCCCGGCATCATTACGCCTGAAGAAATCGGTGCGGTCTGCGGACAGACGGCAGAACTGGATCCCACCCTTCGTCAGCGGCCCACAGAGGAAGAACGGCGTGACCCTGCGCAGTTTCATCCCAAAGCGCCCGGGATGAAGTACAAGCATTATGCGCCGCAGGCGGAGATGGTCATCTTCGAAGGGTCTCCCTCGGCGGTGCGGCGCCGCATAGAGGAGGCGAAGGCAGCGCAGGAGCAGGCGGGGAAAAAGGTGGGCGTGATCCTCTTCGGAGAGCATGATTTTGCGCGTGCGGCCCATGATCTTTTCGCCGATCTGCGCCGGCAGGATGAGGAAGGCGTGGATCTGATCCTGGCGGGTGCGCTTTCCGATCAGAACAGTGTTGGCTTTGCGGTGATGAACCGCATGCTCAAAAGTGCAGGCTATCATGTAATCAAGGTCTGAGGAGCCTCAGAGCACAGAGGCGGTGCATCTGATGGGCTGTGCAGCACCTTGTGAGGCGATGCAGATGCAGGCCGCTGCGTTTGCACGAAGGAAGAGAAGAGAATAAGCAACCGAGAAACAAGAAGGAGAAAGTCTATGAAAATTGCCATTGCAAGTGACCACGGCGGGTATGAACTGAAGGAAGAACTGAAGAAATATCTTGCAGAACGCGGTGATATCGAGGTATTGGATCTTGGAACCGACAGCGAGGATTCGGTGGATTATCCGGATTACGGTGTGAAGTGCGGTGAGGCTGTGGCAGACGGCCGGGCAGAACGCGGCGTTGTGTGCTGCGGCACAGGCATCGGTATTTCCATTGCCTGCAACAAGGTCAGAGGCATTCGCTGTGCACTCTGCACGGATGTGCATATGGCGGCGCTTTCACGGCAGCACAACAATGCCAACGTGCTGGCACTGGGCGGCCGCACCACGTTCATCGAAGATGCGAAGGCAATTCTGCAGACTTGGCTCGATACGGACTTTGAGGGCGGACGCCATCAAAGACGAATTGATAAAATCGCTGCTTATGAAAAGAACGAAGGAGGCATTCATGAGTAAGGTCTATGTATTCGATCATCCGCTGATCCAGCACAAAACGGCGCTTTTGAGAATGAAGGAGACCGGGACGAAGGACTTCAGAAACCTGACCGAGGAAATCGGCATGCTGATGGGGTATGAGGCAACGAGGAACCTGCCGCTCAAGCAGGTGGAAATCGAGACGCCGATGGAGAAGACCACGGTTAACATGCTGGATGGAGAAGACATTGCCATCGTGCCCATTCTTCGCGCCGGCTTAGGCATGGTGGATGGTCTGCTGGCACTGATCCCCAACGCCAAGGTGGGCCATGTGGGGCTGTATCGTGATCCGGAGACCCACGAGCCGGTCGAATACTACTGTAAGATGCCTAACGATATTGAAAAGCGGCAGATTTTTGTCGTGGATCCCATGCTGGCAACCGGTGGTTCCGCCGTGGCGGCCATTGATTTCATCAAGCAGCGGGGCGGCAAAAACATTATCTTCATGTGCATGATCGCTGCGCCTGAGGGCATTGAGGCACTGCAGAAGGCGCATCCGGACGTCGATATCTTCATCGCCGCAAAGGACAGAGGCCTCAATGAGAATGCCTACATCCTGCCCGGACTGGGAGATGCCGGCGACAGGCTGTTTGGAACGAAATAGAAACTAGAGAGGAATACGAAAGACAATGGATTTTATCAGAGACGATGTCAGCAAACACACCAATGTGTTTGATGTACTGAAGGAAAGAGGGTTCATCGAGCAGTGCACCCACGAAAAGGAGATCCGGGAGCTGCTGGGCAAGGAAAAGATCAAGTTCTATATCGGTTTTGACCCGACGGCAGACTGCCTGCATGTGGGACATTTCATGCAGGTCATCATCATGATGTATATGCAGAAGTACGGGCACACGCCCATCGTCCTTCTGGGCGGCGGCACGGCTATGATCGGTGACCCTTCGGGACGGACGGACATGCGGAAGATGATGGACGTTGAGACCATCGATGAAAACTGCCGTCAGTTCAAGAAGCTCTTTGATCGGTTCATTGATTTCGATGACGAATGGAAATATGAAGGCAACCAGGGGGTCTACCAGCCGGGACGCATGAACAAGGAACCGGCACCCGGCAAAGCGGTGGCTGTCAACAATGCGGAATGGCTGCGCCCCCTCAATTACGTGGAATTCGTGCGGGAGATAGGCTCCAAGTTCAGTGTTAATGAGATGCTGCGCGCCGAGTGCTACAAGCAGCGGCTCGAAAAGGGGCTTTCCTTCCTCGAATTCAACTACATGCTGATGCAGAGCTATGACTTCATGGTCATGTCACGGGATTTCGACGTCAAAATGGAGTTCGGCGGCAACGACCAGTGGTCCAACATGCTGGGCGGTGTGGAGCTGTGCCGCCGCATGCTCGACAAGCAGACGTATGCAATGACCTTCTCCCTGCTTACAACCAGCGAGGGAAAGAAGATGGGTAAGACGCAGAAGGGTGCCCTCTGGCTGGATCCGAACAGAACGTCGCCCTATGAGTTCTACCAGTATTGGCGGAATGTGGCGGATGCGGACGTTAACAAATGTCTCAGGATGCTCACGTTCCTTCCTATGGAAGAGGTCAACGAGCTGTCCTCTCTGGAAGGGGCCGAGCTCAACAAGGCCAAGGAAGTGCTCGCTTACGAGGTAACCAAGCTGGTGCATGGCGAGGAAGAAGCCAAAAAGGCGCAGGATGGCGCCCGTGCGGCCTTCGGCGGCGGCGGCGATATGGCCAACGTGCCCACCACGAAGATGGATGGTGCACTCTTTGACGGAGAAGGCATGGGCATCGTCAACCTGATTCGTGAAGTGGGCCTGGTACCCAGCAACAGTGAGGGCTTCCGCACTATCAAGCAGGGCGGACTGAAGGTCGGCGGCGAGAAGGTGACCGATACCAAGATGATGGTCACAAGAGACCTGTTCGAGGACGGCAGACTGCTGATTCAAAAAGGCAAAAAGAAGTTCCACAGGATTGAGATCCAGTAGCGAGGCTGATCATGAAGTTTGTGATCCAGAGGGTTTTGGAAAGTAAGGTCACCATCGATGGTGAAACGGTGGGCAGCATCGGCCGCGGGCTGATGGTTCTCATCGGGATCGGCCGCGATGATACCAAAGAGACAGCGGACAAGTTCGTTCGCAAGATGATCGGTCTGCGCATTTTTGAAGATGAAGAGGGGAAAACCAATCTTGCACTCAAGGATGTGGACGGCCAGCTGCTTCTGATTTCGCAGTTCACACTGTATGCTGACTGCCGCAGGGGAAACCGCCCCGGCTTTACCGACGCGGCGCCGCCTGCCGAGGCCGAGGCGCTGTATGACTACATCGTCGATGCCTGCCGACGGGAGGTGTCTGTGGTGCAGACCGGTGCTTTCGGCGCTGACATGAAGGTGCCCTTGGTCAATGATGGTCCGTTTACGATCGTGCTGGACGAGTCCATTCTGAAGAAAGGCAGGCAGTAGATGGAGCGGCTGATGATCGGATGCCATCTTTCTGCAGCGGCGGGCTACCTGCATATGGCCGAGGAAGCGAAGGCGATCGATGCCGGTACTTTCGCTTTCTTTACGAGAAATCCGCGGGGCGGGCGGTCCCGCAAATTGGATACAGAGGATGTGCATCGCTTCCTGCAGGCGGCCGCAGAGCAGCATCTCGGCACGCTGGTGGCGCATGCACCTTATACCATGAATCCCTGTTCTGCCAAGGAAAAGGTGCGGGAATTCGCCCATGTCGCTATGGAGGACGATCTGGCGCGTCTGGAGCATCTGCCGGGAAATTATTACAATTTTCATCCCGGAAGCCATACAGGACTGGGCTGCGAGAAGGGAATCGAACTGATTGCAGAACTGCTCAATGAGGTGATCCGTCCCGGGCAGCATACGGTGATTCTGCTGGAGACGATGGCCGGCAAGGGTACAGAGATCGGGGGCTCGTTTGAGGAACTGGCGGAGATCATCCGGCGCGTGCAGCAGCAGGACAAGATCGGTGTCTGTCTGGATACCTGCCACGTCAGTGATGCCGGCTACGATATCGTGCACGACCTCGACGGTGTGCTGGAAACTTTCGACCGGGTGATAGGCCTGCAGTATCTCAAAGCGCTGCACCTTAACGACAGCAAGAATCCCCCTGGCGCCCGCAAGGACCGGCACGAAAAGATCGGCGAGGGTACGCTGGGACTTTCGACATTCCGGCACATCGTCCATCATCCTGCTCTGCGGGCACTGCCGATGATTCTGGAGACGCCGAACGACCTCGCCGGCTATGCGAAAGAGATCGCTCTGCTGCGGCAGATGGCGGCGGAGACGCAGGAGATCGGCCCGGCAGAGAAAAGCGATTGACAAGCACCCGGCGGCGGGGTAAAGTAGATAGCAGAGTAAGAGCGCAACGCCTTATGAAGGGGTGCACCACCTTGGGTGCAGACTTTCGTAAGGCGTTTTTTGGAAGCTTTAAGGAGGCAGCATGGCAAAGATCAACGGCAGAGCCGTACCCGAGGCTGATGGCCGGTCGCTGGCAGACTATGTGAAAGAGCAGGCGTACAGGCTCAACAACATTGCTGTGGAGCGCAATGGGGAGATTGTGTCCAAGACAGACTATGAAGCGACGATTCTGCAGCCGGAGGATGTGCTGGAGATTGTTCAGTTTGTCGGCGGCGGCTGAGCCGCAGGGCATAGAGAGAAAACCTGGTGAAAACAGGTGAAAATGAGACGCAGATGAGGCTCAAACGAGACTATGAGGATATGAGGAGGAATTGCAACATGGAAAACGACGTACTGACTTTGGGAGGACATACCTTTACCTCCCGCTTCATCCTGGGATCAGGGAAGTACTCACTGGATCTGATTCGTGCAGCGGTGGAAAATGCCGGCGCCCAGATCATCACGCTGGCGCTGCGCCGGGCGGAGAGCGGCGAGACCGCCAATATCATGGATTATATCCCTGATGATGTTACGCTGCTGCCCAACACCTCCGGCGCCAGAAACGCCGACGAGGCGGTGCGCATTGCGCGCCTCTCCCGTGAGGTGGGATACGGTGACTTCATCAAGATCGAGATCATGCGGGACACCAAGTATCTGCTGCCGGATAATCAGGAGACTGTACGGGCTACGGAGATCCTCGCCAAGGAGGGCTTTATCGTCATGCCCTATATGTATCCGGATTTGAATACGGCAAGGGATCTGCGGGATGCTGGCGCGGCTTCCATCATGCCGCTCGGCGCACCGATCGGTTCCAACAAGGGCCTGGTGACCAAGGATTTCATCCGCATCATCATGGATGAAGTGGATCTGCCGGTGATCGTAGACGCAGGCATCGGGCGGCCTTCGCAGGCCTGCGAGGCGATGGAGATGGGCGCTGCAGCCGTGATGGCCAATACCGGCATCGCTACCGCCGGGGATGTGCCGGCGATGGCGCAGGCCTTCCGCAAGGCCATCGAGGCAGGTCGTGAAGCGTATCTGGCCGGCCCCGGCAGGGTCATCGAGCACGGTGCTGCCGCTTCCGATCCCCTGACGGGCTTCCTCGAAGCGAAAGGCGGTGAGGCATAATGGCAGAGCAAAGAGTGGATCCCATGACGTATCTTCCGGGCATGGAAATTCTGGAGGATTCCCCCATTCAGGACGAAGTGCTGCGGCGTGTGGCAGCGTACGACTACAGCAGTGTCACCGCAGCGGATGTGCAGCGTGCCCTTGCGCATGAGGTTAAGACCCCAGAGGATTTCGGCGCACTCCTCTCGCCTGCGGCGGAGCCGTTCCTTGAACTGATGGCGCAGGCGGCACAGAAGGAAACGCGCAAGCACTTTGGCAATTCGATCCAGATGTTCACACCGATCTATATCGCCAACTACTGTTCCAATCACTGTGTCTACTGCGGTTTCAACAGAACCAACAAGATCCGCCGGGCGCGGCTTGATGATGAGGGCATCGAGCGGGAGATGAAGGCGATCGCAGAAAGCGGCCTGGAGGAGATTCTGATCCTGACAGGCGAGAGCCGTGCCATGTCGGATGTGAAGTACATCGGCGGGGCGGTGAAGATCGCCAGAAAATATTTCCGCGTCATCGGTCTGGAGATCTATCCGGTGAACTCGGATGAGTACCGCTATCTGCACGAATGCGGTGCCGACTATGTTACGGTGTTCCAGGAGACGTATGATCCGGTGCGCTACGGGGAACTGCACCTGGCCGGCAACAAGCGGATTTTCCCCTACCGGCTCAATGCGCAGGAGCGGGCGCTGCGCGGCGGCATGCGCGGCGTCGGCTTTGCGGCGCTGCTGGGGCTGTCCGATTTCCACAAGGACGCCTTTGCGACCGGACTGCATGCCTATCTGATCCAGCAGCGGTATCCGCAGGCGGAGATTGCTCTCTCCTGTCCCAGACTGCGGCCGACCCTGGTGGACGAGACGATCTATCCTAAGGGCGTGACCGAGACGAAGCTGATGCAGATTCTGTGTGCCTACCGCCTCTTCCTGCCCTTTGCCTCCATCACGATTTCCACGCGGGAGCGCGCCGGATTCCGCGATAACGCCATGGCGATCGTGGGCAGCAAAATCTCGGCTGATAGCAAGGTGGGCATCGGCGGCCACAGCGGCCGTGAGGAAGGCGACGAACAGTTCGAAATCTCCGACGGGCGGAATGTGGAGCAGGTCTACCATGCACTTTTGGATCACGGCCTGCAGCCGGTGATGAGTGACTATATCTATGTGTAAGCACGAACCTGAGCATGGACAGAAAACGGCGTTCAAGATCTTCTGCGTGACAGCGGCTTCGCTCTGCCCCGGCAGCTTCCTTGAACAGATGGAGAAGGTGGCTGCCGCCGGTGTGGACGGCGTGATCCTGCGGGAAAAGACGCTGTCGGAAGAGGCGTATGGCGCACTGGCGGAGGAAGTGCGCCGGATTTGCCATCGGTACGGCGTGCTCTTTATCGCACACAGCTATCCTTCGGCTGCCGGCGGCGGGCTGGTGCATCTGCCCGAAGACGGCATCGGGCGTGCGGCACCGGGGCAGCCCTTCGGCGTTTCGGTGCACAGCCCTGAGCAGGCGCGGACGGCCGAACAAGCCGGCGCTTCCTATGTGACAGCCGGCCACATCTATTCCACAGCCTGCAAGGCGGGGATCCCGCCCCGGGGCGAGGCCTTTCTCCGCGCGGTGGTGGATGCGGTTTCCCTGCCGGTCTATGCCATCGGCGGCATCGGGGAGGAGAATATTGCCCGGGTGGCTGCCGCGGGCGCAGCCGGTGCCTGTCTGATGTCCGGCTTCATGCAGAGCCGGGAGCCGGCCGCCAGGCTGCAGCGCCTGCGAAGCGCCGCAGCCTCCTGTCTGACGGAGGCATGAGCGGCACGGCGCATAGCCGGGAAACCTTTGACTGCAAAAGCATGAAGCGCGCGGTTGTCTGCCTGCGCGCTTTTGTAATTGCACCGATTGTGGTATAATAATTAGCATTGCCATGAGCCCCTGTACCGCTGCATGGCAGCGATACAGGAGAAGAATCATCATCATAGATTTCGATAAGATAAACAGGAGCAGGAGGAGCGAAAATGAAAGTAATCATGTCGGGCAATGAGGCCGCGGCACAAGGCGCCTACGAGGCGGGCGTCGCTTTCGCCAGCGCATACCCCGGGACGCCCAGCACGGAAATCCTGGAGAACCTGGCCAAGCACAAGGATGTGCTTTACAGTGAATGGGCCCCGAATGAAAAGGTGGCGGTCGAGGCAGCGATCGGTGCTTCCGTGGCCGGTGTGCGGTCGATTGCAGCGATGAAGCATGTCGGCCTGAACGTGGCGGCGGATCCGGTCTTTACCTTTGCCTATACCGGGGTCACCGGCGGCATGGTCATCGTCTCAGCCGATGATCCGGGCATGCACAGTTCTCAGAACGAGCAGGACAACAGAAATTATGCGACGGCGGCACGGCTGCTGATGCTGGAGCCTTCCGACAGCCAGGAGGCCAAGGACTTTATGAAGCTTGGACTGGAGCTTTCCGAGCGCTTTGATACGCCGGTTCTGCTGCGGATGACCACGAGGGTCTGCCATTCCAAGAGCCTTGTGGAGCTGGGTGAGCGGCAGGAAAAGCCTATCGTTCCCTACAAGAAGAATATCCGCAAGTACGTGGCCACACCGGCCAACGCCAAGGTGATGCGCGTAAAGCTCGAGGAACGGCTGGCGGCCATGGAAGCGTATGCCTGTCAGGCTGAGATCAACCAGCCGGAGTACAACGATACGAAAATCGGCGTCATCACCAGCGGCATCGCTTACCAGTACGCCAGGGAGGCTTTCGGTGAAGAGGCTTCCTACCTGAAGCTCGGGATGACCTTCCCCATGCCTATGGATCTGCTGCGTGCATTTGCCGCCAAGGTCGACAAGGTCTACGTGGTGGAGGAGATGGATCCCTACATCGAAAACCACCTGAAGATGGCCGGCATCGACTGCATTGGCAAGGACGTGATTCCGCGCTATGATGAGCTGAACACCGATATCGTGCGGGAAGCTGTCTTTGGCAAGAGCGCCGACAGTCTGACATCGGAGAAGTCGGCGGTCATCCGTCCGCCTACGCTCTGCGCCGGATGTCCTCACAGAGGCTTCTTCTATGCGCTGGCACAGAAGAAGAATGTGATGATTACCGGCGACATCGGTTGCTATACCCTGGGCTCGGCAGCGCCGCTGAATGCGATTGATACCTGTTTCTGCATGGGCGGAAGCATCAGCACGGGACACGGTGCCAGCATCGCGCTGCGCAACGGCGGACGGGACACCAAAGTCGTATCGGTGATAGGCGATTCGACGTTCTTCCACAGCGGCGTGACCTCGCTGATGGACGCTGTCTACAACAAGGGGTGCAACACCTCTGTGATCCTGGACAACCGCATCACCGGCATGACCGGCCACCAGCAGAACCCGGGCACCGGCTACACCCTGATGGGCGACCCGGCGACGGAGGTGGATATCCCTGCGCTGTGCAGGGCGCTGGGCATGAAGGATGAGAACATCTACATCGTGAACCCCAACCATCTCGATGAGGTGAGCAAGGCGCTGGATGAGGCGATCGCCAAGGATGAGCCGACCGTGATCATCACCAAATGGCCTTGCGTCCTGAAGAAGTATTCGACCCAGGACAAGGAGGAATTCGATCTCTCTCCGCGCAGATGCGAGGTGGACCCGGACAAGTGCAGGAACTGCAAGATGTGCGTCAAGTGCGGATGTCCTGCTATCTACAGCGAGAAAGACAAGGTCAGCATCCAGGCGGCCAGCTGCACCGGGTGCGGCGTGTGTGCGCAGATCTGTCCCTTCGATGCCATCAGGGAGGTGGAACGATGAGTGAGGTAAAGAATATCCTGCTGGTAGGTGTGGGCGGTCAGGGCACAATCCTGGCGAGCAAGATCCTGACCAGCGGTTTGATCGAGGCCGGCTACGAGGTAAAGATGAGCGAGATCCATGGCATGAGCCAGCGGGGCGGCAGCGTGTCCACGCAGGTTCGCTATGGTGAAAAGGTATACTCTCCCATCGTGGGCAGAGGCGAAGCGGACGTCATTGTGGCCTTCGAAAAGATGGAGGCTCTGCGCTGGCTCGGCTACCTTCGCCCGGAAGGAAAGATGGTCATCAACGACTTTGAGATTCCTTCGGCGCCGATTCTGATGGGACAGGCCGAGTATCCGGAAGGGATCCTGGAGGATCTTGCGGACAAGGTGTCCATCCTGACCGTGAAGGCCGGTGACATAGCGGCCGGTCTGGGCAATCCCAAGGCTATGAACGTGGTGCTCTTAGGTGCGCTGGTCAAGGCCATGAACGTGCAGGGCGTCGACTGGCACCAGGCGATCAGAAACAATGTAAAGAAGGGCTTTGAGGATCTGAACATCAAGGCCTTTGAGGCCGGCTATGCGCTATAGGCGCCGCCGGAGACAGAAAGGAAGACGATACGATTGACAGCAAAGAGAATGATGCCCTATGTGGAGGGCAATTCCGCCATTCGTGAAATGTTTGAAGCAGGCGCCCGTATGGCCGAGGAAATCGGTGCCGAAAATGTCTATGACTTCAGTCTGGGCAATCCTTCGGTGCCGGCGCCGAAGGCCGTTGATCAGGCCATCCGTGAGATTCTGGATCAGGAGGATCCGCTCTATATCCACGGCTACAATCAGAGCAACAGCGGCTATGAAGATGTCCGTACCGTGGTGGCGGATCATCTCAACAAGCTTCACGGAACCAGCTTTACCAGCCGGAACATCATCATGACCGTGGGTGCTGCCAGCGGCCTCAATGTGGCCATCAAGACGCTGGCGGATCCCGGGGAGGAGATCCTGGCTTTTGCTCCGTATTTCGTGGAATATGGCAACTACTGCGCCAATCATGGCGTGACGCTTTCGGCGGTACCGGCGAATACCGCCACCTTCCAGCCTGATCTTGAGAAGATGGAAGCGATGATCACCGAGAAGACGCGGGCCGTGATCATCAATTCTCCGAACAACCCCACCGGCGTGATCTACAGCGCCGATACGCTCCGCCGGATGGCAGAGATCCTGCGCAGGAAGTCGGCAGCCTACGGGAAGGCTATTTTCATTCTTTCGGATGAGCCCTACCGAGAGCTGGCCTACGATGGTGCGGAGGTTCCTTACGTTACACGGTTCTATGATGATACCGTGGTATGCTATTCCTGGAGCAAGTCACTGTCTCTTCCCGGCGAGCGAATCGGCTATCTGGTGTTCCCGACAGAGATGGAGGACTTTGAGAATGCAGCGGCAGCAGCCAATATCTGCAACCGGGTGCTTGGCTATGTCAATGCGCCTACCCTGATGCAGCGTGTCGTGGCCAAGTGCATCGATGAGAAGACGAATATCGATGTGTACGACAAGAACCGACAGGCACTGTATGACGGCCTGACGGAGATCGGCTACAGCTGTGTCATGCCGCAGGGTGCCTTCTATTTGTGGGTGAAGACGCCGATGGAAGATGATGCGGCTTTCTGTGCGAAGGCCAAGGATTATCACATCCTGGCAGTACCGGGCCGTTCATTTGCCTGCCCGGGTTATACCAGGCTGGCCTACTGTGTCTCCTACGATACTATCATCCGGTCTCTGCCCGCTTTCCGCAGGCTGTATAACGATATCCAGGCAGGAAAGTAAAGGAGAAGCAAGCGGCGAATGAAAAAGCTGAGAAAGATCTGCCTCTCTGTTTTCATTGTGGTGCTGGCCGTTCTGGCAGGCAGCTGCCTCTTCGTCATGGGGTCGACCAGGGGAAAGATCGTGGCCGGCGTGACCTCCGATACCATCTCCTTCACCGAGGCGCAGCAGCAGGCGCTGGCAGCGGAGAAGGCTGACTGTATCCTGGTGCTCGGGGCAGCGGTCAAGCCGGACGGCACGCCATCTGCCATGCTGGAAGATCGTCTGGCAGTCGGCGTGGCACTCTACAAGGACGGTGCGGCAGATAAACTTCTCCTGTCGGGAGACAACGGCAGTGTGGAATATAACGAAGTGAAGGCGATGAAGAATTATGCGCTGGCACACGGCGTGGCGGCCAAAGATATCTATCTGGATCATGCCGGGTTCTCTACCTACGAGAGCATGTACCGGGCGCAGGCGATCTTCGGCGTGGAGCGCGTGATCATCGTAACCCAGACGTATCATGAATACCGCGCCATCTATGACGCCCAGCGGCTGGGCATGCAGGCGGCCGGGGTCAGTGCAGACCAGCAGCGCTACAGCGGACAGACCGGGCGTGACCTGCGCGAGGTGATGGCACGGATCAAGGATTTCTTCAAGTGTATCGCCAAGCCGCTGCCTACCTATCTGGGCGAGAAGATTCCGATTGACGGCGACGGCAGGCAGACCTGGTAGCGCTGCCTGCTGGTGTCTGCTGCCTGTCAGAAGAATGAGGCAGAGAGCAACCATCGTGCGCGGAAAGAATGGCGTACGCGGGAAGAACGGATAAAAACAGGGAGGGAAAAGATGCGGGAATGCAAGCAGAAGATGCCGGCGCGGAAAAAACTGCTGATCATACTGCTGGTATGCGGTTTCGCGGCCATTGAATTTCCGGGCATTCTCATTGTAGGCAGACTGGTGCGGCCGATGATCTTCGGCATGCCCTTCCTCTATGGCTATCTGATTCTATGCTGGATCTATATGCTGGTCGTCTTTTTCTATGCCTGGCGTACCGGCTGGGGACGGCATCCCTTTACTCTTCGGAGGGAAGCTGATTGAATTTGTAGCCGACACCGCGCACATTGATGATGAATTTCGAATCCGAGGCATCGGGTTCGATTTTTTTGCGCAGATTGCTGATATAAACCATGACGGTCTTGGTGTCGTTTTCCATGCAGACGGTCTTCCAGACCTGTTCATAGATCTGTGCTGTAGAGAATACCTTCCTGGGATTTTCCATCAGGAGCCGAAGGATCTCGAACTCCTTGGTTGTCAGACTGACCGGCTCGCCGTGCAGGTAAACCTCATAGGCATCCAGGTCGACTTTCAGATCGTCGAAGGTGAACACCGTGCGCTTTTTTGCGGCGTCAGGCGATACCTGCTTGCGGCGGCGCAGGTGCGCCTTGATGCGGGCGATCAGCTCACCGGGCATGAAGGGCTTGGTCATGTAGTCATCGCCGCCGGCGGAGAGGGCGATGATCTTGTCGATCTCCTGGGTTCTGGCACTGAGGAAGATGATAGGAGCATCGCTGTACTTGCGGATATCCAGGCAGAGTGCTGTGCCTTCGACATCGGGCAGCATGATGTCGAGGATGATCAGATCCGGGTCTTCCCTGCGCACCAGATTGAGGGCTTCGGCGCCGGTGTAGGCAGAGTAAGCACGATAATGTTCATTGGTAACATAGGATGCTACCAGTTTGTTGATGGGTTTTTCATCATCGATGATCAGGATCTTTTCGTCAGACATTGAGATTCTCCTTATAAAGAGGCAGCGAGAATGAGAAGGTGCAGCCTCTATCCTTATTATTATACACCCAGATGCGGCCCTTGTGGGCGTTAATGATCTCTCTGGACAGGGTCAGACCGAGGCCGCGGCCGCTGCGGGTTACTGATGTTGCCTTGGAACGATAGAACCGTTCAAAGAGATGGAGGCTGTCAGCATCGGATACCCCGGGGCCCTCGTCGTGCACCTGGACAAGGAAGGTGTCCTTTGTACGATCCACGGAGAAAATCAGGCTGATATAGGTGCTCGGAAACGAGTACTTGACGGCGTTGGAAATCAGATTGGAGATGACCTGAGAGATGCGTTCCTCATCAGCGACGACCATGGCATCTTCAGGCAGCTTCTCCAGACCGATGACCTCCGGAATGTAGCCGCCGGCACGGATTTCCGGGGTATAGAGCGCAGCGAACTTCTCTGCCATTTCCCGTACCGGCAGGATCATGAAATCGAAGGAGAATTGTCCGGTTTCCAGCTTCGAAAGCTGCCCCAGATCGTCAATAAGCGTTTTGAGAGTGGCGGTCTTGTCGGCAATGATGTCCATGGCTTCCTGGATATCCTCGGGCTCGTGCAGGATGCCGTCCTTGATGGCGGTGGTATAGCCGGCAATGGAGGTGATGGGCGTGCGAAGCTCGTGCGAGACATAGGAGAGCAGGCGGTCCCGTTCCTCCTTGTCCTGCACCTGCTTCAGCTGCGAGGACTGAATTTCGTTGATGTCCTGCAGTTCGCATTCAATCGCAACCGGTGCCTCTTTTTCGTTCCTGATCACCACCATGTTCATCTGGCACCAGAAGGGCGCCCCGTTCTTAGGGATGAGGCGCAGGGTGTTCTTCTGCGTGGCGGGAAGCATGCCGTTGAGCAGCTCGCGGATGGTGTCCATCTGTTCCGGTTCCACCAGATCCAGCAGCAGGTTGGGATCTTTGTAAAAAGCCTGCTGCGGGTAGCCGGTCAGTGTCTCCACCGAGGGGCTGATGTACTGAAAGCGGCGCAGTGGGGAGAGCTCATAGTAAAAGACGATCTCGCGCAGGCTGTTGACCACGTTTTCGTACAGTTTGCTCTTGTGGCGGGTGTCCATGGAGCCGATTTCCACGTAGACAGCCAGCAGACTGAAATTGAACAGCGTGAAGAGGATCAGCTGAGAAATGTGGATCGGATAGGGATTTTTTACATAGAGCTCGAAGATGGAAGCCACGGCGTTGCCTGCGCCCCAGAGGAAAAAGGCAAGGCAGGTGATGACCCGTTCTGTCTGCCGGATCAGGATGGAGCGGGTGATCAGATGGCAGGATACGATCGTGGCGGCAATCTGAAAGATGGTAATGGGCAGATAAAAGCAGATCAGCTCGAACCGGTACATCATGCAGATGACCGAGAGGAGAAGGAGGTAGATGGAGAACCGGAACCAGTACGCAGGGATCCGAAGGCGAATGAACCGGTACATGCCGAACATGAGCATCAGGATGTTGGCCAGATCGACCAGCTTGCGCAGTTCCAGAAAGAAGGCCCTGCCGGTGAACAGGTTCAGCAGCAGGAAGATCAGGCTGACCATATAGACCAGCCAGGCGATGCCAAAATATTCCAGCTCCTTTTCCCGGCGGCGCTGGAACATATAGAAATAGACCAGGGAAGCCATGATCAGCAGGATGGAAAAGGGAATCAGCAGAACCAGAGAATACACGTTGCAGCCTCACTTTGACATTTCTTTTGATGCGGTTGTACGATCGCTTTCCTGATATTCACTTTCCTGGAAAGCGCGGCGATAGGCGCGGATCTTCTGGGCAGTTTGGAGCTGCGGCTCGGTGACGAGCGATCCCAGGAAGAAGACAGCGGCATTTGCCAGCAGGCTCCAGGCAGCACAGATGCTGGTATCTGTATGCGTGAACAGCAGGGCGCCGATGAAGATGCTCATGCCGGTGAGAATGCTGGAAAATGCCCATTTGGCGGAAGAGCGTTCCCAGAACAAGGCACCGATGACAGGAAGAATCAGCTGCGCCGTTCCCCCGGCAGCGAAGATGGCAGTATTAAACATGCTCTTAGGTATGATGAGAAGGATAAAGTAAGCGATGGTGCTCACGAAGATCACCGCCCACTTGGCCACGTAAAGCTTGCGTTTTTCCGGCAGGTTTTTAAACAGCATGCAGTAGACATTGACCGTGAGGACAGTTGCGACCGCATGAATCTGAGAATTGGCGGTAGAAAAAATAGCCGAAGCAATGCCGATGAAGACAAACGTTGAAAAGAACGGGGAGGCAGTCTCTACGATCATCCGCGCCAGCAGCGTGTCGGCGCTGCCTGTATAGCTGTCCTGCAGAATGCCCACGCTGCCTGCCAGGAGCGTGCCGATGATCACCACGGAGCTGAGACAAAGCAGGAGGGGCAGCTTTTCAAAATTCTTCCTGCTGCCGGATGCATAGCAGCGGATCCAATGCTGCGGTTCCATAAACAGACCGCAGGGAAGAACAAGGAATAAGCATATCCACATGGCCGCCCGATGAAAGCTGTCATCTCCCGCGAGAGAAACCTTCTGCGGGTACTGTTCCACCAGGGTGGTGAACACATGCTGCATGCCGCCGGCAGCATGCAGCAGGAAGAAGCCGGAAGCGAGAATGGTGATTATGATCAGTGCGCCATAGAAGATATCGGTCAGGGCGACTGCGCGCAGACCGCCTGCCCATAGGTAGATGACCAGAATAACGAAAAAGAGGGCGGCTGCCAGCTGCCAGGAGATGCGGTTTCCCGTCGCCTGCTGCAGCAGCACGAGCCCCCCGATCATCTGCATATCGATATACAGCATGGTAAAAATGATGCTGATGGCCGTTACCAGAATCTGAAGGGGCGGGAACCGGTAGAGGTCGGCAAAAAAATCCGTTGCGGTGATATAGTTGTATTGTTTTCCGTAAAACCAGATTCTGCGGCCCAGCACATAGTACAGCACGGCAAAGAGGGCATCCCAGCCGATGGATGTCAGATAGACCGGGCCGGCCTCCTTGAAATAAGCGATAGCCCCCATGTAAGCATAGGCGCTCATCCAGGTAGCGAAGACGGTCGCATACATGGGAAAGAGCTTCATACGCCTGTCCTGAAGGAAAAAATCACTGGTCGTGTTGCGTGTCTTGTTGCGTGCGAATTCTGCAAGGACCAGCGGAATCAGCATGAAGATACTAACGATCAGAAATAGGACGGATGCAACAGTCATACCTTTCTCCGAAAAAAAGAATTAAGGAAAATTTATATTTATCCTACCATATCCGGGCCCTATAATAAAGGGGATGGGCAGGGACATCCCGATCCCCCTGCACGACAGGAAGGCAGCAGCAAATGAGGATATTGACAGTTTTTCCATGTATACTTTTGATTTTTCTCTTCCTCTCTGTCGTCATTGCCTGTCTTTATTTTTATTTGTATATCCGCGATCAGCAGAAGTTCATGCAGTTTTGGGGACTTGCCTGGCTTTCCTTTGCCATCGGGCTTGTCATCGTGTTTTTCTATCTTACTTTCCCAAGTGAACTGCTGCTGGAGCTGCGGCGGCTGATGGATATGCTGAATTCGGTGCTGCTTCTCGTCGGCGTCTTTTCCTTTTCCCATCAGAAGATGCCGGGTTACTGGCTCCGCTTCACGCTTTACCTGCTGATTCTTTCCGGTGTCTGCATTCTCTGCCGTATGGGACTGTCTTCGTTTTATCTGCCGGTGTGCCTGTATCAGCTGTGCATCGGTGCTGTCATCGGCTACCGGATCCTTCGCTACTGGAGCCTGCCGGGCATGGAAAAGACCATCGCTCTGGTGACTTTCCTCGCCTGGTGTCTGGGTAATCCGGTGATTTCCATCTATGAGCTGTATGCCGGTGTCAGCAGCACCGTGTTGTCTACCGAGCTGCTTTTGGCCAATCTGCTGAATATCGTCATTCTGATCCTGGCATCGTATACCATGAATACCCAGCGTGCCCTGGGCGGCGGACTGTATAAGGATGTGGTCAAACATGCCCGCGATGTGATATTCTATTATGTGGTCCGGCCCTATGCGCATTTTCGCTTTCTGTCCCCTTCCGTGCTTACGATCACCGGTTTTTCGCCCAGTGCTTTTTACAGCGATCCGGGGCTTTTGGCCAGCCTGGCTCAGGATCAGCACGTCGATGCGGTGATGGATATGATTGATGGCAGCATTGCCTACCCTGAGGGGCAGGTCTTTCGCTTCGAGAAGAAGGACGGCAGCAGTTTCTGGGGCGAACTCAGCACACGCATCATCTGCGGGAACGACGGGAAACCGGATGCCGTGGAAGGCGTGCTGCGGGATATCACGGAAATGAAGACCATGGAGCTGGAGCAGGTAACTGCAACGAAAAGGCGGGATGCCCTTCTTTCCTACATTTCGCACGAGCTGAGAACACCGATTACGTCCATTGCAGGCTATCTGGAAGCCATCAACAAAGGCGTGCTGACAGAACCGGAAGAACTCAGGGATGCCATGGCGACCATCACCAGCAAAACCGAAGCTCTCCGCTCGCTGGTCAGTGACCTTGACATGCTTTCCAAGCTGGAGGTGGGACGATTTGCGTTCAATTTCATGAACTGCAGTGTCGAGGAACTGAGCTCTGCATTTGCCCGCAATAACGTTTATGACATCGCTTCTGCCGGCTATACACCCGTGGTCAGCGGCCTTGACAGTCTGCCTGCATCGGCCTGTGTCATCGCCGACGAAGACCGTATCGGGCAGGTGTTTCGCAATCTTGTATCCAATGCCATCAAATATTCTCTGCCCGGAACAGAGATTCGGCTGTCTTTCTTTGTCTCCACTGAACACCGTGTCTGGAAGGTCTCTGTAAGCGACCAGGGTCCCGGCATTGATGACAAGGAGATCCCTTATGTCTTTGACCGGCTGTATCGCAGCAAGGACAGCAGGATCAGAAAAAAGAGCGGCCATGGCCTTGGATTATCCATCGCCAGGGAAATCATCGAGGCGCACAAAGGGACGATTTCCCTGCACAACAATGAAGGGGCGGGATGCACCTTTGTTTTTACTTTGCCGCTGTATGAGGAGGAATGAACCGTTGGCAAACGAAAAAATCTTAATTGTAGATGATGAATTAGCAATCAACAAGCTGGTCGCTTCCTGTCTTCAGAAGGAACGCTTTGAAACGTGCTCGGCTTTTGACGGCAAAGAAGCCATGGAGGCACTGCGGGAATTCCGGCCGGACCTGATCATTTTGGACATCATGCTTCCTGATGTGGATGGCACGCAGCTGTGTCTTGATATCCGCAAGATCACCGATGCCCCCATTATCTTTCTGAGCGCCAAGACGCAGGAGATCGACAAGATCATAGCCCTTTCCACCGGCGGTGACGACTACATCACCAAGCCTTTCATGACCGGTGAACTGACGGCGCGGGTCAAGGCGCATCTGCGCCGGCAGTCGCACAACCGCGCCGAGCGGGCAGCGGTGTCGGCCAGCAACGTCTATGTCATTGATGATCTGAAAATGGACTTTGATACCTATGAGATCTACCGGGGAGAGGAAGAAATCCGGCTGACCAGGAAAGAATGCGAAATTCTGCGTCTGCTGGTAGAGAACCCGCGAAAGATGTTTTCTGCCATCCAGATCTTTGAGACTGTCTGGAAGAGTATAGCGATGGAGTCCGATGCCCGTACCGTCATGGTCTACATCAGCAACCTGCGCAAGAAAATTGAGCCGGATTCCAATAACCCGCGCTATATCACAAGCATCCGGGGCGTAGGCTATAAGTTCAATCAAAGAGTCAAGCGGAAATGACAAGCAGGCGCAGATGACAAAGGGGATCGCCGGATGCACGCTGGAGATTGTGCCGCTCTTCGGTTATAATGGATACCATATGAGAGACATGTATCTATCATCATTCATTCCCCGGGAGCAGGTATGCGCACCAATTCAATCATCTTCCTATTGATCAGCGCCTTTGCGTTCGTTCCTCTTTTTCTGGCAGAGTTCGCCCGCAAAGACAGCGTGAATACGACGGCCGACTTTTTCCTGCAGCGGCGCAAGATGGGACTGTTTCCCATGTACGCCACGGTCTATGCTACATGGATGAGTGCCTTCGCTTTCATGGGGGCGATCAGCTATTTTTATGAACAGGGTCCGACCTACATGACCACGGTAGGCTGGGACGCCCTGTTTGCGCTGCTGTTTTATGTGGTGGGGCGGAGAATATGGTTTTACGGGCGGAAATACCATTACGTGACGCCCATGGATTTCTTCCACGATATCTATCAGAACCGGGTTCTGGACGCCCTGGTGACGGGCATTAGTCTGGTATTCACGATGATCTATATCGAACTGCAGCTGATCGGCGGCCTTTTTCTGATCCAGTCGGCGACACATGGCCGGATTTCCATGCAGATCAGCGGCGCCATCTTCTTCATTGTCCTGATCACCTATCTATGGGCAGGCGGTCTGCGGGCCGTGGCGATGACCGATGTCTTTTATGGGGCGATGATCATTATCACGATCTTCCTTGCCGGCATTTTCCTGGTCAAGGTGGGCGGCGGCGCGGAGCATATTTTCCAGCAGCTGATGGGAAAAAACACCGACAAGCTCATGATTGCCGGACCGCACGCCAAGGGGCGGGCGGCGCTGTGGATCAGCCTGTTTCTGGTAGTGCCGATCGGTGCTTTCATGGGACCGCAGATGTGGATCCGCTGCTATGCAGCCAAGCGAGCCCGGCATTTTGAAGTGCTGCCGTTTCTGCTCTTCCTTTCCTCCGCTGTGTTCATCGGGACGATGCTGGCCGGCTGCGCCGGGCTGGTTCTGTTTCCGGACAGCAGCAACACTTCGATGATCCCGGCTAATCTGCTGGTTAAATATGCGAGTCCGGTTTTTGCCACCTTGATTTTTCTGGGAATCACCGCCGCCATTTTCTCTACGGCAAATTCAATGATTCATGCGCTTTCTGTTGTATTCACGGTCGATGTCTACAAGCGGCATATCAGACCCAACAGTGCCGACCGTTCGCTGCTGATCGTGGCCAAGAGAACGGTACTGGTGATCTCTCTGCTGTCGTATGCTATTCTGGCGCTGTTCTCTAAAGACCTGATGAATGTGGGCTTTTACGCTCTCAGCGGGACGGCACAGCTGATCGTGCCGGTGGTGGGCGCCCTTTTCTGGAAGCGGTCGTCTGCGTCCGGCGCCGTTGCCGGGATTCTCTCCGGGCTGGGGATCTTCCTGCTGTTTACCTTGTCTTTCGATGCCAACACCAGCATCTGCGGTGCTGTGGGGCTTTTCCTCAATGCCCTGGTCTTCGTGACCGTGTCTTTGGCGAAGGAGCCGGACGCTGCGACCGAAGAAAAAATCGGTGCATATCGGCAGGACTTTTCAGCGAATGTAAAATGAAGTATAACCGGGTTTAAACCAAAGGATGATTGTTTTTGAAAAAGAAGGCCGCCTCGCAGAAGGCGGCTTTTTTGATGTTAGGATAGGACTATAAAAATTACCGATGTGTCACATTGAAAAAGTTAATGGTTATATTGAAAGGAGTCATCAATGATTTGGGGAATGCCTGCGCAATCGTTCTTTGCGTTTCTCAGCTGGCCGGTTATCTACATAACCCTTTCAGTTATTGTTTACTTCATTATGAAGAAACAGGATGACCAGGTGGATGATACGGAATTTGAACAGAGTGTGAAGGGACGCAATGCGTCCTCTGCCAAAACGGAACATGCAGAGGGAGGTGCTGTGAAATGAGTGTGCAGCTTGCTGTATTGCTGGTTTACTTTGTCGGTATGATCGGTATGGGGGTCTATTGGAATAAACGCGCAGCCAGCAGTTCAGAAGACTTTATGCTGGGCGGCCGTTCCATGGGTCCGCTGGTTACTGCTTTAACATTGCAGACCACCGCCATGAGCGGCTACATGTTCATGGGCGGCCCTGCCTATGCGTATGAAGTGGGCTGGTTTGCCGTCTTCTATGCGGTCGGCGATGCCGGCGGCGGCCTTGTCAA
>OMZN01000051.1 GCA_900315555.1 uncultured Eubacteriales bacterium
ATTCAAGGAGTCGATGGATGGTGCTGGCCTCATGACCGGTCGTCTCGGTGATCCTGCGCGCCGCCCTCCCCGTGGGGGCCGCCACAGCTGTCTTGAGACCGCCGTCTTCCAGCACCCGCAGAATGGCGTGAATGATGGTAGTCTTTCCTGTTCCCGGTCCGCCGGTGATGACCGTCACACCGTAACGAACCGCTGCCCTGACCGCATCCACCTGTTCCTGACTGAATACCATCCCTGTACGTCCCTGTACCGCACGGATCAGGGAGTCCACATCCATGCCTGCGGGGTGCGGATCCTGGCTGTTCAGCATCCTGAGACAGGCCGTAACATGCTGCTCTGCCTGATAAAAAACATATAGATACACAACATCCTGCCCGTCGATTTCCTCGATCTTTACAGATCCTGTAAAAGCCAGCGCATACAGATTCTCATCGACCGCTTCCGAAGAGACCTCCAGCATACCGGCTGCCACTTCCTCAAAAGCTTTTCTGGGATACAGCGTATTGCCATCGGATGCGGCCTGCCAAAGGAGATATTCGATACCGCATCGGATACGGGCACTATCCTCCAGACGAACCCCTGTCTTCCTTGCAATGGCATCCGCCTTGCGAAAGCCGAATCCCTGCAGATCCTGTACAAGACGATACGGCTCATTTTTGATCACCTTCACGGCATCACCGCCGTAGACTTTATAGAGTTTCAACGCATAACGCGCATCGATGCCATACTGCTGCAGCATCAGCGTCACGCCGGCAACCTCCTTGTGCCGGCGAAAGGACGCTGCTATATCAGCTGCGCGCTTCTCACCAATGCCGCTGACCTCCTTGAGCCGCGCAGGCTGTTCTTCAATGATTTGCAGCGTATTCTCTCCGAAGCGTTCGACAATCGCAGCCGCCGCCTTGGGACCAATGCCCTTCAGGATGCCGGAAGCCAGAAAGTCGACCATGTTCTCTCCGCCGGCGGGCACCATTTCCTCTGCCTGCCGGAAAGAAAACTGTTCACCATATTTGCGATGCGTCATGAAATCACCGCGCAGGCGGTAATGACCGCCCTTATGTGCGCCGGGAAGATAACCGACGGCGGTCAATTCTTCTGCCGACGTATTCTCCGATTCCTCCGTATGAAACACAGCGACGGTATAACTCGTTTCCCGATTATGAAAAATAAGCTCCGCTATTGTCCCGGTCTTCTCAATCATGGGCGCCTTCTTTGTGATGGGGCTTGTACAGACGACGGTTTTCAAGTGTCCAGATGCGCTCTGTGAAATCACCTTCCTGTGTACCGCGCAGCGCTTCCTCCATGTCATACATTCTGGCATCGATGATGTCCAGATAGTGCAGAATCTCCGCCTCGGGGAAGAGCGGCTTTTTCGGACTGCCGAATTCCGGTTCATAATGGTGTGCAAGGATCATGTGCTCCACCAGGAGCGCCTTTTCCTTCGGGAAGCCCAGATCTTCCATCTGCCGTCCCAGATCGCGGACTGCCATGACGATATGGCCCAGCAGCTGCCCTTCCACCGAATAGCCGTCAGAAATGCCCAGCTCGTTAGAACGGATCTCATTGATCTTCTGGATATCGTGAAGGATCACGCCGCATGTGATCAGGTCAGCATCCAGAAAGTCATATACCTGACAGATTTTCTCCCCTGTCATCAGCATCCGCTTGATATGCCACAGAAGCCCCGCCATCTCTGCATGATGATTTTTGCTGGCGGCCGGGTAGTACATGAGCTTGTCCTTGTATTCCCTGAGATTCATAACGGTGAGCTGGCGCAGATCTGCATCTGCGATATGCTCCGCCGCCTGGAGAATATACTCATACATCGCTTCCGGCGGTTCCGGCGCCGTCTTGATAAAATCACGCAGTGAAAGCTCGTCATGAGGATCGCTCATTCTTATCCGCAGCACCTTGAGCTGCTTTTTGCCGTTCCATTCCGTCACGGTACCGCGTATCTTGATCAGAGAACCCTCCTTGTACTTTTTGGCCGTGTTCATCTCCTCATCGGCCAGATCCCATTTCTTAGCGGCAATCTCTCCGGTCTTATCACCCAACGTCATGTCAAGATAGTTCTTCTTGTTGGATCCGGTGCGCACCGACACCGCCTTCAGCATAAAGAAATCGGTCAGATCCTCGCCGGTCTTAAAATCTGCAATATACTTATTTTTCATGGGTTATGCTCCTTCTCTGCGTCCACGCCTTCCAACCTCCCTGGGCACACATAGAAAGTATACACTCTTTAGCGGCTTCCCTCAATGAAAAAGCCGGCCTGCAAGCGGCCGGCTTTTTCATAATTTTTCATAAGAAGAAGATTTGAGTATCTGCAGGATGGAACAAGGCGTTGAGAGAGTCAAACGGTATAACAGATATATCTGTGTTATTCGTATGTCCATCCCGCATCGATTGCTATACCTCATTGTACCCAAGATCGGTGGCATGTCAATGACAGATCCGCGCACCTGTATAGATAATCAACAGGATCCAGTGATTGTGCATCCAATGACTGCATCGATTAAGCAGTTTTCCTAAGAATCAGCATGATCCATCTTGCAAAAAGAGAAAAATGCGTTATACTGTTTATATTCTCTTTCGTTCACTTTTCAGTGAACGGCAATAACACACACACCGATTAGAGAGGTCTCCACACATCAGGCCTCTCTTTTCTTTGTCCTCTTTTCTGG
>OMZN01000053.1 GCA_900315555.1 uncultured Eubacteriales bacterium
ACGCCTGGCAGGCTACGACCAGGCGATTCGAAGGAAGGAAGTCAAGGATGCCAAAACCTATCGCAACGTGGCCACGGCGTATCTGACATTGGAACGCCTGCTGGAAGGCAGAGCGCCGGGCAGGCGGGAGCGAAGGCAGGCAGAGCATCTGGAGAAGGCCTTCTGCACAGCCTACAAGAAGGCTGCGGAGGATTATCTGGCGTTGCAGGAAAGCCGTGATCCCAAGCCGCTGCTCTTATATGGACAAATGATGGAAGTACTGGAGGCGGCGGCGCGCCAAAAGCTGATGCATCTCTTTGAGAATCCTTCCGGGGTGCTGGGCAGTGTGCTCGGTATCACAGCCTTCCTGATTCGATCCCTGATGGCCAAGGAAGAGGCCGGCGAACTCACCCGTGAGATGTGCAGGTTCTATTATGAAGACCTGGAAAAAATGCGCTGCAATGTTGATATGGTGGCGCGTCAGGCGTCCACGGATCTGCAGAGCATGCTTTCTTCGGCGATTGAGGGCAGCCGGGATGAGACGGCATGCTGTGAGGAAAACTTCGCGTCGGCGTTGAGTGCAAAGGATGATGCGCGTCTGCGCGCTGACATTATCATCGATCGGCACATCGCTATGTGCCGCTGGATCTTATAGCATATAACAGCCGTTTGTGTCTGTGGTTGCAAGGCCATGCCAGCTGCGGGCGAAGGGTCCCACGTAAGCTGCAGGCAGGAAGCGGCAGTGATCATGGCGCAGTTTAGAAGTAAGTCCTCCGGAAGATCCGGGTCAAGGCGAGTGTGGGGGCAAAGACCAGGTCAGGCAAACGGCTGTTGTATTAGAGATGGGAAATTGATATAATTAAGTAAGAAAAAGTTCGTTTCTGCATTTGGCTCACGTACCAAATCAAGGATTTGGGCGGACAAGGAGGTTCCAATGAATATCATCATCACGACCAGAAACACGAAGGCAAGCGACTACCTCAAAGATACCATTGAGAAGAAACTGCAGAAGCTGTCCAAATATTTTTCCGATGATATCGGCATCAATGTCATGCTTTCCGAGGAGGCGGGCCGCAAGAAGATCGAGGCGACCATCCATGCCAACGGCATGATCTTCCGGGCGGAGGACAAGGCCGATGAGTTCTATGACGGCATCGACAATATCGTAAAGAAGCTGTCCTCGCAGATGGCCAGATTCAAAAAGAAGATTCAAAGAAAGCACAAAGACAACAAGGAATTTAATTTCGATGCATGGCCGGAAGCTGAAGGCGACGGTGATTTCAACGTGATCCGCACCAAGAAGTTTGAACTGGAGCCCATGACTGTCGATGAGGCGGTTCTGCAGATGGAAATGCTGGAACACAACTTCTTTGTGTTCCTCAATATGGAAACAGACAGCGTTAATGTGGTTTACAGCAGGAAGGACGGCGATTACGGCCTTCTGGAAACCACCTATTGAGAACATACTGAGAAACGAAAGAAGCTGCCCCCTCTCGTAGGGGGCAGTTTACCCGAAGGATCACGAAAGGCGGGCAATGAGGGACTTTCTTGACAACCTGGTGACGGGCATCTCGGTGATCGATATTCTGGATATCGCTATCGTTGCATTTGCAGTATATAAAATTCTGGGATTCCTCAAAGAGAGCAGAGCCGAACAACTGGTCAAAGGACTGCTGATGCTGATAGCAGTTATGCTGGTGGCAGGTCTGCTCCATTTATATACCGTTTACTGGATTCTGCGATCTACGCTGGCGGTGGGTGTCATCGCTATCGTTGTCGTATTCCAGCCGGAACTGCGGCGCGCCCTGGAAAGGGTGGGACGCAGCAAGCTGCTTAACGGCGGGATTACGCGGGTGGATAAGGATGAAGCCAAGATCCTTGTTTCGGCGTTTGTTCACGCCGTAGAGTCGGCTTCCGAATCGCGAACCGGCATGCTTTTAGTCATCGAAAGGGAAGCCTCCCTGACGGATATCTGCGACACCGGCACCATTATCGATGCCCGGATCTCGGCGGAACTGATCGGTAATATTTTCTATGAAGGCGCTCCTCTGCATGACGGCGCGGTCATCGTGCGTGGTGACCGTCTGCATGCGGCCGGTTGCGTGCTGCCGCTGACAGAAAACAAGAATCTCCCCACCGAGCTCGGCACAAGGCACCGCGCCGGTATCGGGATCACGGAAAAGTCCGATGCACTGACGATTATCGTCAGTGAGGAAACCGGCATTATATCCATGGCTGAGGACGGGCGGCTGGAACGCTATTTAGAGGGAAAAAATATCGAAAAGGCACTGCTGGGCATCTATTTTACCGATGAGAAGACGGGATTCATCGACGGCATCAAGAAGGCCTTCGCCGGGCTGGGAGGTGACAGAAAGGATGTTTAACAGCAAACGTGCCAACGTGATCATATCCATCGTTATTGCTGTTGTCCTGTGGGCATATGTGATCGGCGTTGTGGATCCTGCTACGTCGCATATTGTCAAGGATGTGCAGGTCAAAGTTACCGGTGTGCAGACACTGATGCACCGCGGACTGGCTATCAGCGGCTTAAAGAAGGATGATATGCAGGTCAGTCTCACAGTGCGCGGCAAGCGTTCGCGGATCAAGCGGCTCAACAGCAGCAGGATCAAAGCAAAGCTGGATATCAGCGACTGCATCAAAGGAGAGAACGAGATTGCATTAACCTTCGATACGCCCAGCGGTATCACGGTGACGGATTCCAGCAGGAGTTCGATCACGGTGACGGCTGCCTCGATCAGTCTTAAGAAGGTACCGGTTGAGGCCGACTTTACCGATACTTCCGGCAGCTGGGAGGTCGGGCAGGTGAGTGTGCTTCCGAAGAAGATCAATGTAGCCGGCAGCAGGAGCCAGCTGACGAAGGTGCGCAAGGTGCTTGTAACGGCTTCTTCCACGCGTTTTGATAAGGACGGCAGCACGCTGGAGCTGGAACCGGAGGCGGTCAGGGAAAACGGTGATATCGTGCCCTACGTGCGCACCGTGGACAAGACAGTTCAGGTGACAGGAAAACTGCTTTCCAAGAAGAAGGTTCCCCTGAAAGTCTCTACAACGGGGGAAAAGGAAAGCAACGTGAAAGAGTTCACCATCGATGATGAAAATATCAAGATTCTGGGAGAAAAAAAGACCCTCGCTTCCATCGGCAGTGTCACCGGTACCGTTGATGTAACCGGGCTGACACAGAGCAAGTACAGGAAGGTCACATTCACAGATCTTCCCGAGGGTGTGGAGCCTGCGAAGAAGTACAAGAATATCTATGTGTATGTTAAAGTGACAAAGAAAGATGAATAACCGGCATGGACAGAGCAGGGCAGTGCAGCTGCAGGCTGATCGGACAGCCGGTTAAACAGAAGAAAAAAGATAAAGGATATAGGAATTATGGGTAGACTATTTGGGACTGACGGCGTCCGCGGCATTGCCAACAGTGAGCTGACGCCGGAACTGGCCTTTAAGCTCGGAAGCGCGGGGGCGCATGTGCTCAGTGAGGCGAACGCGCATGCCAAGCCGATCTTTGTAATCGGCGCCGATACAAGAATATCGGGTGACATGCTGGAAAACGCGCTTACGGCCGGCATCCTGTCGGTGGGCGGCAATGTAATCAAGCTGGGCGTGATTCCCACGCCCGCCGTTGCGTTTTTGGTGCGTCACTTCAGAGCAGATGCCGGCGTGATGATCTCCGCCAGCCACAACCCCTTTGAATACAACGGCATCAAGTTCTTCAACGGAAACGGTTACAAGCTGGATGATGCGATCGAGGATAAGATCGAGGATATCATCCTGCGTGATATGGATCTGGCGCTTCCGGTGACCGGTGATGCGCTGGGACGCTGCATCGAGGCCGAGGAAGACGCCATGAGCCTCTATGTTTCATTCCTGCTTGGGACAGCAGGTGATTTGAATTTGACCGGTAAAAAGGTTGTGCTGGACTGTGCCAACGGCGCCAGTTACCAGGTGGCCGGCCGCGTTTATGAGCGTCTGGGCGCTGAGGTGAGCATCATTGGCAATGAACCCAATGGAATCAATATCAATGATGCCTGTGGATCCACGCATCCGGAGAAACTGCAGCGGGCAGTGATTCGAGAGGGCGCTGATGTGGGTCTTGCCTTCGATGGTGATGCGGATCGACTAATTGCAGTTGATGATCAGGGCGCGTTGATCGACGGTGACAAAATCATGTGTATATGTGCGCGCCAGATGAAAAAGGAAGGACGCCTCAAGGACGGTCTTCTGACAGCAACGGTTATGAGTAATCTGGGACTGCACAAATACATGGAGAAGATTGGCGGCAGGGTTGAGGTCACCAAGGTGGGCGACCGCTACGTTCTGGAAAGCATGCTGCAGACAGGAAGCCGTCTTGGCGGCGAGCAGTCCGGCCATGTGATCTTTCTGGAGCATACCACGACGGGAGACGGGATACTCTCTTCTCTGCAGCTGATGCGTGCGGTGGCGGCCAGCGGCAGGAGTACAGCTGCCTTGGCCGGCGAGGTAGAGGTCTATCCTCAGGTGCTGCGCAACGCACCGGTGAAGAATGAAAACAAACAGAAATACAAGGATGATGAAGAAGTGCAGGCTGCGATCGATACAGTGGAGCATGCCATGGCCGGTGAGGGGCGTGTCCTGATCCGGCCCTCAGGGACGGAGCCGCTGGTTCGCGTGATGATCGAGGGCAGCGATGTGGAAAAGATCTCGGAGATGGCCGATTCCCTGGCGGCGCTTCTGACAAGGAAATTCGGCTGATACGGTATGATGCCGGGAACAGCCGGCAGAAGATAATGAGGAGGTTGGACTGACATGTGCGGTATTGTAGGATATATCGGAAAAGCAAATGCCAAGGAAATTATCGTGGAGGGTCTGCGCAGACTCGAGTACCGTGGGTATGATTCCGCCGGCATCGCGCTGTATCGCAATGGCAAAATAGAAACAAGAAAGCATGTAGGGGAACTGAAAAATCTGGAAAAGATCATTGCAGACCCGGAGTATGACAGCTATATGGGCATTGGTCATACACGCTGGGCCACTCATGGCGTGCCGTCTGATATCAATGCACATCCCCACAGCAACAGCGACAATACCATCACCGTCGTACATAACGGGATCATCGAAAACTTCCTGGAACTGCGCAGGATGCTGGAAGAGGAGCACAATGTGGTGTTTCGGTCCGATACCGATACTGAGGTCATCGCTCATCTGATCAGCCTTTACTATGACGGTGATCTGCACGAGGCTGTTAATAAGGCGGTGGCAAAGATGCGCGGTGCTTATGCTATTGCGGTCATCTGCGCCAGCGAACCGGATAAGATCATCGGTGTCAGAAAAGATGCACCGCTGGTAGCAGGGATCGGCGAGGGATGCAACTTCCTCGCATCCGATATTCCTGCCTTCCTTCGCTATGTGCGCCGTGTCATCTTCCTTGAGAACAATGAGACCGTGGTGGTGACAAGGGAGAAGATTACGATCTACGATGAAAACAATGAGCAGGTCGAGCGGGAGCCCTATCATGTGGACTGGGATGTGGATGCAGCCGAAAAGGGCGGCTATCCTTTCTTCATGATGAAGGAAATTCACGAACAGCCCAAGGCGCTTGCGGATACACTCAAGCGCCGTCTCGATGAGAACGGCGATATCGTGCTGGACGGGATTTCTCTGGCCCGTGAGGATATTGACCGCCTCAGCAGGATCTACATTGTAGCATGCGGTACTGCTTACCATGCCGGTCTGGTGGGCAAGTACGTGATTGAAAAGATGACGCGCATTCCTGTGGAAGTGGATGTGGCCAGTGAGTTCCGCTATCGGGACCCGTATGTTGATGAGAATACCTTGTTCATCGCCATCAGCCAGTCTGGCGAGACGCAGGATACGCTGGCGGCTCTGCGGGAGGCCAAGGGCAAGGGCGCACGGATTCTCTCCGTGGTCAACGTGGTGGGAAGCTCCGTGGCCAGGGAATCGGATGATGTGTTCTATACCTGGGCGGGACCGGAAATTGCTGTGGCCAGCACCAAGGCGTATGTGACGCAATTGATGTGCATGTATATGATCGGTCTATATATGGGCAGACTGAAAGGAACGCTTGCGGAAGCGGACTATCACGATACCATCAGGGAACTTCTGGCGGTGCCGGACAAGCTGGCCGCCTTCCTTGAGGACGATACGCAGATCAAGAATCTGGCCAAGCGTTTTTATCGCCGCAACGAGATGTTTTACATCGGGCGCGGCCTGGATTCCACAGTAGCCTATGAGGGGTCGCTGAAGATGAAGGAAATCTCCTACATTAACACCTTTGCCATCGCAGCTGGTGAGCTGAAGCACGGTACCATTGCGCTGGTGGAAGAAGGGACGCTTTTCATCACCCTGGCTACACAGGATAAGCTCTTTGAAAAGATGCTCTCCAATATCGAAGAGATCCGGGCACGTGGTGCTTATGTTGTTGCTGTCGCCAAGGAAGGCAACCGCGAGATCGAGACCAAAGCGGACGAGGTGATCTATATTCCCTCCTGCCCTGATGACCTGACGCCGCTGCTGTCGGTCGTTCCGCTGCAGCTGTTTGCCTATCATGTGGCAGATGCCAGAAAGAATAATATTGATAAGCCGCGGAACCTGGCTAAGTCTGTCACCGTGGAATAATGAAAGGAAACGGAACCATGGAAGACTACATCGTCAAGGATATTGCACTGGCGCCTTCAGGACACCAGAAGATCAAATGGGTCAAGCAGCATATGCCGCTTTTGTCTTCTTTTGAAGAGGAATTTGCCAAGACCAGACCCTTTGAAGGGGTAAAGATCTCCCTTTCCATCCATATGGAAGCCAAGACGGCGTACCTGTGCAAGGTTCTGGCTGCCGGCGGAGCGCAGCTTGCCGCCACCGGGAGCAACAGCCTTTCCACCCAGGACGATGTGGCCGCCGCTCTTGCCGAGGACGGTCTCCATGTCTACGCAGTGCACGGTATCGACGAGGAAGGCTATTTTGCGCACATTGAGCAATGCCTTTCCCATAAGCCCAATATCATCATTGATGACGGCGGCGACTTGGTAGGCATGGTGCACAGCAAACGGCCGGATCTTGCTGCGGAGGTCTGGGGCGGCTGTGAGGAGACAACCACCGGTATCATTCGGCTGAAAGCGATGGAAAAAGACGGCGTGCTGCGCTTTCCGATGGTCGCTGTCAATGACGCAGACTGCAAGCACCTGTTCGATAACCGTTATGGCACAGGTCAGTCGGTTTGGGACAGCATTATGCGCAATACGAACTTGCTGGTAGCATCCAAGACGGTTGTCGTCTGCGGCTATGGATGGTGCGGGCGCGGTGTTGCCATGCGTGCTGCAGCGCTGGGTGCACGTGTCATTGTCACCGAGATCAACCCCATCCGCGCGATGGAGGCAAAGATGGATGGCTATGCTGTGATGAAGATAGAGCAGGCTGCACCGGAAGGCGATTTCTTCATTTCCGTGACCGGCTGCTGCAAGACCATTCCGCTCTCTATCATGGAGAAGATGAAAGATGGTGCCATCCTGTGCAATGCTGGACATTTTAACTGTGAAGTGGATATGGACGCCATCGAGGCTGCGGCAGTTGAGAAGAGAGAGGCCAGAAAGAATATTATGGGCTATCGCCTGCCCACGGGACAGTGGATCTATATCATCGGCGAGGGTAAACTGGTCAACATCGCTGCAGCAGACGGTCATCCGGCGGAAATCATGGACTTGTCTTTTGCGGTGCAGATCATGAGCGCTCTGTATGTGAAGGAACATCACCGCGAGATGGAAAACAAGGTGATCGATGTCTCTGACGAGATCGACGATCGCATTGCGCGCCGCAAACTGGCTGCCTGGGGCGTGGAGATCGACACGCTGACACCTGAACAGGCAGACTATCTGGCTAGCTGGAAGGTGTAGGTGGTATGGTTTTATCCCCCCGCTCCTGCAGGTAGAGGGAGGAGTAAAAGACGCTGCCCTTTGCCTCAAAGTGTGCATTACCATTGTATTTCCTGGCGATGGAGAGGATCGAGGAGAGGCCGATGCCTCTTTCATTCCGCTTGCTGGAGTAGAATAGATCGCCGGCACGATGTACCTGGCCGTTGAAGCTGTTGTCCATCGTGATGGTCAATGTGCCGCACCGGAAGGTACTTTGCAGGCGGACGAATCGATCGCCTGTTTTCATGCGCTGGCAGGCCTCCAGGGCGTTTTCCATGAGGTTGCCGAAAACAACGCACAGATCGACATCTTCAAACTTTTCGCCCGCGGCCGGGATGGCAAGGTGCGCTTCTGCGCTGATGCCGTGTTCGCGGTATAGTCCAAGGTAATAGGAAACGATGGCGTTAATCTCAGGATTTTCGCAGTAGATTTCCACCGCGTGAGGAATGTTCCGGATCATGGTAGCAATGTGGTCCTGCAGATCTTCCTGCTTGCCGGTGGCTGCCATCTCTTTGATAGCGATCAGCTTATGACGCAGATCGTGCCGCTGGCGGCGGATTTCTTTTTCGCTCTCCATAATGAGGGCGGTTTCTTTTTTTTGCTCTTTGACGATGATTTTCATGGTGCGCATGTCAAAGGCCATCTGCCGGCGGTCGCGGAGAGTTCTGTAGACAAAGCCTATGCTGATGAAGCCGGCATAGATGATGAAGATTGACAGACCGGTTTCGAAGATCGACGCATTCTGCCATACAAAATGGAAATGATAGTTCAGCACTTCCGCAATCGCGAACAGGAAAATGATACAGCTTGCGATCAGCAGCTGCCTGGATGCTGTGTCGCGATGATGCAGATACTGGAGGATGATCTGTATGATCAGCAGGCACATGATCACAGGGATCATAACATGGAAGAAGGTGATGCTGCGGTACAGCGGGAGAATGCCGGTCAGCTGCGACAGCAGAGAGACAATGGGTGCGATAATAATGCAGCAGCGTACAAGGTTATGCAGCCATTGTATCCTCGTTTTCAGGAAGCTTTGGATGAACATGTACATTGGTATGATGAGGCATTCCAGCGCCATGAAGCTGAGCAAATACAAGGCGGCCGGCCGGTTGACGAACCATAGCGTCATATTGTTCTCGCAGAATGCCCAGACCCCGGCGCAGAAGGAGAACAGCCCCAGCCAGGGCAGGGAATCAAAGAATGACTCATGGCGGTCGAAGGAAAAGGGAAACATACGGATGTAAATGCCCAGTGTAAAGATGAACATTCCCAGGATGAGCTGCAGGATCGCGAGGGCGAAAGGCACGACTAAATCGGGCAGCATGCTGCCTGTGATAGCGCCTGCTTTACCGATGATGGGGGGGAATAACATGATGTAGTCCCGATCCTGCGGTGCGTAAAATGTCAGCGTGAGTGCCTTGCCGCGCAAAGTATCCGAAAGCGCCAGGAAGTGCACCTCGGTGGCAGGATCGTGCATGAACGACGGATAGCTGTCTTTGGTGCCGTAGGAGGCCAGTATTTTTCCGCCTGAAGACACGGTCAGCGGTGCATAGACGGTTTTCACATAAAGCATGTCCCGTGCGCTGATGCGGGGATGCAGGGTGACGACGACCGGCGTGCCCGGCGAGGGGGTACTGATCCTGCACGGCAGCTGAACCTGTCTGGATTTGCCGTTAATGCTTACGGCAGCATGGTTGATGACCGATGACTTGCTTTTTGAATAGGGTGTGTAGTTTTTCTGCGCTGCCAAGGCGGCAAGGAGGGCTGCCATGATCAGGATGATCAGGAAGAGTATCCCCAGGAAAAAAGGCAGGCTGGTTCGTCTGTTCATTGGCTGTTTCGATTTTCTTGGATGGGTTTTCGCACCATAGCATAGAGGTGCTGCTCATATTGTTGTTTGACTTGACGATAGCTGCTGCGTCGGATCGGAATGTTGGCACCGTCCTTCATGATAAAGCAGCGAAGATCCGGCTGGAGGGCGTGCACGTAATCCAGGTTAACACAGTAGCTTTTGTGGGTGCAGCAAAAATAGCGGGCATCCAGTTTTGGCAGCATATCGGAAAGTTTTCCATAGATCAGTTCGTCCTGACCGTCTGCCAGGACGATATGCACCTGACGCAGCTGCTGTTCCAGATACTGAATGTCGGAAAGAGGAATTTCGATCGTTTTGTGATTCTTTCGGATGGATAGAGCGGGTGCCTGCTTTTTCATCATGACCACTGTCTGCAGGACACGCTCGATGTTAGCTGCGGAGTAGGGCTTTTCGATATAGTTCATAGCCGAAAGCCGGTAGCTTTCCAGTGCAAAGTCTGTACTGCTCGTGATGAAGGCCACGGGGATGTGCTGATCGATTGCGCGGATCCTGCTGACTGTTTCGATTCCATTCAAGCCATGCATGTAGATGTCCATCAGAAGCAGATCGTAGATGCGGGGAGCAAAGGCAGCAAGAAGCGCCTCGCCGCTGTCAAAAAAGTCGGTCTGCACCGGTACGCACATATTGCTCAATATCGTACGCAGCTTTTCCTGATCTTCTTTTTGATCCTCACATACAGCAACGGCTAATGCTTTCAGAGATCTCACCTTCTTGCTCAAATGCCAGCTCAAAAATGCATTCTTGTTTCATTCCTACTCTTGTATTCAGAACTTTGCTTCAGAAATATTTTACAAATTGCGTGAGGCTCTGTCAAATATACAGAATTTTTATCTGCAATTTCAATCAAATAATGCAAAAAATTATAGAACATAAACTGTTCACTTTGTCAAGTACGAGTTATGTCAATATAGATGACATAACTTGCAGGCACAAAACGGAGCTTTTTCCTTTTTTATCCTCCTATCCGATGGTAAAATTTCTAAAGCATGAATAGTTAAGAGAGTGTCTGTTCGTGCAAAAGGGAACTTATTTCTTATTTATATTTCAAGAGAGGAGAACTAAGCCTATGAATGTACATCGAACATTCGGACAACGTCTCGGCGCGGTTCTGCTGTCACTGATCCTGGCACTCACCATGATGACGACGATGATACCGTCAGCCGTCAAGGCGGCGCCCGGCACGGGCACCATCTATATCGGCGGCATGACCGGCAGCGTCAGCTATACGTGGAGTGGGAAAGCAAAAAAAGTTCAGGTTGTTTCTTCCGATTATGAAGCAGATCCTGAGATTTCGTACAGCCAAGGCGGTACGGATCTGGGTTCTGCACAGCCTACGGATGTCGGATCTTATACTGTGACGGCAGCGTATGCGGCGGAAGGCGATCTGGATGCGGTGACGCTTACGCAGGACTTTGAGATCACGAAGGCCGCAAACAGCTGGATCTCTGTCGACCTGGATGGCAGCAAGACCTATGACGGGTCTGCAGCCAGTGTGACGGCGGAACCTGCCTTCGGAGAGGCAAAGGTGGTCTGGAAACAAGGAGACACGGAGCTGACAGGCGCTCCCAGTGATGTGGGCACCTATACAGTAACGGCATCTGTCGAGGGAACCTCGAATTATGACGAGATAGCCAGCTTCGATGGAACCTATACGATCAGCAAGGATGCCAATACGATTTCAGATCTTTCCATGGACGACTTTGTCGCCGGAAGCACGCCTGCCAAACCGTCTGCGACATCAAAGTATGATGCGGATGCCATAACATACAAATACTATTCCGATGCTTCGTGCACGGATGAAGTAACACTCTCTTCTGATCTGGCAGTCGGAACATACTATGTCAAGGCGACATCAACGGGTACAGCTAACTATACCAGTGACACGGCGACGACATCGTTTAAGGTCAATGCAAAGAGCGTCAAAGTGCCTACGGTGGAAAGCAAAACCTACAATGGAGAGACCCAGACTGCAGACATCACCGATACCGATGATTATACCGTCAGCGAAAACGAGGGCGGTATGCATGCAGGTACCTATGATGTCGAGCTGAAGCTGACGGACACGAAAAACAGTGTCTGGGCCTCTGGTGATGAGGATGGCGATGGCGTTATCAAGATCGATTTCAAGATCCTTCAGGCGGACAATGCCTGGACGGATGACTTGGACATGCAGGGATGGGACTATGGTGATACGGCCAGTGAACCATCAGCAACGGCAAAGTTCGGAAGCGATACCATCGTTTATACCTATTATGATGAGGATGGCAACAAACTTACGGAAAAGCCCTCGAAGGCCGGTACGTATGCGGTACAGGCAAGTGTCGCTGCTACCGATGATTACACGGCGCTGACCTCTGATAAGGTGAGCTTCGACATCACGAAAACAGGCGTGGCCATTCCCAGCCTGGAGGATAAGGCCTATACCGGCAAAAAGCAGACATCCGGCATTGCAGATTCGGATGACTATGAGGTCGTCAGCGATGAAGGCGGCACGGATTCCGGTGCCTATACCGTCGAGATTGCATTGAAAGATCCTGTGAACATGACATGGGAGGATGGGAGCAATGAAAACAAGACGCTGACCTGGAACATCACGAAAGCGGAAAACAGCTGGGATGCTGCACCTTCCATCGACAGCTGGACCTATGGTATGACGGCATCTACACCGCGCGCGACACCTCATTTCGGCAGTGCAGATGATGTGGTCTACACGTACTACACCAAAGATAGTGACGACAACTATACAGCACTGGATGAACAGCCTGCCGAACCGGGTACTTATTATCTGCGTGCCAGCCTGAAAGGTACGGATAACTACGAAGCGCTGGAGTCAGCGTATGTGGAATTCCGGATCAAAAAGCAGACCATCGTTGTCCCAAGTATCGGTTCGACGGAATACACCGGTCAGCTGCAGACGGCGGCCATTCCTTTGTCCACCTTCTATACGGCGACCGCCAATGAAGGCGGCACGGATGTGGGCACCTATCCTGTGGAACTGACGCTCCAGGATCCCGATCACTTTGCATGGGCTTCCGGAGATGTGGATGGCGACGGCACGATTTCTCTGGCTTTTCAGATCACCAAGGGGGCCAATGAATTCACCCAGGATCTTTCGATGGACGACTGGATCTACGGCGATGAGGCCAAAGAGCCTTCGGCATCGGCAAAATGGGGTACACCGCAGTATACATACTACGCTGCCGAACCTCTGAACGAGGACAATCAGCTGAGCGGCAAGCCGGATCATCCGGGTACTTATTATGTCAAGGCGACGATTCCTGGTACCGATAATTACGATGAGATTTCGCAGTCAGCCACTTTCACCATCAACAAAATTCAGGTGCAGGTGCCGACGCTGGAGGATCTCACCTACACGGGGAAGCCGCAGCACGCGAATATCCCCGCCAGTGAGCAGTACTATGTTACATCCGATCCGGATCATACGGATGCGGGTACCTACACTGCAGAGATCGCATTAACCGATAAGGCACACTGTACGTGGGCCGATGGCGAAAGCAAGACTACGCGTACCATCAGCTATAAAATTCTGCAGGCAGAAAACACCTGGGTGACACCCTTGACGGTGGAGAGCAAGGTATACGACGGCGAGGCGCCCAGTGTGACAGCGGAGGCGGCATTTGGCGACGTAACCTTCAGTTATTTTGACGATGAGAAGAACCGTCTTGATGCGGCACCGACCGAGCCGGGCACCTACTATGTGACTGCACAGGTGGAAGGCACCGATAATTATACCGGACTGGAATCCGCCACCAAGAAAGTCGTCATCGCCAAGAAGAACGTAGAGGTTCCTTCCTATGAGAAGGAATTCACCTATAACGGAGAAATGCAGAAGCCGGCGATCGATGAAACGGCGGATTACACCGTGAAGAACGACGGCTATGTTGATGCCGGCAATTACAATGCAGAGCTGACGCTGACGGACCCTGACCATACAATGTGGAAAGATGCCGATGCGGATCGTGACGGCACCATTCAGCTGCCCTATCAAATCAAGAAGGCAGAAAACGAGTGGACGAAAGAACTGACCATGAATGGCTGGGTCTATGGCGATGAAGCCAAGACGCCTTCGGCGGCGGCAAAA
>OMZN01000122.1 GCA_900315555.1 uncultured Eubacteriales bacterium
ACAACCTTCTTGTCCTTGGTGACAAAGATGAAGTTGGCGCCGCCGGTTTCCTCGACATAGGTGCGGCTGCCCGGATCCAGATACATATTCTCGGCAAAGCCCTCCTCATGGGCGGTGACGATGGCGTGCAGGCTCATGGCGTAGTTGAGGCCGGCCTTGATATTGCCGGTGCCGTGGGGAGCCGCACGGTCAAAGTCGGATACCTTGATGACGATGGGCTTGGCGCCGCCTTTGAAGTAAGCGCCCACCGGGGTGGCAAAGAGCCGGAACTCGTAGGTGGGTGCAGGGGACACGCCGATGACGATGCCGCTTCCGAAGAGGAAGGGACGCAGGTACAGCGACGCGCCGGAAGCGTAGGGCGGAACGAAGTCCTTGTTGGCGGCGACGACCTTGTCGACCGCTTCCATGAACATCTCCTTGGAAACGGGCGGGATCTCAAGACGCTTGGCGGTATTGATCATGCGCTCGGCATTGAGGTCGGGCCGGAAGGTGACGATCCTGCCGTCCGCTGTCTCATAAGCCTTGAGTCCCTCAAAGCAGGTCTGCGCATACTGGAGAACGCCGGCGCATTCACTGATGGACACCTGTGCATCCTGCGTCAGTTCGCCCTTGCCCCAGCTGCCGTTTTCCCAGTGCGCCACATAGCGCCAGTCGGTTTTGGTGTAGTCAAAACCGAGGCTTTCCCAATCGATATCTTTCTTTGTCATGTTGTATCTCCCTTCTGTCCGGTGCAGGCACCGCAGCGAACAAAAAAATTTCCAGTCAGTTCTGCACCGGATCGCGGATCCGCGCCTTGGCTGATGCAGGCGGTGCCCCGTGGGCAGAACATAATAAGTATACTCTATTTAACCGGCTTTGTTAACACGCATGTTGCCAATAGAAAAAAGGAATTTCCCGCCGGTTCATCCCGCCGGCTCTCATCCAGTGTGTTAACAGAAAACCCGACTCGGATATCCTGATATTCCTTGATCATCGATTTTTCGGAGAAGCATTTCAGAAAAAATCTCATCGATCTGCCCCAGAGCGTCTTCCAGCGAGACATCCCCTTTTAATTCCGTGGCTTTTTCCAGCGGTGCCTGATCCCGGATGAGAAATTCCTCCAGATCACCTTGCAGTTCTGCAGCCAGATAGTGTTCATCAACGTAATTCTGGATATCTTCATAGAGCTTCAAACTGAGCATGCTTTTCCTTTTTCCGTTCATATTCTTCCTGCCGATTACAGCTTCTTTTCCAGCAGCACCAGACTCACATCCGGAATTCCATTAAAGACACAAGGTACGATATCCGCTTCCCGGTAACCCAGCCGGGTATAAAAACTCCGCGCATTCCGGTTGCGCTCATTCGTGTCCATTCGAAGATAATTGCAGCCATGCTCTTCCGCATACTGTTCGTAAAACTGCACGAAGGCTTTCCCATATCCATGTCCCCTTACCGCAGGATCAATCACCAGAGTATGCAGGACCATGACCTGACTCTCAGGAGCATCATACTGCCAGTCAGCGCCGTCATAGACATCCACCTGCGTCTGATTGATAATCGCCGTGCCCACAATCCGGCCGCCATCCGCCATATCCTTCTCCACGAATAAATCCTGCCTGCGCAAGGCCGCTTCCGCCGTAGCGCGAACCGGGTATACCGACCGGATCCAGCCCGTTGTGACTTCTCCTTTTTCCTCCGCATCATGAATTCGGTTATAAACAGACTCTATTGCATCCAGATCAGACGCGGATGCGCATCTGATAGTAAGAGTTTTCCATTTTTCAATCTCTTCTCTCACCTCATCATACAGCCATTCAGAATCAGTGTAATTCCCAATTCCATCCTCTTCACTCGCCCTGGTGAGATCATCAGTCAGCATCTCCAGCATCTTTTTCCTGTCCTCAATAAACATTTTCGTAATCTGGTAACTGTCTGTTTCTTCATAGCTGCAGGTATGAACCGGACCGTCATCAAAGGTCAGTATTTCCGCTCCCGGAATTCCAAGAAGTATCGGTGAATGGGAAACGATGATGAACTGAGATCCCTGTGACGCATATTTACAGATCTCCGCCAGCAATGTCAGCTGCCACTGCGGTGACAGCGCCGCTTCCGGTTCGTCGAGCAGATAAAGACTGTTCTCTGTAAAATTACTTTCCACGATATCAAGGAAACTCTCTCCATGAGATTTCTCATGAAGCCTCTGAGGCACTCCGCCTCCACGTGCATACTCCTCTTCCTTGCTAGCAACATTATAGAAACTTTCAGCGCGGAGAAAATATCCCCATTTACTATGCCTGAAACTTTTCGACAAAATAACTGCCTGGTACAGGTCTGAGAAGTCATCATAAGTTGAAAAGGAATAGTTCTTTGTGCCGCCTTCCGGATTGAAACCATAAGCGATTGCGATTGCCTCAAGCAGAGTCGATTTCCCGCTGCCGTTTTCTCCGACAAAGAAGGTCACCGGCCTTTTAAATTCTAATTGAGAAATTCCCTTTAATGCGTCAATCTGCCGGACATATGAGTCAGGATCAACTCTGTCCCATTGAATTTTCAAGCCTTGTATCAGCTGCGTGTTCATCCCTGTCACCTCTCACATTCATCCTGATCACTACATCCAGTTACAAAACCCGACCCGCGACGAGCTCCGCCGCTCGATGTCCTTCACCCGGCTTGAGGCTGTAACTGGAGGCCAACCTTGTGGTCCGCAGCTGTAGCAGAAGATCAACCGGGTGGAAAATTACTCATATCTGACATTCATATCACGCCCCTCGTTCGCGGAAACCTGTCAACGGTTTTTCAGTGTAAAAACAGCCAATTCTCCGTGCGCAGGAAAAGGTCGAGAGGATAATTCCTACCTTATCTATATGCACTTCACTTTCCGGTGCACACACCCATGCCGCCTCAAGATTTCGGTACGAGGAAACGCGTCGAGATGCTGACGACTCGAGCTGAAATAGCGAGCTATTATATCCATGTGTTTAGCCAAGAAACATCTGATCCCACGCATAGATCGGATTCCATCTGGTAATCGACTTCATTTTTTATAGCCAAAAATCCTTTTTATCCGATCACTCATGTATTCTAAACGCCAATCATCTGCTCCGTGCACTTCTATTAATTTCTTCGCCACTGTCTCATTATCCTTCAGACTATCGGAATAATATTCAACATCCGGCATATCAGTGGCAGCATCCAGCAAAGCCAAAGACTGATCATTTTTCAAGCGTTCGCTTAGATATGAATAAACATTAGCATATGGATTTCGGTTATCTGCTATCACGATTTTGGCCAGATTATAATCATCCTGAAATTTCTCATCAACGTAAGCAAAGTTTTGTTTATCAACTTTGCAGGCTCGATAAACAATTTCTTTATCCGTTCTGTACGGCATCATACAATCCAGAGACATGATTGCTCCATCATCTGAATGATCGATAGCGAACATTACCC
>OMZN01000054.1 GCA_900315555.1 uncultured Eubacteriales bacterium
CCCGCGGTTCAATCTTTGGAAAGCATGATCAGAAGGGTACCGTGTGCAACCTTTAGATAGGCTTCCTCCTCAACGAACTCATTGCTGACGCCCAAGGGGTAGTCGGAGGTAAGTACCGCATTATCAAGCGGGTATTCCACGCCCCGTGCTGTAACGCCCTCGCAGCGGTCGGAATGGGAGAACAGCGACAGTTTGTATCCGGGCATCGCCGGCAGAAGGATTTCATCATCGACCAGCGCCATGACGATGTTTTGGGCATCCATCATGATGATGGAGATCTGCTTCTTGGCAGCGGCGACAATGTTCTGCAGGTTGGCAAGGCTGTGGTCGGCACGACCGCCCAGACCGCCGAGAAGAAAGATCCTCCGGTAGCCTTTTTCCACAGCGCAGTGGATGCAGCGTGCCGTATCCGTCAAGTCCTTATGGGTCGGAAGTTTTTCCAGCGGGATGTCATGCGGCGGCGTTTCTTTTGAGGAGTCGAGATCGCCCACGATCAGATCCGGCTTGATGCCGGCATCCCTTGCCAGTTCCCATCCTCCGTCGGCACAGAGGATATAGGCATCGTCAAAATCGATGAGATCCTTCAGATTCCCGTGAATATGTGATGTGATGATAATGCATTTCTCTTTCATATAGAGGAGTATACTCTTTTTTCCCCGCTTTGGCCATACGCTTGCGGCAAAGGATGATAGCGTTTTCTGCCGCATCCTGCGTGCGCGCCTGCCCATAGAAAGACCGGTGCCCTGCGCCAATCCATGGTAAAAGGCGCGGTTTTTGTGCCTTGCGCCATGACAGACAGCGGGAAGGAAAAGTATACATGTATACTTGCGAAAACGGCAGGAAACAGCAGAATTGTGCCGTGACAGCCATTCCCCCAAGTGGTATGATGAATAAAAATACGCCGGCTTGTGCGTGCCGGCGCCTATGTTTGTTTACGAAAGTACAGAAAGCGGGAAGAAAGACGATGAACCAGCCATCGGCATTGAGAGATTATATCGGGGATTTGGAAAAGAATGGGCTGCTCTGCTGCCAGCATGATGTGGAAGGTGTGGAAGACGATCCTGTTGTCTTTGCCACCTATGATTCCAAAGAGGTGGTGGAAGGCACCCTTTTCGTATGTAAAGGCGCTCACTTCAAGCCGGCCTATCTAGTAGAGGCTTTGGAAAAGGGCGCTTTTTGTTATGTCAGCGAGAAGGCCTATGAGGAGGCCGGTGATGCCCCCTGCATTCTCGTAGGCGATATCCGGCGGACCATGGCGCTGATCGCCGCCAGATACCAACACAAAGTATGGCAGAAACTCCATACTGTCGGCATTACAGGGACCAAGGGAAAGAGCTCGGCAGCCTACTTCATCAAGTCGATTCTGGATGAGCACCTGCTTGCCAGCGGCGGGAAGGAAAGCGCCATTCTCTCCAGCATCGACAATTATGACGGCAAGATCAGGGAAGAATCGCATTTGACGACGCCGGAGGCCATGATGCTCAGCCGCCATATGCAGCATGCAGTGGATGCGGGTATTGAGTATCTGACGATGGAGGTGTCTTCTCAGGCGCTGAAGTATGATCGGACCTATGGCGTTACTTTCGATGTCGGTGTTCTGATGAACATCGGCGAAGATCACATTTCGCCGGTGGAGCACCCCAGTCTGGAAGACTACATTGCCAGCAAGATGATGCTGATGCGTCAGTGCAGGACTGCTGTCATCAATGGCGATGATGTCTACTGCCGGCGTGCCGTGGAGTCTGCTGCCGGCTATGCAGAAAAGATCATAACCTTCGGCATGGAGAACGACCATGCAGATGTCATGGCTGGCGATATCCGCTCTGAGGGAAACGGAATCAGCTTCCGCGTCCGGTGCGATGACTTCGATGCCCCCTTTGCGATTGCCTGCAAGGGCATTTTCAATGTCAGCAATGCACTGGCCGCCATCACCGTCTGCCATCTGCTCGGCGTGCCGCTGGAAGCCATGCAGCGTGGGCTTGCCAAGGCGCATGTCAGCGGCCGCATGGAGGTGTTCACCGATCCTTCGGGCCGGCTGACGGCTATTGTGGATTATGCCCACAACGCCATGAGTTTTGAGGCACTGTTTAAGAGTGTCAAGCAGGAATTCCCCGGCAGGAAGGTCATCATTGTTTTCGGCTGCCCGGGGAAGAAGGCGCAGCGAAGAAGAGAGGAACTCGGCATCTCGGCCGGCCGGCACGCCGATCTTGCCATTTTGACTGAGGAGGATGCCGGTGAGGAAGCGGTGCATGATATCAGCCGGGAGATTGCCGGTCACGTGGAGTCCGTCGGCGGACGCTATGAGATCATCGATGACCGGGGAAGGGCCATCGAGCGGGCGGTGGAAGCAGCCGACGAAAACACGGTGATCCTGATTACCGGCAAGGGCAGAGAGACGCGCCAGAAGCGGGGCACGGCCTATATTGACACCCCTTCGGATGTGGACTACGTGCAGCGCTTCCTGGCTGCCAAGAAATTCGGTGCCTAAGCGGGCGGACCGCCTGTGCGGGGATGCGGCAGAAACCCCGGAGGCAGCCGGCATGGCGGTCGTGAGGTATACATTGGCCATAAGGCGAACAGAGTGTTGAAAAAATTCTGTTTTACTGATATCATTTCAATTGCAAATGAACGCTGCACATAGAGGAAAATGCGGCAGAACGCTGCAAACCCCTGGCAAATAACTTTTTTGGAGGACAACGAATGAGCAAAGTGAAATTCATGGAGACCGTTCTTCGTGACGGGCACCAGAGTCTGATCGCTACCAGAATGAAAACAGAGGAAATGCTTCCGATCCTGGAGACGATGGACAATGTCGGCTACCACGCATTGGAAATGTGGGGCGGCGCCACCTATGATGCGTGTCTTCGCTTCCTGGATGAGGATCCGTGGGAACGGCTGCGCGCAATCAGAAAGCGGATCAAGAAGACCAATCTGCAGATGCTCCTGCGTGGGCAGAATCTGCTGGGCTACAAGCACTATGCAGATGATGTGGTCTATGAGTTTGTCGACAAGGCCATCAGCAACGGTATTGACATCATTCGTATCTTCGATGCACTCAATGACACCAGGAACATCGAGGCTGCCGTCAAGGCGACGAAAAAATTCGGCGGTCATGCGCAGGGCTGCGTTTCCTACACCATTTCTCCGGTACATACCAACGAGACGTTTGTCAAGCTGGGCAAGGAAATCGAAGAGATGGGATGTGATTCCTTCTGCATCAAGGACATGGCCGGTCTTCTGACACCGCAGAATGCCTACTCTCTGGTAAGCGCTCTGAAAAAGGAACTGACCATTCCGGTGGAACTTCATACCCACGCCACCAGCGGCCTGGGGTCCATGACCTATATGAAAGCGGTCGAAGCCGGTGTTGACATCATCGATACTGCCATTTCCCCGTTCTCGGGCGGCACATCCCAGCCGCCGACGGAACCGATGGCAGCAGCTTTCCAGGGTACGGATCGTGATCCGGAGCTGGACATGGATCTGCTCAACAAGGTGGCCGATCACTTCCGTCCTATCAAGGAAAAGTATATCGCCAGCGGACTTCTTGATCCCAAGCTGATGAGCGTTGATATCAATACGCTGATCTATCAGGTGCCGGGCGGCATGCTCTCCAATCTGGTTTCCCAGCTGAAGGAAGCCAACGCCATGGACAAGTTCGAAGAGGTGCTCAAAGAGGTCCCGCGGGTAAGAGAAGACTTCGGTTTCCCGCCCCTTGTTACACCTTCCAGCCAGATCGTCGGCACACAGGCAGTACTTAATGTGATCATGGGCGAGCGGTACAAGATGGTTCCCAACGAGGCACGTCAGCTGGTCAAGGGCATGTATGGACGTACGACGGTGCCTATCAAGGAAGAGGTTGTCAAGAAGATCCTCGGCGACGAAGAGCAGGTCACCTGCCGTCCGGCCGATCTTCTGGAGCCCGAACTGGAGCAGGCCAAGAAAGACTGCGCACAGTACATGGAGCAGGAGGAGGATGTTCTGACGCAGGCTTTCTTCCCCAAAGTGGCGGAGACTTTCTTCAAGCACAGGATCGAAAAGAAATACAAGCTGGACTTGGATCTTCTCAACGAAGAGGACTCGGTCTATCCGGTATAACGAAAATGCCGCCGTACGGCGGATGCAGAAAGCCGCTTTTCTTTGGAAAAGCGGCTTTTCTGATTTGCCGCCTGCTGTATCTGTGGCGGGCGGCAGCGGGTGTTCTTTTGACAGGGAAGATCGAGATAAAAAACGAACGAAAGAGGAAGCGGCATGCACAAGAAAAAGGCAAAACAGGACAAGACCAATGTGATGCGGCTGCTGGAGCAGCACGGCGTGGATTATCAAGCGTATTATTTTCCTACGAAGGAGGCGTTGTCAGGTGTTCAGGTGGCGGCGCTTTTGAAGGAGGATCCGGCGCGGGTCTTCAAGACCTTGGTTACGGTGGGCTCACGGACAGGCGAACACTTCGTCTTCGTTATCCCGGTAGAAAAGGAACTGGATCTGAAGAAGGCGGCGCGCGCAGTAGGCGAGAAAGCGATTGCCATGATCCACGCAAAGGAGCTTCTGCCGCTGACGGGATACATTCATGGCGGATGCAGCCCCATCGGCATGAAGAAGTTCTTTCGCACTACGGTGGACAGCTCGGCCAGGGACTGCGGGACGATCTTCTTCAGTGCCGGCAGAATCGGCTGTCAGGTGGAGACTGCGCCGGCCGATCTGGAAAAGATGATTCCGCTCAGCTATGCCGCGCTTACGGTTGAAGGCGGCGAAGCATGACAAGGGTGGAGCACGGTGAAGAAAATCGCCTGACGATGCGGGCATAACCGAGTGGATGAACATGATCAGCAGGGAAAGACGGACGGAAAAAAGACGATGGAGAATATGATGATGACCACTTTGTGCTACATCGAACGAGATGATCAGTACCTGATGCTGCACAGAGTGAAAAAGGAAAACGATATCAACAAAGACAAGTGGATCGGCGTGGGCGGCAAGTTTCTCGCCCGCGAAAGTCCGGAGGAATGCCTCCTGCGCGAGGTGCGTGAGGAAACGGGGCTAACGCTGACATCCTGGCGCTTTCGGGGGCTGATTACTTTTATTCAGGTGGATTACCCCACGGAGTTCATGTGCCTGTATACGGCAGACGGCTTCCAAGGCGAGCTGCTTGACTGTGACGAGGGCGATCTCTTGTGGGTACCCAAGGAAGAGATCGGCAGGCTGACCTTATGGCAGGGGGACAGGATTTTCCTGCGCATGCTGGCCGATGATGCGCCCTTCTTTTCGATGAAGCTGGAATATGAGGGGGAGCAGCTGATTCGCTGCCTCTGCGATGGAAAGGAAATGCCATTATGAATCTACAGGATATGTTTCGCTTCAAGAAGGCGAAAAACACTTTTTTCTCCAATCATCCCAAGGTGCCTGCCTTCCTGGGAAGCGTCAAAGAGAAGGGATTCTGCGAAGGGCAGGAGATTGCTGTCGCAGTGCGCTATCCGGACGGCACGGAGTACAAGACAGGCATCCGTGTTCGGCCTGAAGACCTCGAACTTCTGAACATGCTGAAAGAAGTATAGTCACTTTATCATGCGCTGATAAAGTTGCCATGCGCTGATAAAGCGGCCTGCGGCTCTGCAGGCACAGGGCTAAAGGAGATCATCGAGCAGATTTTTTCCACCGATCGCGCCGAGCAGCGTCTGCATATCGGCAGGAAGAGGTGCATGAAGGTCCAGCTGCGCTCCGCTGATGGGATGACGGAAGGAAAGGCGGGAAGCATGGAGTGCCTGGCGGCCGATCTGCTCCCGGTGCACGCTTTCGTATAGCCAGTCGCCGGTGACCGTGTGGCCGATGTGGCACATATGTACTCTGATCTGGTGCGTTCTTCCGGTTTCCAGACGGAGCCGCACCAGGCTGTAGCCCGGACCGCCGGCTTCGGGAAAGCGTGCCAGCACCCGGTAGTGGGTCACGGAGGGTTTGCCGCCTTCGACGACTCCACGGCGCAGTGGTTCGTCTGCCGGCCGGCCGATGGGCAGATCGATGACACCCTGCTCTTCTTCCATGAGACCGTCCACGATGGCGGTATATTCCTTGCGCACCAGTCCCTGCCTGCTCTGGCGGACAAAATCGTTCTGTACATAGGCGTTTTTGCCGCAGGCCACCAGACCGCTGGTGTCCATGTCCAGACGATTGATAAAGCGGATCTTAAAGCGCTGTCCGGTATCCAGCATGTATTGACTCAGGGCGTTGGCGAGGGTATGATCCGGCCGGCCATTGGTCGGATGCACGGTGATGCCGGCCTGTTTGTTGACGATGAGCAGATCATCATCTTCGTAGATTACATCCACCGGAATGGCCTCCGGCGGGAAGTGGCTTGCTTCCTCGGGCAGGCGGACAGCAATCGCATCGCCGGCGTGCGGCGCTTTCCAGACCGGTATGACTGCGCCGTTGACGGTAATGGCCTTGTTTTTTTTGATCTTCTTTCGCAGGCGCGAAGAGCAGGCAAAGTGCCGCCGCACCAGCGTAATGATGCTGCAGCCTTCCTGCTCATCCTCCTTAGTTACAATGTAGGTAAATTCTCTGCTCATAGAAATTTTGTCTTGACCTTATTCCAAAAATCGTAATCGGAGAAGCGAATCATCTTAACTACGGTATGGGCATATTCTACGGTAATTTTTTTGAGATCCATAAATTCAGTTTCGAAGCCGTCAGTGATCAGGTAGGTAATGCGGCTCTTGTAGGGCTCGGGAACGATATCCACTTCCAGATCGCTGGGAAGCAGGATGCTGGAGGTGAAGGAACGATAGGCCGTGGTGTTCATGGGCGCCAGCGGCGTCACCTGAAAGAGATTGAGGCGGGGATCCACGATGGCGCCGCCCAGCGAATAGTTATAGGCCGTGGAGCCGGAAGGTGTGGAGAGCAGAATGCCGTCGCCGCTGAATCGTTCGATGAAGCTGCCGCCGATGGACAGGCTCATATGGGTCGAGCTGCGATGGATGCCGCGGATGACGATCTCGTTCATGGCGCGGAAGACGTGTTCCCTGTCGTGCTTGTCAAGGACGCTGGCCTTGACGGTGGCCAGCGTCTGGATCGTATAATTCTTGTTCGAATAGTTGAAGATGAAGGTGTCGATGTCGCTGGGATAGAGTTCCTGGAAGAACCCCAAGTGACCGGTGTTGATGCCGATCATGGGAACATCAGGAAAATCCAGCTCGTGCATTGCCTGCAGAACCGTGCCGTCGCCGCCGATGCAGATAAGGAGCTCGGCCTGCTCGTCAAAACCGTCCACAGGGAAAAAGCCGGCGCTTTCCAGCTTGGGTTTGAGGATGGCGCAGGTCTCGTTGGAGGCCTCGGTATTGTTGGTGTAGATGCTGATGCGTCTTTCTTTCATTGCTTGTCCGTTCCTCCGGTTCACTTTGTCATCTCTTCAAAGCGGTCAACCAGTTCAGTAAAGGTCTTCATGGCACGGCGGATAGGCGCCTCGGTGCTCATGTCCACGCCGGCAATCTTCAGAAGCTCAATGGGATAGTCGCTGTTTCCGGTACGAAGGAAGCGAAGGTAGTCCTCCGGTCCTTTTTCCAGAATGATGTCAGCGATGGCCGTGGCGGCAGAATAGCCGGTCGCATATTTGTAAACATAGAATGCATTGTAGAAGTGCGGGATTCTCGCCCACTCATAGCGGATCAGGTCGTCGGTCACCACGTGGGGGCCGAAATACTGACGGTTCAGTTCAGCATAGATATCGCTCATTCCCTCGGGCGTCAGCTGCCCGCCGGCTTCAAGAAGTGCATGTGTCTTCTGCTCGAACTCAGCGAACATTGTCTGACGGAAAACAGTGGTGCGGAATTCCTCAATATGCATATTGAGGAGATACTTCTGCATCTGGGGATCCTTTTCCTCGGCACGCAGGTATTTCATCAGCAGGTTTTCGTTGACGGTGCTGGCCGTTTCTGCGGTGAAGATGGAATGACTTCCGTAGATGAAGGGCTGGCTTTCTCTGGTGTAGGCCGAATGCATGGAGTGGCCCATTTCATGTACGATGGTGAAGACATCCTGCAGGGTATCGGCGTAGTTGAGCAGGATGTAGGGCTTGCTGTCGTAGCTGCCGAAGCTGTAGGCACCGCTCGTCTTGCCTTCGTTTTCGTAGACATCAACCCAGCCGTCTTGGAGTCCTTCGTTCATGCGGTGAATGTAGTCTTCGCCCAGAGGCGCCAGTCCTCTGCGGATGATATCGAGTCCTTCTTCATAGGGAATCACGCGCTTAGGAAGCTGGATCAGTGGCACATAAATATCGTACATCTGCAGTTTGTCCAGCCCAAGAAGCCTGCGCCGGATATCCATGTAGCGGTACATGACCGGCAGGGTCTCATGAATCACCGAGATCAGATTGTCATAGACGCTGCCCGGAATATTGTCGCTGTAGAGTGC